>JAZNAQ010000053.1:0-63246 GCA_045586595.1 Eubacteriales bacterium | reverse complement strand
CTTGCAGTTTTGAAATAGAAATTTTCTGTTAAAAGAAAGAATAAAAATCAGGTAATACTGGCGTATTACCTGATTTTTTGATGCACTTTTAGCGGAAAAGGTCAGTTCAAAACCAATTCAGCCCTAAGTTGCCCCGCCGTACGAGAGCCCTTTTGCTATTTTCTCTTTAGTTTTTCAAAGAAACTTTTTCTTTCGGTATATGCATCTTCTCCCACTGATTTGGAGAATTCGGAGAGGAGGTCTCTCTGCTTCTTTGTAAGATTTCTTGGAACCTCTATGTTTACACGCACAAACTGGTCGCCGCGACGTGAGCTGTTTAACGCCGGGACACCCTTGCCACGAAGCCTGAACACTGTTCCGGTCTGGGTGCCCTCAGGCACGGTATACTTAACCTTGCCATCAAGCGTCGGCACCTCTATCTCGGCGCCTAGTACCGCCTGCGTAAATGTAATCGGGACATCACACATTATCGATGTGCCGTCACGGGTAAGAATATGATGCGGGCGGATTGAAACCGTAATGAGAACATCTCCGCTCGGGCCGCCGTTTATTCCCGCATTTCCCTCACCTCGAAGCGAAACGGTCTGACCGTCGTCAATGCCTGCAGGGATGTTTACCGAGAGCTTGCGCGTGACTCTCTCGTTGCCTGTGCCATGGCACTTGCTGCATGGAGTCTTTATTATCTTGCCGGTACCGCGGCAGTTGGGGCATACACTTGAGCTCGAAACCATACCGAGGGGAGTCCTGCGCGTTGTCTTGACCGTACCCGCACCGTGACAGGTCGAGCACGTTTCTGCGCTTGTGCCCGTCTCAGCACCCGAGCCTCCACACGATGAGCATCGCTCGGTTTTTGAGACGGAAACCTCTTTTGTGCAACCGAATGCCGCCTCCTCAAACGAAAGAACAAGAGAAAGCCTTATTGACTCGCCGCGCATCGGTGCGTTGCGGCGTGTTGCACCGCCGCCAAAGCCTCCTCCGAAGAATGAGCCGAATATATCGCCGAGGTCAAAGTCCTCAAAGCCGCCGAAGCCGCCACCGTAGCCACCCGCGCCAAAGTTCGGGTCAACACCTGCGTGGCCAAATTGGTCATACCTCTGGCGTTTTGTCGCGTCAGAGAGAACCTCATACGCTTCGTTTACTTCTTTAAACTTTTCTTCAGCTTCTTTATTATCTTTATTAAAATCGGGGTGGTGTTTTTTGGCGAGCTTGCGGTATGCGGACTTGAGCTCTGCATCCGTAGCTGTCTTGGAAACACCTAAAACCTCATAATAATCGCGTTTATCTGCCATAGAATCATCTCCCTGTTACTGTGGGGGTATCATATAAGGCTTCCCCTCAAGGGGAAGCTGTCGAGCGCAGCGAGACTGATGAGGTGTATGGCGCAGCGTTTACGATGTGCCATTATTGGAATGCCGGAAAGCGCCATTACCTACATTTCCACCTCATCCGGCTTTGCTTAACAGCAAAGCCACCTTCCCCTCAAGGGGAAGGCTCTTTGCAAACATCTTAGTCTACCGGCTTGTAGTCTGCATCAACCACGTTGTCGCCGTTAGGTGCGCCTGCCCCTGCATCTGCGGCACCAGCTGCAGCCTGTGCCTCGGCAGCTTCTTTATAAAGCTTCTCAGAAATCTCGTAGAACTTCTTGGTAAGAGCCTCTGTCTGTGCTTTAATAGCCTCTGTATCCGTGCCCTTTAGAGTTTCTTTGAGCTTATCTACCTCTGCCTGAACTCCTGCCTTCTCGTCCTCAGAAATCTTGTCGCCGAGCTCGCCAAGAGTTTTTTCTGTCTGATAGACCATCTGGTCTGCACCGTTTCTTACGTCAACCTCTTCGCGACGCTTCTTATCCTCTTCGGAATACTGTTCTGCTTCCTTGACAGCCTTCTCAATATCTTCTTTTGAGAGATTTGTAGAAGATGTGATTGTGATGTTCTGCTCCTTACCTGTGCCGAGGTCCTTCGCCTTTACGTTAACGATACCGTCAGCGTCGATGTCAAACGAAACCTCAATCTGCGGGATTCCGCGCGGTGCGGGAGCAATACCGTCGAGGTGGAAACGGCCGAGCGTCTTGTTGTATGCAGCCATCTCGCGCTCGCCCTGAAGAACGTGAACCTCAACCGAGGTCTGGTTATCTGCAGCGGTGGAGAATACCTGGCTCTTATTTGTCGGGATTGTTGTGTTGCGCTCAATAAGCTTTGTGAATACTCCGCCCATTGTCTCAATACCGAGGGAGAGGGGAGTAACGTCGAGAAGAAGAATATCCTTTACGTCTCCTGCGAGAACACCGCCCTGGATGGCTGCACCCATTGCAACACACTCATCCGGGTTGATGCCCTTGAACGGCTCTTTGCCTGTGTAGTTCTTAACTGCATCTGAAACTGCCGGGATACGAGTTGAGCCGCCGACGAGGAGTACCTTTGAAAGGTCTGACGGTGTAAGGCCTGCATCAGACATTGCCTGACGTACAGGTACCATCGTGCTGTCAACAAGGTCAGAAGTGAGTTCATTGAACTTTGCGCGGGTGAGTGTGAGATCAAGGTGCTTCGGGCCTGTTGCATCGGCCGTGATGTAGGGAAGGCTGATAGAGGTGCTTGTTACACCAGAAAGCTCAATCTTGGCTTTCTCTGCCGCCTCACGGATTCTCTGCATAGCCATCTTATCATTTGTGATGTCAACGCCGTTTTCCTTTTTAAACTCGTCAACAATCCACTTTGCAACACGGCTGTCAAAGTCGTCGCCGCCGAGGCGGTTGTTACCTGCAGTTGCAAGAACCTCTACAACGCCGTCGCCGATTTCAAGAATGGATACGTCGAATGTGCCGCCGCCGAGGTCATAAATCATAATCTTCTGGTCTGTCTCTTTGTCAAGACCGTAAGCAAGAGCTGCTGCTGTCGGCTCGTTTACGATACGGAGAACTTCAAGGCCGGCAATCTTGCCCGCGTCCTTTGTTGCCTGACGCTGGCTGTCGGTGAAGTATGCGGGAACTGTGATAACAGCCTGCGTTACCTTTGTTCCGAGGAAAGCCTCAGCATCTGCCTTGAGCTTTGAGAGAACCATTGCAGAAATCTCCTGCGGGGAGTATACCTTGCCGTCGATGTTTACCTTATAATCTGAGCCCATCTCACGCTTGATGGATGAGATTGTGCGGTCGGGGTTTGTTACAGCCTGGCGCTTTGCAACCTGGCCTACAATTCTCTCGCCATCCTTAGCGAACGCTACAACAGACGGTGTTGTTCTTGCGCCTTCTGCGTTAACAAGAACAGTCGGCTCGCCGCCTTCCATAACTGCAACACAGGAGTTTGTTGTTCCCAAGTCGATACCAATGATTTTTGACATAATTTTTTCCTCCAATATATAATTGATATAAATTTACATATTTGCCTTCCCCTCAAGGGGAAGGGGGACCGCTTGCGGTGGATGAGGTGTCGTAAATCAAAATCTTTCCACCTCATCAGTCACCTGCGGTGACAGCTTCCCCTCAAGGGGAAGCCCTCGTTGGTTTCTGTTGTCCTTTCAATTCGCGACTTTTACCATCGCAGGTCTTACTATACGCTCGCCCATTTTTGCTCCCTTCTGGAACACTTCAGAGACGGTATTTTCGCCGAGCTCTTCGTTTTCTTCATGCATGACCGCGTTGTGGAAGTTCGGGTCAAATACCTCTCCCTTAGGGTCAATAATCTCAACCTTCAGCTTTGTGAGCAATTCGTTTAGCTGTGTGAAGATAAGCTCAACGCCTTTTTTATAGCTCTCATCGGTTGATGGGTTTGCTACCGCGCGCTCAAGGTTATCATACACAGAGAGAAACGCCGCAACGGTGAGCGCCTGCGCATCGCCGAAAAGCTGTTCTTTCTCTTTTGTGGTTCTCTTTCTGAAGTTGTCATACTCTGCCGCAAGGCGCAGGTACCGGTCGTTTAACTCTTTTATCTCTGCGTCCTTTTTCTCAAGCTCTGTCGGCTCCTTCACTTCTTCAGCTACTTCTGCCGTTTGTGCCTCTTCGTTTTCAACAGCAGTTTCTTCTACCGTTGTCTTTTCTGTTTCTGCCATTTAGTGACTTCCTCCTATTCGTTGAAAAAAGAATCTCTCAAAAGCTTATTAAAGCCGGTTATAAAATAGTTCAGGTTTGCCGCAACCTTTGCATAATCCATTCGCGTAGGGCCGACAATACCGATGACTCCTTGTAGATTTTTGCCCAAATCATACTTTCCGTATACTATACCCGCATCGCGGAGAGGCTCATCGCTGTTCTCCGTGCCAATCGAGAAATGTATAGCGCCGGGGTTGATCTCGTCGGAGAAATGCTCCTGAGTGTGGCGGAGAATACCTTTCTTGTCGGTAAGGTAGGTAAGAAGCTCCTGCGCTTTTTCGGGGTCGCGATATTCAGGATGGCGCAGAATGCTCGAAATACCGTCGAGATAAACATCGCCCTCGCGTGTATCGTCTAAAATCTCTCCCGCGAAACCCGCAATATCTGCAACAAGCGGCGCGAGCGCGCCCGCCTCATTCGATGCCCGCTTTATAAGCGAAAGTGTTATGTCGTCAAGCGTGCGGTTTGTAAAATATGTGTTGAGAATACGGGCAACACGAACTACTTCATCCTCGCAAGGGGAAGTATTAAGCTTTATCCGCTTATTTTTCAAAAGGCCCGAGCTTGTGGCTATAACGGCTACCGCAGTGCGGTCGTCAATCATAAAAACGTCAAACTTCTTTACCGTTTCGCTTGACGCGCGCGTGGTGAGTGTATATGTCGTGTAGTTTGTAAGGCGCGAAACAAGGCTACCAAACTCCCGAAGCATTTTTTCAAGCTCAAGCATCTGGGACTTGAGCGCCGAGTTTATCGCCTCTGCCTCTGTTACGGTTAGCGCAGGTGTTTGCATAAGCTCGTTTACATACAAGCGATACCCCGCAGTTGACGGAACACGCCCCGCCGAAATGTGCGGCTGTTCGAGATAGCCAAGCGCTTCAAGCTCGCTCATCTCATTTCTTATCGTGGCCGACGAAACGTCAAGCCTGCTCCTCGCCGCAATGATTTTAGAGCCGACAGGCTCTGCGTTTTCTATATACTCATCGACGATTGCTTTTAAAATTCTTCTCTTTCTGTCGCTAAGGCTCAATCTCTATCACCTCACAGAATTTATCTTTTAGCACTCATAACCCACGAGTGCTAATTCATATTTTACTCGTTTTTCTGCGTATGTCAATACGTTTTTTGTGAAATGTAATAAATTATTAACAAAAACAGGCATTAATGACATTTTTCGCAGGCAAAATTAAACTTTTAAAAAACTTCGGTTCCCGCAAAAACTCATTCGGTTTTAGCACTCAAAGCCTCGGTTTGTTAAATTCGGTCGTCAGTCGCAATGAATTTTATGCCGATTATGCCTTATCTTGCGCAAATTTGTATATTTTTCTTTTTTACCTCTTTTTCTCTTGCTAACCTATACCTATTGGGTGTATAATTAGCAAAAAACGAAAGGCGGTGGGCGCGAATGGGTATAAAACTAAATAACTGTGCTGTTATAAACGACCTGACGGGCTTTGGCAGATGCGCGCTCAACGTATCTGTTCCGGTAATGAGCGCGCTCGGCGTACGCGTGCTTGCCGCACCGACAGCGGTGCTTTCAAACCATACGGCGTTTGACGAATACTATTTTTCTGACCTTACAAACGGAATGAAGCAGTATTTTGAAAAGTGGGAGAGCCTCGGGCTGAATTATGACGGCATATACACAGGCTTTCTCGGCTCGGAGCATCAGGTTGAGATAATATCAGATTTTATAAAAAAAGAAAGAGGGGAGAATACGCTTCTTTTTGTCGACCCTGTAATGGGCGACGACGGCAAGCTCTATTCGACATATACCCCGGAGCTTGTTGCAAGGATGAGAACACTTGTCCGGGATGCCGACATCATCACCCCGAACCTTACAGAAGCATGTTTTCTCGCCGACACACCATATGAAGAAATGAAAGACGCAGACAGCGAAAAGCTCTTCTCACTCGCAGAAAAACTGACCGGTCTCGGCGCAAAATGCGCGGTAATAACAGGTATCTACCGCGATGGACACGTCTCAAACTTTGTTTGTGATAAGATAAGCGGTGATAGGTTTGTGTCATCATCAAAATACATAGCGGGGCAGTTCTGCGGCACAGGCGACCTTTTCGCCTCTCTTTTGTGCGGATATACGCTTAGGGGCTTACCGCTTCGCAGTGCAATTAACAAAACATCAAAGTTCGTGTGCGATGCCGTGCGTCTCTCAGAAAAGCTCGGGGTATCTCCTACCGACGGTGTTGCCTTTGAGCCCATTATCAAAAAGCTGTAATATTAAAATATGTAATATTTTACATGAAAGGAAGGCCTCAAATGAAAAATCTGCAAACAAAACGGATAGTTCTCACAGCGCTTCTCGCGGCGGTCATCACCATATGTACGCGCTTTACCTCTATTCCTATTTTCAGCGGCATGGGTTATGTCCATGTCGGCGACGCGTTTATTTTTCTTGCCGCTTCACTTCTGCCCACACCGTATGCAATGGCGGCGGGCGCAATAGGCGGCGCGCTTGCTGACCTGTCATCGGGCTTTGTGGCATACATTCTGCCGACGGCGATAATAAAAGCCCTCATGGCGCTGATGTTCAGACTCCGAGCCGGCGAGAAAAAGCTTCTTACAAAAAGAAGTGTTATCTCTCTTGTTCTCAGCATCGTTGTGCTTGTTCTGGGTTATTACGCAGCCGAGGCCATTATGTATCAGAACCTTATAAGCCCTCTTATCGGAATGGTCTGGAACCTTATGCAGGGCATATTCTCGGGCGCGGGCTTTTTGCTCTTTGCCGCAGCGCTTGATGCGGCAAAGCTTCGCGATAGATTAGAAATATAAAAACACCAAGCACAGCTCCCCCTGCGGGGAGCTTTTTTGCGTCAATTTGACACGGTATGAGTTTATATGTTAGAATAGGGCTTGCTAATTTGCAATAGGGGATAAAATAATATGAAGAAAAAACTCATTTGCCTGCTTCTTGCGCTTTGCGTATTTGGCGGGCTTGTATCGGCGGCGGCGGCGGATGTGCCGACCGAAGCCGAGGCATACTCAAAAATTGTTGCGATGAAATCGAAATACCCGGAAGGCACATGGTGGTCGTGGGGTAACTACTACAGCTGGAACGGAGGAAGCTACGGCGCAAGCGCGTGTATGGGCTTTGCATACCTGCTCTCCGACGCGGCATTCGGGAGTCTTCCCGCGCGAAACATTTACCCAAAAAGCGGTGACCCGATAACCATTTCAGACCTTCGTGTTGGCGACATCATTCGTCTGCCGGGGCACAGCGCCGTTGTTCTTACAAAGGCGACAGACTACATCACGATAGCCGAGGGCAACTATGAATGCCGCGTGCATTGGGGCAGAAAAATATCGGCGGCGCAGGTAAAGCGCGCCACCTACTACACAACCCGATACCCCAAAGGCTATACCGAGCCGATGGCCTTCGAACCGAAGAAGGTTCCTGTCACCTCGGGCGGTGTTACATATCAGATAGCAGATATTGCAGACCACTGGGCGCAGGAGCACATAAAGGCCTGCCTGACCAGCGGGCTTCTCTCCGTAACGGGCGATGCATCGTGTTCATATTTTAAGCCAAACGACAACGCAACCCGCGCACAGGTAGTAACTGCCCTTTACCGCGCAAAAGGGAGCCCCGAGCCGAAGGCAGAAAACTCGTTTGCAGACGTGACGGAGGGCTGGTACCGCGACGCTGTTTCGTGGGCATCTGAAAGCGGAATTGTCGCGGGGGTTACAGCGACAAGCTTTGCACCCGAGGCCTATGTTACACGCGAGCAACTTGCAACAATAATGCACCGCTTCGCAGGCGGAGAAAGCGTCGAGGCAGACTTCGGAGCTTATGCCGATGCGAAAAATGTTTCCGATTATGCAAAAGGCGGTATGGCGTGGGCGGTAAAGAACAACATAATCTCCGGCAAGAACGGCCTTCTTATCCCGCAGGGATATACAACGAGGGCTGAATTTGCAACAATGATGGTCCGTTTCTCCATGGCACTTACAAGAGCATAGAAAAACCTCCCATATGGGAGGTTTTGTTTTACCTTACAAATTCTATAAGCTCGTCTGCATCTTCATAAAACGCGGCGGTGACGTTTACATACCTTTCATTCTCACTTACTGTGCAGACGTAGTATGAATAGTCCTTTCCGGGAACATAACGCACAGGCTTTGACAATACAAAGTCGCGTATCTTTGCCTTTGTGGCGGCGTCAGTTATGAGTTTTGCATCGGGGATGTTCTCAAACGTGCGAATCTCTTTTACTGTAACCATTTCTTTTCCGTAGGATGCCGCATCGAGAAGCTCTTTTTCGTCGTCAGCAAAAGCCTGCCACTGCTCATGAGTGAGAATTGTGAGGTTTTCATTTGCGCTGTTAAAGAGCCCGTCTAAAAGCCCGTGGTCATCGAGCCAGTTGATTGTGTTTTTAAAGTTTGCGTTTATGCGCTGGCTCAACATGCTCGTTCCGCTTGTGTTATGTATGTCGTTTGGTATATATTCGATATATACGCTTCGCTCCCACGAGTCGCCGACGCGGCACTCGGTGAACTTGAGCGACATCAAATCACGCGTGAGGGCCTCCATAAACCCGGGGATGTCGTCGCCCTTTATATATCCGTCACTCGGGAGCTCTATTCTCTTTATTTCTCCAATTTTCGGGGAGAAGATTTCAAGAGTTTTCATCTTATAGCTTTCAGACTCATAGAGTGTATCAAGCGTTTGGCAGAGCATTTCCTCGCTCACATAGAATCTTCTCATAAGAGTTCTTCCTCCGCGCAGCTTATAACCTACAAAGAGAGTTTCGCTACGCTCAGGTGTCGTAGTGTTAAACACGCGGATATTTTCATCACAGACAAGCTCGCTATGGGTTGCCCGCACAAACTCAAAAAGTGACTCATCCTCTACATACGGGCGGTCATCGTGCGTATAGTATGTCTGGTGCATCTCAACCGCCTCAATATCGCCGATTTCGGGGACTCTTGTTTCAAAGCCGAAGAAGCTTGTGAAAACAAACGTGCATATAAGCGCGGCAAAGAGTGCAAGGAATATAAGATATCCCTTATACGCACCCCAGATTTTAAAGCTCTTTTTAAGTACCATTTCAGCCGCAAAGTATGAAACGGCAGAAAGTATAAGCGTCAAGAGCACGGGGAACATCGGCGCCTCGCCAAACATATAGCTGAAAATCCCGAACGAGCCGAGCGAGATAATAAATGTGAGCAGATATTTGTATATCGGGTTGAGTATGCGGTATGCCGCAACATCCTCACACGTTTCAAGCCTCCGCTTTCTGTAGAGAAGGTATGCCACAACATACAAAACAAAGGCAAGGCCAATCATAGCAAAAAGCTTTCCCACACTGAAGCTAAACTCTACGGGGAAGTGGCGCAGGTTGTTTGCGGCAGACATGATATAGCCGACAAAGTTCCACTCAACAGTTGCATTTATCATTAAGTTCATGTCATAGTAGCCGTACAGGAACGCCTCGGAAAGCGACGAAAAACTGCCCGCAAAGATTATCGCAACAAGGTGTATAAGTACGTTTATGCCGACCATCGCAAAGCTGTTGCCCGTAAGGAATGCCGCAACGCTTGCAACCGAGAACATGAGGAAAACCGCGAGGAGGTTAAGCCCTATCCACACAAAGCACGATGTCACATCAAACAGCGCACCGTACTCACCAAGCGACATCAGGCAGAGTATCGCACCGTTTAGAACTATCGGCGCCGCCATAAGCGTAAGCGCGGCAAGCACGCTTGTCTTATAGTTTGCAAACCTGGTAACTGGCAAGCTGTGAACAAACACCGAGGTCTTTTTCGAGTGAACAAAGCGGTAAACCAAAAGAGCTGTAACCGTCGGCACGAAAATCGAGAAAACGAGAGGGAAATAGAGATATATGTCGTCTAAAATGATGCTGCGTGAGCTTTCAGCGAGCATATAACGCACACTGTCGGGGTTTTCTGAGAAGAGAATGGGCAGTACTGTGCACATAAACAGAACTATTGCATAGAACACCGAGCCCCATATATACCTTCTTACGGTAGATTTGTAAATCCCGCGATTAAACAATGATGTTTTTAAAGTCATAGCCCAAACCTCCCAACTCATAAATGAATACCTCCTCAAGCGTGAGGCTTACTCTCTCGCACAGAACCGGGGAGAGCGGGGCAAGCCGCCTGTCACACTCTTCCGCATCGCCGCGCACAATTACGCTGTATACCGAACCCGTCCTGGATATGTGCAGGACGTCTGCCGTCTTTTTGACCTCCTCTGCCGCTTCATCTGACAGCACAAGCTGGTATTTATGCACGCTGCCTTTAAGGTCATCAAGCGGTTTTTCTAAAATCATGCGGCCTTTATGTATAATGCCCACCCAGTCACAGATGTCCTCAAGCTCACGCAGGTTATGCGAGGAGACAAGCACCGTCATCTCGCGGTCTGCGACATCGGCGATAACAAGCGTTAAAACCTGCTTTCTCATGACCGGGTCAAGTCCGTCGAGCGGCTCGTCAAGTATAAGTACATCGGGCTTTGCAGAAAGAGAGAGCCAGAACGCAACCTGCTTTTTCATACCCTTTGAGAGCTTTCGTATCTGCCGCTTTTCGTCTATCTTGAAAATATCTTTTATGGCTTCGTAGCGAGCGGTGTCAAAATTCGGGTATATGTCGTGGTAAAAGCGCGCCATCTCGCGTATTGTAAACGTGCTGTAATAGAACCAGTCGTCAGAGATATTGAGTACCGTCTGCTTTACTCTTTCGTTTTCAAACACAGGCTCTCCGTTTATGGTTATCTCGCCGCTCTTTGGCGTAAGTACGCCATTTATATGGTTTATTATCGTTGTCTTTCCCGCGCCGTTGGGGCCTACAAGACCGTATATCGTACCACGGCGGACACACATTGATATATCATCAAGCACCTTGAAGTCGTCAAAGTATTTTGTGACACCTGATACCTTAATCATCGGGATTCCTCCTTTTTTGAATATATATCGTCAATAATATCAATGAGCCTGCTTTTGTCCTCGCCTAAATATTTAAGCTCGCGCACCATGGCGCCAAAGCCTTGGTACACTTCGTCACGCCGCTTTTCTGAAAAGCTCGCGCTTATCGCGGCAACAAAGTTGCCCTTGCCTTTTATGCTGTAGATAAACCCATCCTGCTCAAGTTGTTTGTACGCCCTTTGCACGGTGTTCGGGTTTACCGTAAGCTCAATAGAGAGCTCTCTGACGGACGGAAGCTGCTCATCCGGTTTGAGAGCCCCGTTTATGACAAGGTTTTTTATCTCCTGCTCTATCTGCTCATGCAGGGTTGCACCACTTTTATAGTCAAGATTTATCATCAGCTCACCTCCTCGCTCTCCAACTGTATTACTTGTATTAGTACAGTTAGTATAGCATGGTATAAATGCTTTGTCAATAGTCACAATAAAAAACCTCCCGGAAGGGAGGCTTTTTCTACATCATCGATGGGTACCATTCTGTTATGTCAAAGCAGGCTTTCCGTCTCTTTTTTTCGGCAAAAAGAAGAATGTTTCCACCTTTTTTAAACGCTGTTACGTCCACATTCTCAGAAACGCTCTCACCGAGCTGTGAAAACGCTTCACGAGCAAGACTCAAAACCCTATCACTGCCCGAAACTTCAAACTCCTCACAGGATATAAGCGCGGCTACCGTGTCTGCATTTACCTTAAATGCTTTCATTATGTATATACCTCTCTTTAAATTTTTTGTAAACTTATTATATTACTGTTACAACTCAATTTAAATGCAAAACATTTACCAGTTCCTCAAAGCGGCAAAGTATTGACAATTCGCCGTAAATAAGATAAAATTTTTTAGATATAACAGTTTATATTTTAATATGATAAAAGGCAGAGTGATTTCATGGAAAAGATTACGGCACCGCGCGGGACGAAGGACGTTCTCCCGGAAGAGTCGCGGGCATGGCAGATACTTGAAGAGAAATTGCGTAATCTCGCACACCGCTTCGGTTTCCGCGAGATACGCTTCCCGACGTTTGAGGACGCGGCACTATTTGACCGCGGCGTAGGCGATACGACAGACGTTGTTCAGAAAGAGATGTACGACTTCTACGACAAGGGCGATCGCCACATTGCTCTCCGCCCTGAGGGCACGGCAAGCGTTGTCAGAGCCTTTATTGAGCACTCACTCCACGCAAAGGGTCTCCCACTCAAGGTGTACTACATTGCCCCGAACTTCAGATACGAAAAACCACAGGCGGGCAGACTCCGTGAGCATCACCAGTTCGGTGTTGAGTGCTTCGGCGCATATGATGCGACAGCCGATGCCGAGGTTATTTCTCTCGGCGCAACGCTCCTCTCTGAGCTTGGCATAACAGACACCGAGCTTCACTTAAACTCATGCGGCTGTAAGGAGTGCCGCAAGGCATACCACGCAGCCCTTAAGGAGTTTTTTGCAGGCAAGAAATCAGAGCTTTGCGACACCTGCAACGACAGGCTTGAGCGCAACCCGATGAGAATACTCGACTGCAAGAGCGAGATTTGCAAGAGCATTTCAAAGGACGCGCCGAAGGTTACCGATTTTCTATGCGATTCTTGCCGCGACCATTTTGAAAAGCTTAAATCCTGCCTTGACGAAATAGGCATAAAATACACACTTGACCCGATGCTCGTGCGCGGGCTTGACTATTACACAAACACTGTATTTGAGTTCGTCTCGGACAAACTCGGCGCACAGTCAACCGTGCTGGGCGGCGGCAGGTACAACGGCCTTGTCGAGAGTCTTGGCGGCCCTGAAACAGCAGGGCTCGGGTTTGGCTGCGGCATTGAGCGTCTTATTCTGACGCTCGAGGCTGAGGGCAAGCTTTCAAACGACCGCCTCGTGCCCGACGTGTTTATTGCACACGCAGACACAGAGTCGGAGCTTTTTGCACACAAGCTTGTATACTCTCTGCGCGCACTCGGAGTTTCTGCAGAGCGCGACACAACAGGCCGCTCGCTCAAGGCGCAGATGAAATATGCGGGGAAAATCGGTGCAAAATACTCAATAGTAATCGGCGGCAACGAAATAGCCGAGGGCAAAATAACAATAAAGAACATGGACAGTGGCGAGATGCAGGAATGTGCGCTCGCAGCAAGTGATATAAAGGCTCGGATTGGAGGCTCATTATAATGGAAAACATCACAGGAATGAAGCGAACAAAATACTGCGGCGAGTTCCGCGCAGAGCATATAGGGCAGGAGGCAACCGTCTGTGGCTGGGTTCAGCGTATGAGAAACCTCGGCGGCCTTATATTCATCGACCTGCGTGACCGCTCGGGAATAGTGCAGTGTACGTTTGACGAGGCAGAAAATGCCGAGTTGTTTAAAAAGGCATTTACAGTAAGGAGCGAGTTTGTTCTCTCTGTGCGCGGAAACGTCCGCAGCCGCGGTGAGGGCGCAATCACCGACCGCATCCCGACGGGTGCTGTCGAAATCCTCGCTTCCGATATGCGTATTCTCTCAAAGGCACAGACAACACCGTTTGAGATTGTCGAAGACAGCGACGTTAACGACGTTCTCCGCTTAAAGTACCGCTATCTTGACCTGCGCCGCCCTGATATGCAGAGAAAGATTGCGCTCCGTCACCGCATAACAAAGATTGCGCGTGACTATTACGACGAAAACGGCTTCTACGAGATTGAGACACCTATCCTCACAAAGTCTACCCCCGAGGGTGCGCGCGACTATCTCGTGCCCAGCCGCGTTCATCCGGGCAAGTTTTACGCACTCCCGCAGTCACCGCAGCAGTATAAGCAGCTTCTTATGCTCGCGGGCTTTGACAGATATATGCAGATTGCGCGCTGCTTCCGCGACGAAGACTTGCGCGCAGACCGCCAGCCGGAGTTTACACAGATTGACCTTGAAATGTCATTTGCAGACGTTGACGACGTTATCTCTGTAAACGAGGGCTTTGTGGCAACGCTTTGGGAGAAAATTCTCGGCAAGAAAATTTCTCTCCCTCTTCCGCGTATGACATATGCCGAGGCCATGGAGCGTTTTGGCTCGGACAAGCCGGATACACGCTTCGGCTTTGAGCTTCAGGATATTTCAGACATTGCAAAGACCTGCGAGTTTAAGGTTTTCTCAGGCGCGATTGAGGCAGGCGGCAGTGTCCGCATGATTAAGGTTGACGGCGGCGCAAAGTTTGCAAGAAAAGAAATCGACGGTCTTGCTGAGTGGGTTAAGACCTACCGCGCAAAGGGCCTTGCATGGCTTAAGCTTGCAGAAGACGGTACGATGTCAAGTAGCTTTGCTAAGTTCCTCACAGAGGGAGAAGTCAAGGCGATTATCGACCGCGCAGGGGCGGCAAGCGGCGACGTTATCTTTGTTGTAGCCGACGGAAACGACGAAGTTGTAAAGGCATCGCTCGGCGCATTGCGCTGTGAGTGTGCAAAAAGGCTCGACGTTATAGATCCCGACAGATACGACATCTTCTGGATTGTTGAGTTCCCGCTCTTTGAGTACGACGAGGAGGAGAACAGATATGTCGCAAAGCACCATCCGTTCACAGCTCCCATGGACGAGGACGTTGACACTATGATGACAGACCCTGCCCGCGCACGCGCAAAGGCGTACGACCTTGTTATAAACGGTAACGAAGCAGGCGGCGGCTCTATCCGTATTCACTCATCTGACCTGCAGGAGAAAATGTTTGAGGCACTCGGCTTTACAAAAGAGTCGGCAAATGACCGCTTCGGCCACATGATAGAGGCCTTCTCATACGGCGCACCGCCTCACGGCGGGCTTGCATTCGGCCTTGACAGGCTTGTAATGCTTCTTGCGGGCACTGATTCAATCCGCGATGTTATTGCGTTCCCGAAGGTGCAGAACGCATCAGAGATTATGATGGCAAGCCCCGACTTTGTAGAGGATGTCCAGCTTACCGATTTGCACATTGCAATTACGGAAGATAAGGAATAAGCTTTTTGTTTGTTTTGTAAAATGTGGGTTTCCGCCATTATTTAGGCATACTCTTTCTTGAGTCACTTTGCCCTGCCGGGCGGGCCTACTTTTGATTGCAAAAGTAGCAAAACGAAAAGGGGGATTTCGATTTCCCCCTTTTCAATCCCCTTGAAACGACCAGGGCTCCCGCCCTGGACCCGTAGTAACGATAACTATTTTGCAATAGGAGTTTGAGAGTAAATGATTAAAATTAACAACCTGTCCAAGCGATATGGCCCGAAGGTTGCGGTCAAGGGTATCTCCTTTGAGGTGCAAAAGGGCGAAATTATCGGCTTTTTGGGGCCTAACGGCGCAGGGAAGAGCACTACTATGAACGTCCTCACGGGCTATCTCTCTGCAAGCGGCGGCAGTGCATCCATCGCAGGATATGACGTGCTCGACGACGCGCTTGAGGCGCGCCGCCACATAGGATACCTGCCCGAACAGCCCCCGCTGTATTTTGATATGACGGTAGATGAATACTTAAACTTTGTCTATGAGCTCAAGGGCGCAAAGGCAAAGAGACGAGAGCATCTTGATAAAATCTGCGAGCTGGTAGGTATATCGCACGTACGCCCGCGCGTTATCAAAAACCTCTCAAAGGGTTATAAACAGCGCGTCGGCATTGCTCAGGCACTTATCGGCGACCCCGATGTTCTCATTCTCGACGAGCCGACAGTCGGCCTTGACCCGAACCAGATAGTCGAAATAAGAAACCTTATAAAGAATCTCGGTGCAGAGCGCACCGTTATCCTCTCAACTCACATCATCCCCGAGGTTTGTGCCGTATGCGAGCGCGTAGTCGTTATAAACGACGGCGAAATCGTAGCAGACGACACGGTAGAAAACCTCATGCGCAACATCGGCGGCGAGAACAAGTTTATCGCTCATATTGAGGGCGACAGCGAAAAGATTGTTCCTGTTCTCGCGGCAATCGAAGGCGTTTGCGACGTAACGTACGACGGCGGAAGCTATGCTCTTACGGCAGAAGAGGGCGCAGACATCCGACGCGATGTTTTCTATGCCGCGGCACAGAACGACCTCCCGCTTCTTTCGTTTGCTCCCGTTGACGTTTCGCTAGAGGCGGTATTTGCCCGCCTTACAAAGAAAGGGGGAAATAACATATGACAGCTATATTCAAGCGCGAGTTTCGCTCATACTTTACTGGCGGTATCGGCTGGGCTTACTGTGCAGTGTTTGCATTTGTTATGAACCTCTTCTATTACCAGACCTGCGTAAAAGAGTATCAGAGTAGCTTTATCAATATATTCAACATCATGCTCATTGCGATGATTTTCTTAATCCCGCTCATGACCATGCGTATATGGAGCGAGGAGAAAAAGCAGAAGACAGATCAGCTTCTTCTGACTGCTCCCGTCACAACCGACGAGATTGTTCTCGGTAAGTTTCTTGCCGCAATGTGCGTCTTCCTTATCTCGCTTTCTCTTACGCTTGTATACCCCCTGCTTTCTGCGCTGTACGGCACGCCCGAGGTTGCGATAACCGTTGGCAACTACGTTGCGATAACGCTTGCGGCGGCGGCATATATTGCTATTTCACAGTTTATGTCATCGCTCACGGAGAGCCAGATTATCTCTGCGCTCTTTTCGATTGCAACACTCTCATTGTTCTTCTTTTTAGACCTCATATTCAAGAGCACCGACGTTGACATTGTATCAACCGTCGCGTCATTTCTCTCAATCATCACAAGATACGCAAACTTTTTCTACGGCAGGTTTTCCCTTTCGGATGTGGTATATTTTATAAGCCTTACGGTTGTTTTTCTGTTCCTCACCTCGCGTGTGATAGAAAAGCGCCGCTGGAGTTAGGAGGGGATTGCCATGAAGCTTAATTTTGACTTGCGAAAATTTAAATATGGCTCGGCATCAACGCTGTTTGTAATCGTGTTTATTGCGCTTGTCGTAGTTGTAAATATATTTGCCGGTTTTTTAACCGACCGTTTCTCGCTAAAGCTTGACCTTACAGAGTCCGGACAGTTTACGCTGTCTGAGCAGACAAAGGAGATTCTCCGTGAGGTTAGTGATGACATAAACATCTATATTCTCTCAACCCGCGCGGAAATGGAGAAAGGGCAATACTCAAAAAATGCACTGGAGATGATTCAGCGTTATGGCTCACATTCCGGTGGCAAGATAAGCTATGAGTTTATTGACCCGAACAAAAACCCTCAGTTCTTTGATAAATATCCCAAAGCCCGCAACTGCAGGCCGGGCGCCCTCGTAATTGAGGGGCCTGAGCGTTATACCGTGGTTGAGAGCCAGGAGTTTGCGTACAGGATAGAGGGAACTAAATCAAACAAAATATATTATGAGAGCGAAGAGATGCTCTCTGCCGCTATTATGTATGTATCAAGCGACGAGGTATCCTCTGCGGGGTTTGTTACAGGCCACAACGAGACCGAGGTCCCGGCCCTTGCCGACATCTTTGAAGGCAACAACTTTGAAACCTCGTCGGTAGACCTTCTTTCGGGCGTCCCCGAAGGCATCAACAACCTCGTAATTTCTGCGCCTACAGCAGATTTCTCAGCAGATGAAATCTCAGCGCTCGAAAGCTTCCTCGCCCGCGACGGTAGCTGCCTGTATGTGTTCTGGAGCATAACAACGCCAAAACTCCCTGTACTTGAGCGCTATCTTGCCGAGTGGGGGTTTGAGTTCCCGGCTTATCTTGTATGTGATGAGTCAAGCTCATATATGTCAGAGGCATATGTCATCGCTGAGCTTGTAGAAAACGACGTTGTTGACAAAGAGCTTCAGGGCCAGCTTATGGCTATTTCGCCGCTCACGCGCCCTGTAAACATTACGTTTGCCGAAAAAGGCTATATGCGTACTCTCGAAATTTTAAGAAGTGCAAAAACCTCTTACGGCAAGCTTCTCTCGGCAGACAGCCCGATAAAGGTCCTTAAGCGCGGGAGTGACGATATTAAAGGCCCGTTTACCGTTGCTGCAATAGGCGAGCGCGCGCTCGGCACATCGGGCACGGATGGCATATCCCGAGTCGCTGTATTCGGCACAGCAGGCTTTGCAAGCGATGAAATCGCAGAGATTTCGCGTTCGTTTAACAACACACTTCTCACACGCGTTGTTGACTACGCAAACCCCAACACGCTCACAATGCAAATCATGCCTAAAGTCGTATCAAGCTATGACCTCAACATCACCGAGGCAGGAACTCGCGTTGTTCAGATTATTCTTGTCTATATAATACCGGTTCTTATTCTCGCGGCGGGAGTATTTATGTTTATCAGAAGAAAGAACAGGTAGGGAGTTTTTCTATGAAACAGTTTAAACCTGTTATAATAACAGCTATAATCTTCGTTATAATCGCAGTTGCAGCCTTTGCGACAATTAAGCTTATGCCCGACGCAAGCAGCAGCGGAAACGATGTTGTTTTGCCTGATTTGTCCGTTAATTCAGTAAAAATTATAGACCGCGCGGCAGAGGAGATTAAAAGCATTGAAATAACAACCAACTCCGGTGAGAGCTTTGCGATTGATTACTCGAAAACCGGCATAGGCGTTAAGACGGCTACTATGCGCGATGCAGGGGAGCTTCTCCGCTACAGCGAGAGCGATATGACGACCCTTTCAAGCTATATCGGGCACCTCTCTGCCCTTGAAGAAATCGGCGAAGACGATGGCGCGGCGTTCGGCTTTGAAAAGCCCGCGCGAAAAATTGACGTCACCTTTACCGACGGCGAGAAAATCGGGCTTCTGCTCGGCAGCCGCACTCCGCTTGGCGAGGGCATGTATGTCCGCCTTATCGACAGCAACACGGTTTATACTATTGGCGCAAGCACTGCAGATGCTCTTATGAAGACAAAATCAGACTACCGAGACATAACTCTCTTTAATGCAATTTCTTCAACAGACCTTCTGACAAGCGTCACCGTAACAAAGGCAGGCCGCGCTCCAATTACTGTTGTGAGAAAGCCCGAAGCCGACGAAGAAAAGGACACATCCGATACTGAGGCTATGCTTGTTGCAGACTATGCCATAACCTCGCCTATCTCACGCGATACAAATCCCGATACAGTCGGGCCGAAGCTTCTTGATAAGGTAATCGCGATTAAGGCAACAGAGCTTATCGAGGACAACCCGAAGGACTTAAACAAATACGGCCTTGATAATCCCGTAAAACTCAGGTTCACAACATCCGAGGGCGCAGACGTTTCGCTTCTTATCGGCAACAAAACCCCGGACGGGGGCCGATACGTTATGCCAGACGGTATCCCCACAGTCATTGCAACAGAGAAAGACTGTGACCTTGAGAGCCTCAGCTATGCTGACATTTCATCGCCGCTTATCTGGTACTATAAGTCAGACGCTGTTTCGGACATTACCTATGAGCTTGCAGGCGGTGCACGTCATACCCTTTCTCTCAAGACAAGTGGTAAAACACTTACCGGTGTATATGACGGCAAAACGCTTACCGGCAGTAACGCGACAAACCTTTTCCTGCGCACTATCCGTTTTTCTGTCGCCGAAGAGGCAGCAAGCGGTATGAAATACGGCAAACGCGCGATAAAGGCAACCATGTCACTTAAATCAGGCAGTACCACGACGCTTGAGCTTTTTGAGGTGAATGAGCGCAGGTATGCAGCTGTCGTAGACGGCAAGGCGGCAGAATTCTACGTTGCCGTAGAGGAGGTTCGCGAGCTTTTAGAGAGCTTTGAAATTCTCTCCCGCGGCGAAGACATCCCCGATATGTTTTAAATCTCTTTCGGCTCCCCCAATTATTACAATTCGGGGGAGTCTTTATTTCTCTTGTAATAATACTTAAAACATGGTATTATTATAGAACAAAGGTGGGGATTTATAAATTATGTTGTCAAACGTATATACCTTGGGTCTGAATGGCTCAAGAGGCTTTGTCGTCAGGGCTGAGTGTGTTATATCAGGCGGCCTGATGTCGTTTGAAATCATCGGCCTGCCCGATGCCTCGGTCCGCGAATCGCGCGACCGCGTAAAGGCTACTGCCAAAAGCCTCGGAGTTAAGTTCCCCGAATCGAAAATAACCGTAAACCTTGCCCCCGCAGGCACAAAAAAAGAGGGCGCGATATATGACCTGCCCGTCCTTCTGTCAGTACTACAGGCGGCAGAAAAAATAAAGCAAGTAGCCGAGGCCTCAGCGTTTGTCGGCGAGCTTTCTCTCGGCGGCGAGCTTCGCCCCGCGCGCGGTGTCCTTTCCATGGCGCTTGCGGCAAAGGCTGCAGGCATAAAACATCTGTTCGTGCCGAAAGCAAACGCCAGAGAAGCAGCCCTTGCCGGCGATGAGCTTGCGGTATACGGCGCTTCATCTGCCGAGGAAATTATCCGCCATATAAACGGCGACTCAGAACTCCCACGTGAGACACAGGCTCTCCCGTGTGCTCCCGACACCTCCTGCGCCCCCGACTTTTCGGACGTTCGCGGTCAGGAAAATGTAAAGCGTGCGCTTGAGGTTGCCGCGGCAGGCGGCCACAACATTCTTATGATTGGCCCACCCGGCTCCGGTAAGAGCATGCTCGCAGCGCGCATTCCCTCAATTCTCCCCGATATGACGCGTGAGGAGGCTCTTGAATCTACAGAGATGCACTCTCTTGTCGGGCTTGTGTCTGCTGAACAACCGCTTCTTGTAAACAGGCCGTTTCGCTCACCGCACCACAGCACGTCGGCGATAAGCCTTTCGGGCGGGAGCTCTTCTCTTCGACCGGGTGAGCTGTCGCTTGCCCATAACGGAGTTCTGTTTTTAGACGAGCTGCCCGAATTTCGCCGCGACGCGCTTGAGGTTCTGCGCCAGCCGATGGAAACAGGTGAGGTTGTTATCTCCCGCGTTGCAGGCACAGCAACTTACCCCGCAAGATTTATGCTCGTCTGTGCAATGAACCCCTGCAAATGCGGTTGTTCAGGCTATCAGAGCGGCAATCATGTATGCACATGTTCACCGCAATCTGTAGCAAATTACAGAGGCAAAGTCTCAGGGCCCCTTATGGACAGAATAGATATTCATATAAATGTTCCGGGTGTGACTTACGACGATATGTCGAAAAAAGAAACAAGCGAGCCTTCTTCGGCAATCCGAGAACGCGTAAACCGCGCAAGAGCGAGAGCAAGAGCCCGCGGTGTGGGCTGCAACGCTCACCTTACACCGAAAAAGCTTCATGAGCTTGCAACTCTTTCAGATGAGGCCGAGGCGCTTTTAAAGAGTGCGTTTGACGCACTGGGGCTTACAGGCCGCTCATATGACAAGATTTTAAAAATTGCGCTCACGATTGCCGATATGGCTGAGTCAGACATCATTATGCCTGAACACATTGCAGAAGCAATACAATACCGTTCACTTGACCGCGAAGAGGAGTGATATTATGTTGAAAAGAATATTGTTTTTTGCGCTTACCTTTGTATTTATACTCTCGCTGGGTGCATGTACTCCCAACGAGGAGGATTATATCTCGGGCACAAGCTTTCACCCGATTGAATACGAAACCGTTGAGTCTGCAAGATATGAAAACCGCCTCTATGGGATTATTATTGAATACCCCGAAACATATGAAAGAATCGGCAACCTTGACCTCGACGGCTATATAACTTTCGAGGGCGACGGCAACGTTGTGAGTGTGTATGTACCCGATACTGAAAACAACAGCATCCTTACTCCCGAGGAATATGTTGACGAAATTCTCCGCCTTGAAAAGAACGAAGAGAGCGGCAACGTGAAATACGGAAAGAGTACCGGATATAAGCTCATCAGCCGTAAGGACGGAAAAACCACCGTTGACTTTATAGTCAAGGGCGTTAACGGCTTCTATCGCTTTGCGTTCACCTCTACCGACGAAGATTTTACAGAGGAGGACGAAACCTTCATGTCGGTCATGGGCTCAATACGCATAGACGACGGTATATACTCAAAACTCACGCGTATGTCCAGCCGCTACACCACACTTCTCAAATATGCCACTTCAATGCAGTATATAACCGACGCAAACTATGCGAACCACTCACTTAACAACTATCTTACTACAAAAGACGAGCGGTATAAAACCGAAGCTCTTAACGCCTCAGTTACCATCCGCACAGAATTGGAAAATATCATAAATTATGAACGCGAAGAGAGCGAGCTTTATGACTATGAGTGGGACAAAATAATCGCCGAGGCAGAAAAAGTAGTTGATGCATGCAACAGGGCTGAAGAATGTGTAAACCGTGGCGACTATGAGGGCGCACAAAAAATTGCACGTGGTGAATTCACCTACGCCCTTTCTGACAACGCGTCTTCTTTCTTATCTATAATAAACACGGAAATATCAGAGTATTAAAAAAACCCCTCTGCTTTTGAGCAGAGTGGTTTTTTATGTGCAGAACACATGTGCGCCGATTGTCCGTATTACGGGTCTGGAGCGAATCCACTTGTTTGTAGCAGTATTCGGGTTGTAATAATATATGGCATCAGATACTGGGTTTACACCGTTTAGCACATCTCTTGCAGCGCGGCGCGACTCCTCTGAAACAGGCTCGTCAAACTGGCCGTCACTGAGAGCTGAAAACGCGCCGTTCTGATATATAACGCCCGCTATTGTGTTTGGAAAAGACGGGTGCTTTACGCGGTTTAAAACAACCGCACCGACCGCAAGCTGTCCGATATACGGCTCGCCTCGAGCCTCGGCAGAGATTATTCGCGAGAGCAAATACAAATCGTTTGCATACGCATCCTGAGCGGCAGAGCCCCCAATGCCCATCTCGGCAAGGGTATTCTCGCCTACAATGCCGTCAACTGCAAGCCCGTGGTTGGCCTGATAGCTTTTGACCGCTCTTTCGGTTTTTTCGCCGTAAATTCCGTCGGCGTTGCCGTCATACAGCCCCTCGGATAACAGAACATTCTGAATTTCTCTTACTGTCTCACCGCGTGAGCCGCGCTTATAAACGCTCGCACCGTATGCGGTTGCGGCGGCAAATATAACAACACATATAACTATCAATGTGCTTTTTAGCCTCTTGTTTTTTTTCTTCATTTTTTAAGACCTCCCCTGATGTGTTTTTTTGTATTTTAACCAAAAATATTATTGCGTATACAAAAAATCATTTTATTTTATGATGCTGCTTACATCTGCTTTTTAATATGCTTGCCCTGCCGGGCAGGCCTACTTTTGATTGCAAAAGTAGCAAAACAAAAGGGGGAATTTCGATTTTCCCCCTTTTAATCCCCCTTGAATCGACCAGGGCTTTGCCCTGGACCCTCTAATCTTTCCCCTAATCATATTCTTGACACCCTTTCTTTTTACCCTTATAATTTATAGTAGGAAAAAGTACGGAGTTGATTGATTTGTACCATAAGCTAAGTATAGAAGAAACATTAAAATCTCTTGATGTAAACCCAGAAACAGGCCTTTCGGATAAGGAAGCGAGCCTTCGGGTCGCAAGCGAAAAAACACACTCTGACGGCTCATCGTTTTTTAAGCTTGCCGCTCTGGGTCTCGCGCGGCCTGTAATATACCTGCTCCTCATCGCCGCCGCGCTCTCGGCGCTTCTCGGCGGGGTTTTGGAGAGCCTTCTCATTCTCGCGGTGATAGTGCTTCATACAGTATATTCCGCAGAGTGTAAGCGGCGCGGGCTCAGAATTCTCGACCTGACGATAAACGCATCGGTAACTCACGCAATCGTGCTTCGAAACGGCGCAAAGATGAAGCTTGCATCCGACGAGCTTGTTGTCGGCGACGTTGTTACAATAAAGCCCGGTCGCGTTGTGCCTGCAGACCTGCGCCTCATAACAAGCGAGGGGCTCGTTATAGATGAATCCGCGCTTACGGGCAGAGCATCGGTTGAGAAAAACTGCGACGAGATTATCCCGGGCGATGTGCCCATAGAGCTTCGCGACAACTGCGCCTTTGAGGGTACGGTTGTTCTGCGCGGCAGGGCAGACGGCGTTGTTACGGCAACAGGCATGTCTACCGAGATGAGCAGGCTCACACTCCCGCTCGATGTGCCCGAAAAGGACGGCTCGCCAACTTTTTCACGGCTTGAAAAGCTCTCTAAAAGGCTTACTCTCATAACCTTTGTCGCGTGCATAGGCGTTTTTGCGGCGGGTATTATCCGTGATACAGGCTTTGTGCCAACACTCGTTTCATCGCTTGCGCTTGCCGTTGCCGTAATCCCAGAGGGCGTTTTTACAACTGCGCTCGTATCCCTTTCTCGCGGGGCAAAAGAGCTAAAGGCGTGCGGCTTTAATGCAAAAACCATGCGCTCCGTCGAAGCTCTCGGCGAGGTCTCGGTGCTATGTACCGACATACCGAAAATCGGCGTAGCTGCAACATATACAAACGGCAGAATACGCACCCCTCAGGAGGAGGACACCGTCCCATTTCTCGACGGGCTTCTTCTGTGTGAGCTTTCTGACCCGTCACTTCGCGCGTATGCATCTCATAAGTGCGACTCCGAAAAAATAATTTCAGATTTTCCTAAAATCGGTGAGCTTGTCGGTGAGGTAACAACCACTCTCCACCGCGCCGAGAGCACAACCATATCATACACAGGCGGCGATGCAGAAGAAATTCTCTCGCGCTCGGTAAAAATCTGGGAACTCGGTCACATTCGCACTCTCACTGAGTCTGACCGCGAGGAAATCCGCTCCTGCATCTCTTCGTTTGCCGATGAAGGCTATGCTCTTACGGCTGTTGGTTTCCGCTCGGGAGACGATGTCCCGTGTGATACAAACCTCATTTTCCTCGGTATTGCGGCAACCCGTGCCGAGGAGTTTGAGCCCGAGACCCCCGACACCGAAAAGCTCGCAAGAGCAGGGGTTCGCGTATATCTCCTCACCGAAAACGATGCCGAAAAGGCAAAACTCGGCGCGGCTGCGCTCGCGCTCCCGTGTGAAAACATAATCTGCGGCAGAGAGGTTGGGCTCATGAACGATGAGGCCTTACGCTCATGCCTTTCTAACACATTTGTTTTCTGCTCTCTCCGCCCGCAGGATAAGGTGCGTATAATAAAGACACTCAAAGCAAGCGGGGAGTGTGTTGCAACCGTCGGCGACGGGCTGTCTGACGCGCCTGCGCTGGATGCATCAGACATAGGCCTTTCTGACACCCGATCCGAAGATGCGGCAAAGGACGCATCAGACGTTATTTATGACGGCTCTGCTTCTGCAGATGAGGCAATACTGCGCGGAAAGATTATACGCCGAAACATAAAAAATGCGGTTACCTACCTTGCCGTGGCAAACAGCGCGGAGCTTATCTGCGTACTTCTCTCTGTTGCGCTCGGCTTCGGTTTTCCGCTTACGCCGTCGCAGATTCTTCTTATAAACCTTATAACAGATACTTTGCCTGCTCTCTGGCTCGCTTCAAGAGATACCCTTTCACAAAAGCGTGATTTGCGCCTAAACTATATCTGGGGCGTGTTGCTTGGGGTTATTGCTCTTGTAGCCTTCAGGGTTGCAGGGATAAGAACAGAGAGCCTCTTCATCGCTCAGTGGGCAACCTTCGCACTTCTTGCGCTCGGCGAACTGCTTTTGGTTTTGCCGCTTCGCTTCTTGGGGAGGCGCAGGTAATGGCGTGCGAAACCGAGCTCAAGTATACCCCTCGTGACGGCTTTTCTTTGAACCTGCTGTTTTCAGACAAGTTGGTCGCGCCGTATTGCTCAGAACTTAATAAGTTAGAAATGCACACCGAATATCTTGACACGTTAGACGGCGATGCAAAAAAACAGGGGGTAACCCTCCGCCGACGCTTTGAGAACGGCGAAAGCGTGATATATGCAAAGTGCGGTAAAAGCTCTGACGGTGCGCTTTCAGTCCGCGGTGAGTGGAGCGTTAAGTCAGGCGACATAAAAAACGCAGCACGGCTTCTCTCAGATGTCGGCGCGCCGACATCGAAGCTCGTCGGACTTTCTCTTATAACAGTTGCAAGCGTGCGCTTTGTCAGACATGAGTGCCTTATGACGCCGTACGACGGATTTTCTTTTATGCTCTCATATGACGACGGATATTTCGGAGAGAACACCCGCTTTTGTGAGGTTGAGCTTGAGCTTCGGCAGGGAAGTGCCGGAGAGCTTGTTTTCTTTGGCGAAAAGCTTGCAGAAAAATTCGGGCTTGTCCCCGAAACGCGTTCAAAATACGCACGGGCAATAATGGCGGGGCATTTATTGTAACTCTATAATAAAAGGACTATGATTATGGAATATATTGCAGGAAAATATGATATTGCGGTTATCGGCGCAGGTCATGCGGGCATTGAGGCCGCACTCGCGGCGGCAAGGCTCGGCGCACGAGTTGTGTGCTTTGCGATAAACCTTGACTCGGTTGGCAACATGCCCTGCAACCCCGCCATCGGCGGCACTGCAAAGGGGCATCTTGTGCGCGAGATTGACGCGCTCGGCGGTGAAATGGGAAAAGCCGCAGACGATACCTGCATACAGTACCGTATGTTAAACCGCGGCAAGGGCCCTGCCGTGTATTCGCTGCGCGCGCAGGCAGACCGCCGCGCGTATCAGGCTCGTATGAAATCGGCACTCGAGGCGTGCGAAAACCTCGACCTCATTCAGGCGGAAATCACAGAAATAGGCGTGACTGACGGTGCGGTATCCCATGTACTTACCGCAACCGGCGGCAAGTACATATGCGCTGCCGCGATTATCGCAACGGGCACATACCTTGGTGGCAAAACAACGGTCGGCGAAAGCTCGCGCGAGGGCGGGCCCGACGGCATGTTTGCCGCAACCGAGCTTACCAAAAACCTGCTCTCTCTAGGGCTGCCGCTTCGCCGTTTCAAGACGGGAACGCCGCCGCGCATCAACGCAAAAACGGTTGACTTTGATGCTATGGAGCCGCAACCTGGCGATGAGGACATCTATCCTTTTTCGTTTGATACCGATAAAAAGATAGAAAACCGCGCTATGTGCCACCTCACATACACAAACGCAGACACACACCGCATTATACGCGAAAACCTTCACCGCTCTCCGCTATTTTCGGGCAACATTGAGGGTGTAGGGCCGCGATACTGCCCATCTATTGAAGACAAGGTTATGCGCTTTGCCGAAAAGGAGCGTCACCAGCTCTTTATAGAGCCGATGGGGTTGAACACAGATGAAATGTATATTCAGGGGCTTTCATCCTCACTACCTGAGGACATACAGCTTCTTATAGTTCACTCTATACGCGGGCTTGAACGCGCACAGATTATGCGCTTTGCCTACGCTATTGAATATGACTGCATAGACCCGCTTGCTCTCTCAGCTACCCTTGAGGTTAAAGCAATATCGGGGCTATATGGCGCGGGGCAATTCTGCGGCTCATCGGGGTATGAGGAAGCCGCCGCACAGGGGCTTATTGCGGGCATTAACGCAGCGCACAAAATACTCGGCCGCGCGCCGTTTATTCTCGACCGCTCAGACGCGTATATCGGAACCCTTATAGACGACCTCGTGACAAAAGGCACAAACGAGCCGTATCGTATGATGACCTCACGCTCAGAATACCGCCTGTACCTCCGTCAGGACAACGCAGATTTGCGCCTGACCTCGCTCGGTCATGAGATAGGGCTTGTGTCGGACGGAAAGTATGAGCGGATGTTAAACAAGAAAAAGGCATCAGAGGCCGAGCTTCGCAGAGTTGAAAAGATGATAGTTCCGCCGAGTGATGAGGTAAATGCGTTTCTCACCTCTCACGGCACAACCCCGCTCGTAACGGGTGCATCTGTTGCAGACCTGATCCGCCGCCCGCAGCTTTCATATGCGCTTGTCGCTCCGTTTGACAAGACAAGACAGCCTCTTTCTTATGACGTGTGCGAGCAGGTTGAAATCTCACTCAAGTACGACGGCTACATAAAGCGCCAGCGCGCACAGATAGAACAGTTTAAAAAGCTTGAGGCTCATGTTCTGCCTGATGATATAGATTATATGTCGCTTTCGGGCCTTCGCACTGAGGCAAGGCAAAAGCTTTCAAAAATCCGCCCGAAGTCAGTCGGGCAGGCATCGCGCATATCGGGGGTAAGCCCCGCCGACATCGCATCACTGCTTTTATATCTTAAGAAATAAGAAGGGGAGTATATATAAATATGGCCGATAAGCTTTGCGATATTTTTTCAAGGCTTCATATCTCCGCCGACGCGGCGCGGTTTGAAAAATACTGTGAGCTGCTCCTTTTGGCAAACGAGGTAATGAACCTCACCGCGATAACCGACCCCGACGAGGTTGCCATACGCCACTTTGCAGACTCTCTTGCACTCCTTAACGTAGTTGACTTTTCAAACAAGCGCGTAATAGACGTAGGCTGCGGGGCAGGCTTTCCTGGGTTGCCGCTCAGGCTTGCGCGCGACGATATTTCGCTCACGCTTCTCGACGCACTCGCTAAAAGGATTGATTTTCTTCAGGATGTATGCCGCGAGCTCTCGCTTGACAATGTAGAGTGTGTCCATGCACGCGCAGAAGAACAAGCGGCAAATGAAGACTACCGCGAGAGCTTTGACATAGCCGTCTCCCGCGCGGTTGCAGACCTTTCTATGCTCTCGGAGCTTACACTTCCGTTTGTAAAGCTCGGCGGCGTGTTTGTCGCCATGAAATCAACAAATTGTGATGAGGAGCTTTTGCGCGCGGAAAACGCCATTGCTCTCCTCGGCGGCGAGCTTGAGGAAAGGATTGACTACCCCTTACACGATACGGGGATTACTCACACCGCGCTTATTATACGAAAGGTACGCGAAACACCTGCAAAATACCCCCGACGCTTTGCAAAAATAAAATCAAAACCGCTGTAAATACACATATATCCCGCAAGGCTACCCCCCTGCGGGATATATAAATAAAATATAAAAACAAGTCGAATTCTCATTGACATCACTCGCTTTGCGTGGTATAATATTCTATAATAAAATCTTTAAGAGACGGTACTGTGATGCCGGCAAGATTTGGCTTATAATGAAGATATGCAGGGCGAGGCCTTGTATGTTTACGTGCGTACATCTTGCCCACTGCCGGCAAGATTTTTTCATATCGAGGAGCATATACCGATGTTCGATTTTTTTAAGAAAAATACTGCTAAAAACTACATAGCCAAAGAGTCGCTCGCGTCCTGCACTAAGCTTGCAAAGACGCTTATTCCCTCTTTCTCTTCTAAATATGCTGTTTTTCCCGGCTTTTGCGATGTGCATGTGCATTTTCGTGAGCCGGGCTTTTCGTATAAGGAAACAATCTTTACCGGCTCGCAGTCGGCGGCGCGAGGCGGCTATACGGCAGTCTGCACGATGCCTAACCTCAACCCCGTACCCGACAGCGTTGAGAGTATCAAGGCTCAGGTGAAGATTATTGAGCGCGATGCGGTTATTGATGTCTACCCCTACGGCGCGATTACGGTAGGGCAGAAGGGAGAAAGCCTCGCTGACCTTGACGGCCTGGCAGAGTATGCCATAGCCTTCTCTGACGATGGCCGTGGTGTTCAGAGCGACGATATGATGCGCGCGGCGATGCAAAAAGCGAAGGAGCTAAATAAAATCCTCGTTGCACACTGTGAAGACAACAGCGAGCTAAAACCCGGCGGCTGTATCCACGACGGCGAGTTTGCAGCGGCTCACGGGTATGTGGGGATAAACTCAGAAAGCGAGTATAAGCAGGTTGCGCGCGACCTTGAGCTTGTCCGCGAAATTGGCTGTAAATATCACGTCTGCCACATCTCCACCGCAGAGACGGTTGAGCTTATACGCCGAGCAAAGGCAGAGGGACTTGACGTTACATGTGAGACCGGGCCGCACTACCTTGTAATGTGCGATACCGACATAGAAGAAGACGGCAGGTTCAAGATGAACCCGCCCATACGCTCAGAGCGTGACCGCGCCGCACTCGTGGCAGGGCTTTGCGACGGCACGATTGACATGATCGCAACAGACCACGCGCCGCACTCAGCAGAGGAAAAGTCGCGCGGGTTATCAGGCAGCGCATTCGGCGTTGTCGGGCTTGAAACGGCATTTCCCGTGCTGTATACACACCTTGTAAAAAAGAACATTATTACTCTCGAAAAGCTCATTGAGGTAATGTCAACCAACCCGAGAAAGCGTTTTAACATACCCTTGGGCAACGACTTCACAGTCTGGGATTTAAACGCAAAGATAACGGTTGACCCGAATGATTTTCTCTCAATGGGTCGCGCCACACCGTTTGATGGCGCAAAGCTTTTTGGAAAATGCTTACTTACCGTTCACCACGGCAAGCCGGTTTTTAAAATATAGGAGGGCTAAAAACAATGGCAAAAAGAACTGACATCAAGAAAATTCTCATCATCGGCTCAGGCCCGATTGTTATCGGTCAGGCTGCTGAGTTTGACTACGCAGGCACTCAGGCGTGCCTTGCGCTCAAGGAGGAAGGTTACGAGGTTATCCTCTGCAACTCCAACCCCGCCACAATTATGACGGACACAACGATTGCCGACAAGGTATACATGGAGCCACTGACTCTTGAGTATATCGCAAAAATTCTCCGTTATGAGCGCCCCGACGCGATTGTTCCGGGCATCGGCGGGCAGACGGGCTTAAACCTCGCAATGCAGCTTGAGAAAAAGGGCGTACTTCGCGAGTGCGGGGTAGAGCTTCTCGGCACATCAAGCGAGAGCATCGAGCGCGCAGAAGACCGAGAGCTGTTTAAGGAGCTTTGCGAGTCTATCGGCGAGCCGACAATCCCCTCGGAGATTACATACTCGCTCGACGAGGCGCGTGCTGCAGCAGAGAGAATAGGCTACCCGGTCGTTCTTCGCCCGGCGTTTACGCTCGGCGGAACAGGCGGCGGCTTTGCCTACAACGAGGAGGAGCTTATTGAGGTCGGCACAAATGCATTTAAGCTCTCGCCCGTTCACCAGGTGCTTATAGAAAAGAGCGTAAAGGGCTATAAGGAGATTGAGTTTGAGGTTATGCGTGACTCAAACGACCACGCTATCACTATCTGCGGCATGGAGAACATCGACCCTGTCGGCGTTCATACCGGTGACTCGCTCGTTGTTGCGCCGATTATGACTCTTAACGACCACGATCTTAAAATGCTCAACGACAGCGCAATAAAGCTTATCCGCGAGCTTAAGATTTCGGGCGGCTGTAACGTACAGTTTGCCCTCAACCCCGACACAAGCGAATACTACCTTATCGAGGTAAACCCGCGCGTTTCGCGCTCATCTGCTCTTGCTTCAAAGGCAAGCGGATACCCGATTGCTCGCGTAACGGCAAAAATCGCTGTCGGCATGTCTCTTGAGGAGATTGAAATTGCAAACACTACGGCGGCGTTTGAGCCAAGCCTTGACTATGTTATTGCAAAGCTCCCGCGCTTCCCGTTTGACAAGTTCGCAACTGCTCCCAACACTCTCGGCACTCAGATGAAGGCGACGGGCGAGGTTATGGGTATCGGCTCAACTCTCGAGGAGTGCCTGCTCAAATCAGTCCGCTCACTTGAAACAGGCGCATGCCACTTCCACCTTCCGAAGTTTGACGGGAAGACAAAGGCTGAGCTTTTAGACTACATAAAAGAGTTTAAGGACGACAACATCTTTGCTATAGCAGAGGCGTTCAGACTCGGCGCAGACATCGAGGAGATTTTTGAAATAACAAGAATTACCCGCTACTTCCTCGAATGTGTAAAGAATATTGTAGCTGCAGAGCGCGGCATTGGAGAAAACAAGGGCAATATTGAAACTCTTAAGAGCGCAAAGAAGATGGGCTTCTCAGACAAGTTTATAGCAAAGCTCTGGGGCATGCAGGAGACAGAGGTCTTTAACCTTCGCAAAGAGAACAACATCTTCCCGATTTATAAGATGGTTGATACCTGCCACACAAACGCATACATCCCATATTTCTACTCAAGCTACACCGGCGAGAACGCTTCGCGCCTTACAGACAAGAAGAAAATCGTTGTTCTCGGCGCGGGCCCGATTCGTATAGGACAGGGCGTTGAGTTTGACTACTCGACGGTACACGCCGTTACAACCATTAAGAACTCGGGGTATGAGGCAATTATCATAAACAACAACCCCGAAACCGTTTCGACCGACTACACCACTGCCGACAAGCTCTATTTTGAGCCGCTCACGGCAGAGGATGTTATGAACATAATTGAGTTTGAGAAGCCCGAGGGCGTTATCGCGTCTCTCGGCGGCCAGACGGCAATCAACCTTGCCGAGCCGCTCATGTCACGCGGGGTTAAGATTATCGGCACAGACTGCGCCGCTATTGAGCGTGCAGAAAACCGCGACAGCTTTGAGAAGATTCTGCGCGAGCTTGATATACCGCAGCCGAAGGGCCGCGCCGTCACAAAGATAGAGGACGGTATCGCTGCGGCAGCAGAGATAGGCTACCCTGTTCTCGTACGCCCGAGCTTTGTTCTCGGCGGTCGTGCAATGCAGATTGTGTCCAACGAAGACCAGCTCCGCCACTATCTCAAAACAGCAGTTGAGATTGACGAGGATAAGCCCGTTCTTGTTGACAAGTACATTCAGGGCAAAGAGGTTGAGGTTGACGCTATCTGCGACGGACGAGACGTATTCGTCCCCGGCATAATGGAGCTTGTTGAGCGCACAGGCGTTCACTCGGGCGACTCAATAAGCGTATACCCGACCTTCTCTATCTCCGACAAGGTTCGCGGCACAATTCTCCAGTATGCAAAAAAACTTGGCCTCGGTATCGGCATAATAGGCCTTTACAACATCCAGTTCATTGTTGATGAAAACGACAACGTATTTATCATTGAGGTAAACCCGCGCTCGTCGCGTACGGTTCCGTTCCTCTCAAAGGCTACGGGCTACTCGCTTGCCGACATAGCGACAGAGGTAATACTTGGCAAGAGCCTCAAAGAGCAGGGCATATTTGACATTTACCCGAAGGAGAAAAACCGTTGGTATGTCAAAGTTCCGGTATTCTCATTCAACAAAATCCGCGGTCTTGATGCGTACCTCTCACCGGAGATGAAGTCAACCGGCGAGGCAATAGGCTATGACGATAAATTAAACCGCGCGCTTTATAAGGCACTTCAGGCATCGGGTATGCACCTGCAGAACTACGGCACGGTGTTTGCCACAATCTCCGACAAGGACAAAGAGGAGGCACTCCCGCTCATCCGCCGCTTCTATAACCTCGGATTTAACATTGAAGCTACAGAGGGCACGGCGAAGTTCTTGAAGGCAAACGGAATCCGCACCCATATCCTCAAAAAGCTCTCAGACGGCAGTGATGAGATTGCGGATGCGCTTCGCCAGGGCCATATAGCATATGTAATCAACACTCGCGACATCGGCTCTGCAGGCGGTGAGAGCGACGGACACCAGATTCGCCGCCTCGCAACGGACAACAACGTAACAATCTTTACGGCGCTTGACACCGTCCGCGTTCTTCTCGACGTTCTTGAGGAAACAACACTTACAATATCTACGATTGACGCGTAGGAGAAAGAAGCTGTCACGAAGTGACTGATGAGGTGTTGTAGGGTGCACCGCTATCGGAATGTCGGAAACCGCCATTCCCTACATTTCACCTCATCCACCGCAAGCGGTCCCCCTTCCCCTCAAGGGGAAGGCTATGGAGGATTATATTTATGAAACAATCTATTTTTACAATACAGTCAAACTCTGCGCTTAATGCCAGCGTATACAAAATGACGCTCTCGGGAGATGTCAGCGAGTGTGCGCCCGGCGGGTTTGTAAACATTGCCCTTTCTGGCAAGTTCCTCCGCCGCCCGATTTCGGTGTGTGATGCAGACAAGGGTTTGCTCACCATAATCTACAAAACTGTAGGTCATGGCACCGAGCAGCTCGCCACAATGCAGGCAGGGCAGACGCTTGACATTCTCACAGGCCTCGGCAACGGCTACGACCTTGAAAAGTCGGGCGACTCTCCGCTTCTTATCGGCGGCGGTGTGGGCGTACCGCCGATGTATATGCTTGCAAAAAAGCTGATTGAACGCGGCAAAAAGGTCTCAGTTGTCCTTGGCTTTAACACCGCAGGCGAGATTTTCTATGAAGATGAGTTTCGCGCCCTCGGCGCAGATGTTACCGTTACAACCGTTGACGGTTCATACGGTGTGCGTGGCTTTGTAACCGATGCAATGGGCGACATCTCCTACACTCACGTTTTCACCTGCGGGCCTGAGCCTATGCTCCGCGCAGTATACAAAGCGTGCAAAACTAGCGCGCAGTTCAGCTTTGAGGAGCGCATGGGCTGCGGCTTTGGCGCGTGCATGGGCTGTTCGTGCAAGACAGTCACGGGGTATAAGAGAATATGCAAGGACGGCCCCGTTCTTATGAAGGAGGAGATATTGTGGGAAGCTTAAAGGTTAATCTCTGCGGGATAGAGATAGACAACCCCGTTATCCCTGCCTCCGGCACCTTCGGCTATGGCTATGAGTTCGCTGAAATTTACGATATAAACTGCCTCGGCACGTTCTCATTTAAGGGCACAACGCGCGAGGCGAGGTTCGGCAACCCGACTCCGCGCATTGCAGAGTGTACCGCAGGCATGATAAATGCGGTAGGGCTTCAGAACCCCGGTGTGGACAAGGTAGTATCAGAGGAGCTGCCTAAGCTGTCCCGATGCTTTAACAAAAAGGTTATGGCAAACGTGTCCGGCTTCTCTGTAGAAGACTACGCCTACACCTGCGAGAAGCTTGATAAAGAAGATCAGGTGGGCTGGCTTGAGGTAAACGTAAGCTGCCCCAACGTCCACGGCGGCGGTATGAGCTTCGGCACAGACCCTGCAGCGGCGGCAGAAGTGACGCGCGCAGTAAAGGCGGTTACACGAAAACCTGTGATTATAAAGCTCTCGCCGAATGTGACTGATATTGTTTCAATCGCAAAGGCGTGCGAGGAGGCAGGGGCAGACGGCATCAGCCTTATAAACACTCTCCTCGGTATGAGGATTGATTTAAAGAAGAAAGCCCCGATAATCGGAAACAAGATGGGCGGCTTTTCAGGCAGCGCAATCTTCCCCGTAGCGGTACGCATGGTCTATCAGGTCGCAAACGCGGTAAATATCCCCGTTGTCGGTATGGGCGGCGTATCGTCTGCCGAGGACGTTATCGAAATGATGATGGCGGGAGCGTGCGCTGTTGAGGTTGGCGCGGCAAACCTTGTAAACCCCACCGCCTGCCGCGATATAATAGACGACCTCCCCCCCGTTATGGAAAAGTATGGTATAGATAACCTAAAAGATATAATAGGAGTGGCAAAATAATGGGAAAAGACGTAATTGTAGCGTGTGACTTCAAGAGCGCAGAGGACACCTTCGCGTTCCTCGACAAGTTTACAGGCAGAAAACCGTTTGTTAAAATAGGCATGGAGCTTTTCTATGCAGAGGGCCCCGCGATTGTCCGCGAGATAAAGAAGCGCGGCCACAAAATATTTCTCGACTTAAAGCTTCACGATATCCCCAACACTGTCAAGAAGGCTATGAGCGTTCTTCGCAACCTTGATGTTGACATAACAAACCTCCACGCGGCGGGAACACGCGCTATGATGGAGGCGGCTATTGAGGGCCTGACCCGCGAGGACGGCACACGCCCGCTCCTTATCGCGGTAACTCAGCTCACTTCCACCGACCAAGAGTCAATGGAGCGCGACCTGCTGATTGAAAAGCCTATTGATAAGGTTGTTATGCACTATGCCGCAACGGCAAAGGCTGCAGGGCTTGACGGCGTTGTCTGCTCACCGCTTGAGGCGCAGAAGGTACACGACACCTGCGGAAATGAGTTTTTGACAATCACCCCGGGCGTGCGCTTTGCTGACGGCGATGTCGGCGACCAGAAAAGGGTTATGACACCTGCTCAGGCAAAGGAAATCGGCTCAGACTATATCGTTGTCGGCCGCCCGATAACTGCGGCAGATGACCCGGTAGCGGCATACGAAAGATGTGTCAGTGAGTTTATTGGCTAAAACTATGGTTTAAACTGTATCGAATATAGCCCGGAATTGTTATTCCTTTTCGTTTAATTAGTTTGCCCTGCCGGGCGGGCCTACTTTTGATTGCAAAAGTAGCAAAACGAAAAGGGGGATTTCGATTTCCCCCTTTTCAATCCCCTTGAAACGACCAGGGCTTCGCCCTGGACCCGTTTGCTAATTTACAGTAAATTTTTACAGGAGGATAAAGAATATGCAAAAGCTTATTGCTAAGGATTTATTGTCAATAAAGGCGGTATTCTTCCGCCCGGACGAGCCGTTTACATGGGCAAGCGGCATAAAGAGCCCCGTGTACTGCGATAACCGCCTTACCCTTACGGCTCCGAAGGTTCGCGACGATGTTGAAAATGGCCTTGTTTCTCTCATCCGCGAGCATTACCCCGATGTCGAGGTTCTTATGGGCACCTCTACCGCCGGTATCGCTCACGCGGCTATCTGCGGCCACATAATGGGCCTTCCGATGGGCTATGTCCGCTCAGGCGCTAAGGACCACGGCAGAAACAACCAGATTGAGGGGCGTCTCGAGCCGGGCCAGAAGGTTGTAGTTGTTGAAGACCTTATATCTACAGGCGGAAGCTGCATTGAGGTTGTAAACGTACTGCGCGAGGCGGGCGCTGAGGTGCTCGGCATTGTCAGCATATTTACCTACGGTATGCAGAAGGGGCTTGACAGGCTTTCGGCTGCAAACGTCAAGAACGTATCTCTCACAAACTTTGACGTTATAGCCGAGGTTGCCGCAGAGGAGCGCTATATTAAGCCTGAGGATGTTTCACGTCTTATAAAATTCAGAAACAATCCGTCTGACGAGAGCTGGATTGGAGCGGAGGTAAAAAAATGAGAAGTCTTATAGATATTCTCGACCTTACTACGGAAGAAATTTATGAGCTCATGAATGTCGCAAATGACATAATTGAAAACCCGTGGAAGTATTCAGAAATGTGCCGTGGCAAGAAGCTTGCAACGCTCTTCTTTGAGCCGTCTACACGCACAAGACTGAGCTTTGAGGCGGCTATGCTTGAGCTCGGCGGCAGTGTGCTCGGTTTTTCTGAGGCATCAACCTCGTCTGTCGCAAAGGGTGAAAGCGTTGCAGACACCGCAAAGGTTATGAGCTGCTACTGCGATATAATCGCAATGCGCCACCCGAAAGAGGGCGCGCCGTATGTTGCGGCAAGAAACGCAACCGTACCTGTTATTAACAGCGGCGACGGCGGTCACTGCCACCCGACCCAGACTCTCACCGACCTGCTTACCATATACCGCGAAAAGGGAAGCCTTGAAAACCTTACTGTCGGCTTCTGCGGAGATTTGAAGTTCGGAAGAACCGTTCACTCACTCATTCACGCTCTCTCGCGTTATACGGGGATTAAGGTCATCCTCATCTCTCCCGATGAACTTCGAGTTCCAAGCTATGTAAAGAAGGAAAACGCATTTGAGTATGAAGAAACAAACTCGCTTGAGGACGCTATCCCGAAGCTCGACGTTCTTTATATGACTCGTATACAAAAAGAGCGCTTTGAAACGGATGCCGAGTATGAACGCTTAAAGGACAGCTACATCCTCACCCCCGAAAAGCTCAAAAATGCAAAAGAGGATATGTGTATTCTCCACCCGCTGCCGCGCGTAAACGAAATAAGCGTAGCGGTTGACTCTGACCCGCGTGCATGCTACTTCAAGCAGGTCTTAAACGGAAAGTATATCCGTATGGCACTTATCTTAAAGCTTTTAGAAGAAGCAAAGGTCAGCGGAAACAGCGCACGTTGTGATGACGAATTCTTAAAGGGCGTTCACCGCTGCTTTAACCCGCGTTGCATTACCTCCTGCGAGCAGGAGATTGAGCATATGTTCAAGGTCTCTCACAGCGGCGCACACAGATGTGTCTACTGTGAGGCACGCGCAAGAAACATATAATATATAGTAAAAAACAACGCCAAGCGATTGCTCGGCGTTGTTTTTATCTTTATTTATACTTTTTGTTGTCAGTTTTTCTTTACTGGTGGTTGTGTGAGCAGCAGTTTTCACAGTTGCCGTCGCAAAGGCCGAGGGTCCCCGGGTCCTTGCCCTGGCGCTTATAGTAGTCTGCAATGGCAGACTTTATTGCCTCTTCTGCAAGCACCGAGCAGTGAAGCTTCTCAGGCGGGAGGCCGTCAAGCGCTTCTGCAACCGCGCGGTTTGTGAGCTTTAATGCCTCATCTATAGTTTTTCCCTTTACCATTTCCGTCGCCATAGACGAGGTTGCAACTGCCGCACCGCAACCGAAGGTTTTAAACGTAACATCGACGATAACATCGTTTTCTATCTTCATATACATTTTCATAATATCGCCGCACTTGGAGTTTCCGACCTGCCCGACGGCGTTTGCGCCCTCAAGCTCGCCGACGTTGCGCGGGTTTGAAAAATGGTCGAGTACTTTTTCGCTGTACATATTAAGGTTCTCCTTTTTGTGTTATTTGTTCTTACTATGCCCACATGGGCTTGCCGTTCTCCCATACGGGTGACATTGCGCGAAGCCTCTCGGCAACCTTTTCAACCGCCTCGGCTATCTTTATCTCGTCACCCATCTCGTTATCTTCGCCGAGCGAGAGGCGGAGTGAGCCGTGGGCAATATGGTGGGGAAGCCCTATAGAGAGCAAAACGTGCGACGGGTCAAGCGAGCCTGATGAGCAGGCAGAGCCTGAGCTTGCGCATATCCCCTCATTATACATATTGAGAAGCAGAGCCTCTCCCTCAATGCCCTCAATTATAATACTGCAAAGGCCGGGCAAGCGATTTGTCGGGTGGCCCGTGAGCTTTGTATACGGGATTTTGAGAACGCGCTCTATGAGCCTGTCGCGCATTGCGGAAAGCTTCTCTATGTTCTCGCTCATATTCTCACCGGCTATCCTTGCCGCCTCGCCGAGGCCTACAATATACGGAACATTCTCAGTGCCTGCGCGGCGTCTTTTCTCCTGCCCGCCGCCGTGGATTAAGTTGTCTATCCGAATTCCCGAGCGTATATAAAGAGCGCCTATGCCCTTAGGCGTGCCTATCTTATGGCCTGAGAGCGAGAGAAAGTCTATGTTCATCTCATTTACATCAAGCGGGATATGACCAAATGCCTGAACTGCGTCGGTGTGAAAAAGGACATCTCGCTCATGGGCTATCTTGCCGATTTCGCGTATGGGCTGAATTGTGCCGATTTCGTTATTTGCCGCCATTACAGAAATAAGAATTGTGTCGTCGCAAATAGCTTCCTTAACCGAATCGGGCGTTACAACACCGTATTCGTCAACAGGGAGATATGTTACTCTAAAACCATTCTTTTCAAGATATTTACAGGTCTCGATAATTGCAGGGTGCTCGATACATGAGGTTATAATATGACGCCCCTTTTCTGCGTATTTTGAGGCAACTCCCTTAAGCACCCAGTTATCAGACTCACTGCCGCAGCTTGTGAAGAAAATCTCGCGGCTTTTTGCGCCGATAACGTTTGCTACCTTTTCTCTTGCATCCTCAACTGCGCGCTTTGCATCGTATGCAAATGCATAGAGGCTTGACGGGTTTCCGTATTGCTCGTTAAAGAAGGGGAGCATTTTTTCGAGAACCTCCGGCTTTACCCTTGTTGTTGCCGAATTGTCCGCATAAATCATTTATGTTTCATCTCCTGATTGTGTTGTTTTCTCTATTTGTCCGCATATTCTTTGGACTTCATCACCGCAAGCTCGTCGCAGCGGTTGTTTTTTTCGTTGCTTGCATGGCCCTTTACCCAGTTAAACGTGACCTCGTGGGTAGAGAGCAAATTCAAAAGCCTTTCCCAAAGGTCGGGGTTTAGGGCTTTTTCTTTTTTGTTTCTCATCCATCCGTTTTTCCGCCACTTTTCTGCCCAGCCCTGATTTATGCCGTCAACAATATACTTGCTGTCTGAAAAAAGCTCAACCCGGCACGGCTCGCGCAGAGCCTCAAGCGCGCAAATAACGCCGAGAAGCTCCATGCGGTTGTTTGTTGTTTCGCTCTCTCCGCCCGAAAGCTCCTTCTGAGTTCCTTTATATTCAAGTATTGCACCCCAGCCGCCCGGCCCGGGGTTACCGGAACACGCGCCGTCGGTGTAAATTGTTACTTGCTTCATAGTATATATCCTCTAAGTTGTACTTACAATACTAAACTTTATGTCATCGCCGCCGACGGCGCGTGTGTGTCATCCCTGAGCGGTTGCCGATTTATCGGCGAGCGAGTGGGGACATCTCTCTCGCAAGGCCGCCTATGCGGCTCTTGCCGTCGGTGTAAATTGTTACTTGCTTCATAGTATATATCCTCTAAGTTGTATTTGCAATATGGTTTATTCAAAGGGGTTTTCTTGTAAACCCCTTTGGAACCCCTCGCTTTTTCGCTGTGTAAAACGCTTGGATAAATTAAACGCTCATCGCGAGGTCAGTGCTAGCGGGCTTTGCCCTTCACGCACTGACCCTTTCGCTCTGTCGCTGTAATTTATAGCCAAACATTTTACAGGCGAATTCCTGTATCTATACTTTTGTTGCTTTTATAAGAACTCATTCCTCTGTGTTGGCTTCTTCTGTTTCTTCAGAAACTTCTTCCTCTTCCTCGTGGGGTGCCGCCGCAACGGAGATAACCTTAACGTCCTCACCAATGCGCATGAGTATAACGCCCTTTGTTACACGGCCGAGGCAGCTTATATCGCGAGCCGGCATTCTTATTATAACACCGTCGTCGGAGATTATCATGGCGTCGTCGTTGTCGTCAACCATAATAACGCTTGCTATCTCGCCGGTCTTGTCGCTTATATTATAGTTCATTATACCCTTGCCGTAACGGTTCTGCAAGCGGTATTCTTCTGCCGCAGTACGCTTACCAAAGCCCTTTTCTGTAACGGTGAGTATATCCTTGCCGCTCTCAACAACCTCTGCACCAATGAGATAGTCGCCGTCTGCCAAATCTATACCGTAGACGCCGCCTGCCTCTCTGCCGGTTGCGCGGATGTCTGCTGCCTTGAACTTAATCGCCATACCGCGCCTTGTTGCAAGGAATACCTCGCTCGACTCGTCTGCAAGCATTACTGAAATGAGCTCGTCATCATCGTCAAGCCCTATTGCGCGGACGCCTGCCTTACGAGAGGAGTCTACTCTCGAGAGCGCGATACGCTTTACAACGCCGTTCTTTGTTGCCATTACGAGATAATGCTCATCATCAAATTCTTTAATTGAGAGCATTGCGGTAACCTTTTCGTCAGGCTCAAACGCAATGAGGTTTACTATGTTCATGCCTACTGCCGTACGGCTGCTCTCAGGCACCTGATACCCCTTCATACGGTACATTCTGCCGCGGGTGGTAAAGAACAGTACCCAATCGTGGCTTGAAGCTGTAAACATTGTATTTACAAAGTCTTCTTCCTTCTGCTTCATTGCAGAAACACCTCTGCCTCCGCGGTTCTGCGAGCGGTAGGTCGAAACCGGCATACGCTTTATGTAGCCGCGGTGGGTAAGGGTATATGCACAATCCTCAACGGGGATTAAATCCTCAATGTCTATCTCATCATCAATCGGTACGATTTCTGTGCGTCGTGCATCGCCGTACTTGTCTCTTATTGCAATGAGCTCTTCTTTAAGAACCTTTGCAACGAGCTCATCGGATGCAAGCACCTCTTTACAGAAGGCTATTTTCTTCATAAGCTCATCATACTCTGCATCAATCTTCTCGCGCTCAAGACCCTGGAGCCTTGCAAGGCGCATATCAAGAATTGCCTGAGCCTGTATTTCAGAAAGCCCGAAGCGTTCCATAAGGCGGGTTTTTGCATCGTTATAGCTCTCGCGAATGGTCTTTATAACTTCGTCGATATGGTCAAGAGCAATGCGAAGACCCTCTAATATATGAGCTCGATCCTCTGCCTTTTTGAGTTCAAACGCCGTTCTTCTCCTTATAACGTCCTTCTGGAACATTATATACTGGTCGAGAATGTCGCGCAGCGAGAGTGTTTTTGGTTTATTGTCAACAAGGGCAAGGAGAATTACGCCGAAGGTAGATTGCATCTGCGTATGCTTAAAGAGCATATTGAGAACTACCTGCGGGTTTGCTGTTCTTGACAGCTCGATTACAACGCGTATGCCCTCGCGGTTACTTTCGTCCTGAATATGGGTTATACCCTCTATCGTCTTGTTCTTTACAAGCTCTGCTATATGCTCAATAAGGCGTGCCTTGTTAACCATATACGGAAGCTCTGTTGCAACTATGCGGTAGCGGCCGTTATCAAACTCCTCAATCTCTGTCTTTGCGCGTACCTTGAGGTGACCTTTACCCGTAGCATACGCCGAACGGATACCCGCCATGCCCATAATTACGCCTGCTGTAGGGAAGTCCGGGCCCTTGACATGCTCCATGAGGTCAGCAAGCGTTGCCTCGGGGTTATCTATAACCTCGATTGCGGCATCAATTACCTCGGCGAGGTTGTGCGGGGGGATGTTTGTTGTCATGCCAACTGCGATACCGTTACTTCCGTTTACGAGAAGGCTGGGTATGCGAGACGGGAGAACAACCGGCTCCTGATGATAGCCGTCAAAGTTCGGCTGGAAGTCAACCGTCTCTTTATCAATATCGGCAAGCATCTCAAGCGCGATTTTTGAAAGGCGAGCCTCGGTATAACGGTAAGCAGCTGCAGGGTCGCCATCAACTGAACCGAAGTTACCGTGGCCATCTACCATCGGGTAGCGGAGAGAGAACGGCTGCGCCATGCGGACCATAGCGTCATAAACTGATGAGTCGCCGTGCGGATGATAACGACCGAGCACGTCACCGACGGTGGTTGCGCTCTTACGGTGTGCCTTGTCCGGCGTTAAGCCGTCCTCATACATTGTATAGAGGATACGGCGGTGAACAGGTTTTAAACCGTCTCGTACATCGGGCAGAGCGCGGCCTACGATAACAGACATCGAGTAGTCGATGTAGGCGCGCTTCATCTCAGAATTTAATTCAACGTCAACAATCTTTTCAATTTCAAGATGATTGAGCGGTTTTTCTTCTCTTTTAACTTTACTCATAGGTGACTATACCTCACTGAATTTTTTAGAAAATGCCTCGCAGAGTTTCGCACCCGCAGGAGCGAAATAATTTTCATAAGATTTTTTAAAGGACACGTGCCTTGAAAAAATCACTTCTCACTCTGCAAACGTACGAGCTTGCGAGTGCGATGCAGCAGAGTGCAAACCTTCTCGATAAAGACCTGTCTTTATCGACTTCTACACGTCCAAGTTTGTTACATAGCCTGCGTTTGCTTCAATAAACTCACGTCTCGGCTCAACCTTCTCGCCCATAAGAAGCGTAAACGTCTCATCTGCGGCGATTGCATCTTCGAGCGTTACTCGCGCAAGAATACGGTTTTCGGGGTTCATTGTTGTTTCCCAAAGCTCTTCAGGATCCATCTCACCGAGACCCTTAAAACGCTGAACTTTTGCATCCTGCCCCATTTCTTCAAGGGCCTGGGCAAGAGCCTCATCGTCATATGCGTATTTTTCGTTTTTACCCTTATATACCTTATAGAGCGGCGGCATTGCAAAATATATATGACCTGCCTCTACAAGCGGGCGCATGAAGCGGAAGAAGAATGTCAAAAGAAGTGTTCTGATATGCGCGCCGTCAACGTCGGCATCAGACATTATAACAACCTTGTGGTAGCGGAGCTTTTCAAGGTTACAGTCAGCGCCAATACCTGTGCCGAGCGCGGCAATAACGGGCGAGAGCTTATCGTTTCCGTATATTTTATCGGCGCGCGCCTTTTCTACGTTTAACATCTTGCCCCACAGCGCGAGGATTGCCTGGAAGCGGCGGTCACGGCCTTCTTTTGCCGAGCCTGCTGCCGAGTCACCCTCAACGATATAAATTTCTGTAAGGCGCGGGTCCTTCTCCTGGCAGTCTGCAAGCTTGCCTGGGAGAGAGAGCGATTCAAGCGGGCCTTTGCGCCTTGCGTTCTCTTTTGCACGGCGGGCAGCTTCTCTTGCGTGAGCTGCATCTATCGCTTTGCCGACGATTGCGCGGGCAACCTTCGGGTTTTCTTCAAAGAATGTCGAGAGCTTGTCGTTTACCATGTTGGTGACGAGAGTTCTTACCGATGCATTGCCGAGCTTTGTCTTTGTCTGGCCCTCAAACTGGGCCTCTAAAACCTTGACGGAGATGACGCAGGTAAGGCCTTCGAGCATATCCGTGCCCTCGAGCTTCTCGTCTTCTTTTATCATTTTATTCTTTTTTGCGTAGTCGTTTATAACACGGGTGAGAGCCGCTTTAAAGCCTGTTTCGTGCATGCCGCCCTCTGTTGTGTTTATGTTGTTTGCAAATGAGATGATATTTGCGTTGTAGCCGTCGTTATACTGCATTGCAACCTCTGCAATGTTGTCGTCACGGCTGCCTGTAACATATATTACTTCTTCGTGGATGGGCTCTTTCTTTACCTTGCTGTTTAAATATTCTACGAAGGTGCGGATACCGCCCTCATAGCAGAAATCGTCTGACTTTCTTTCTTCATCGCCTACTTTTTCTCTCAAGTCTTTGAGGACTATACGAACACCTGCGTTGAGGAAAGCCTGCTGCTGAAGCCTCTTCTGTAGCGTTTCATAGCTGAAGGAGGTTGTGTCAAATATCTCACGGTCAGGCTTAAACGAAATTTTTGTTCCTGTTTCGTTTCCTTTGCCTATAATTTTTATCGGGGTTTCTACATCACCGCGCATAAAACGCATATAGTGTATATTCTCACCGTCACAAACCTCAACCTCGAGCCATTCGCTCAGCGCGTTTACAACAGATGCACCAACGCCGTGAAGGCCGCCGGAGACTTTATATCCGCCGCCGCCGAACTTACCGCCTGCATGAAGAACGGTAAAGACAACCTCAAGCGCGCTTTTTCCCGTTGCGTGGGTGCCTGTAGGTATACCGCGGCCGTTATCGGTTACGCATATTACATCTCCCTCACGAATTTCAACGGTGATGCATGAGCAATGCCCCGCAAGAGCCTCATCTATTGAGTTGTCTACGATTTCGTATACAAGGTGATGAAGCCCCGCCTCAGATGTAGAGCCTATGTACATACCGGGGCGGCGTCTTACCGCTTCAAGCCCTTCAAGCACCTGAATATTACTTTCGTCATAGCCGGTATTTACTGTTGTATCTACTGTTTCAGCCATAAAAAGTTTTCCTCCGATTTCTATAAATGAAAAAAGTTTAGTTTGTCTTTAATCCTGTATAATTTCATCGCATCTCTTCTGAAGCGTCTGCGGTGAAATCTGCGAAATGTACACGCGCTCGCGGTTACCGTCACGGCAGACTACGAATGAGCGAGGTATATCATCACATACGTTTATAACATGGTTTGCCTTTTCTTTTTTGGCGAGAAAGCTCTTTGTCCGTTTTGACTGTGAGGTTATCTCGAGGTCAAAAACGCCGATTATGCTCGATTTTGTAATAAGTTTTCCTCTCCCTATATGAAGAAACATAAAGCTTTCCTCTCTATTTAATATTTTCGCTCTCAACCGTGCCGTGTGAAACCGTAAAAATCTTTCCGTGCAGAAGCTCTGAAAACATGCTCGGGTCACACCCGGTTATAATCGTCTGCCCACGGTTAACATCGTTTATAAGAAACGCACGCCGTGTCGGGTCAAGCTCGCTGAGAACATCGTCAAGAAGAAGTATAGGCTTCTCTCCGCTGTCCTTTTCTATTATTTCGTGTTCAGCTATCTTAAGAGCAAGCACGGCAGAGCGTATCTGCCCCTGTGAGCCGAAGTCGCGCGCGGGCTCGCCGTTTATAAAAACGGTAAAATCGTCACGGTGAACACCCACAAGGCACATTTCTGATGCAAGCTCTGCTTCTTTTCTCTTATTTAAGTGGTCGAGAATCTTTTTAGAGTTTTCTTTGTCGGATGTATCGTTTACCGCGCTGTCGCAGTTGTATACTATCTTCATTTCTTCACGGCCGTGAGATATTTCTCGCGTTGCATTATCTGCAAAAACACCTAAGCTCTTTAAAAACTGCCCGCGCTCATATGTTATATAAGCGGCGCACTCTGCAAGCTTTTCATTTAAAACGTCAAGATAATCTGCAAAAGAAGCGCGGTTTTCTTCCATTTTAAGTATTTTTCGCTTGCTCTCTATTATTTTATTATGCTCTGAAAGAGCTTTTATATATGCCGGGCGCATCTGGGATATGGCTATATTCATAAACCTGCGGCGAAGAGCCGGGCCTTCTTTAATAAGCTGCAAATCATCCGGCGAAAAAACAACAGTCTTTATAAGACCTATATGTTCGCGCGGGCGTTTTTCGGGTATGCCGTTTACATAAAGACTTCTTCCGCTACGAGAAATCTCGCACGAAACCTCAATATTTCTTTCATACGCCGAAAAGGAAGCACTTATTTTTGCCTTTTCTCCGTCTTTTTTTATTACGTCGCTATCGCGGGTTCCGCGAAAAGTTTTAAGACACGACAAATAAAATATAGACTCTAAAAGATTTGTCTTTCCCTGTGCATTTTCGCCGAACAGAAGGTTCTGGCTTTCTGAAAACTCTATTTCAGTAAAATCATAATTGCGAAAGTTTTTAAGTGTGAGATAATTTATTCTCATTATTTATTCTGCCTTTAAACGTACCGGTAGAATAAGGTGGAGATAATCTTCGCCCTCAGGCGGAGTTATAATAATAGGAGCAACATGAGTATTAAGCTCTAAATAAAGCTCATCATCAGGGCAGGCGCGAAGCGCATCGAGAATATATTTGTGGTTAAAACCAATCTCAAGCTTTTCAGCCTGTCCGAGCAGGGCACACTGGTCTTTTGAACTACCGACAGGTGTGCGGCAGCTTATGAAAAGTGTCTTTTCTTCAAAGTTTAAATGAATCGGGTTTTTTATTCTCTCACTTATAAGAATTGAGACGCGCTCTATTGTAGTAATAAGGTCGCGGCGGTTAACGCGTACTTTGAAAGAGCCGTTTTTAGGAACTGCGTTCTTATAATTTAAGAAGTCACCCTCTAAAATTCTTGAAATTATCATAGAGCCGCCTAGGCGGAAGATTATATGCTTTTTGCCTACGCAGATTGAAGCTTCTTCGTCTGATTCTTCGCAGAGCTTTTCAACCTCTTTAAGAGTAGAGCCGGGAACAACAAAAGAAAACTCTTCTTCTTCGCTTTCATTTTCTATCTCTGCTGTTCTGTAAGAAAGGCGGAAGCCGTCAACTGAGACAACAGTGAGTTTATTTTTTTCTACATCAAATAAAGAGCCTGTGTGAACGGGTTTTGACTCATCTCCGCTTATTGCGAAAATTGTTTGAGAAATCATCTTTTTAAGATCATTCTGGCGAAGAGAAAGAAAATATTTTTTCTCGATGTCAGGAAGGTCAGGAAAATCCTTTGCAGAAAGGCATACTACGTCATGACGTACATTTTTGCAGGTAACGGTAGCAAACATGTTATCGTCTGTAGAGAATGTTACCGGCTCGTCAGGCAGAAGCCTTATAATATCAGAAAAGATTTTTGCGTTAACAACAATAACGCCTGTTTCCTGTATATCTGCAGGTACAGTTACGCGGATACCTGTAGAAAGGTCATATCCCGTAAGGGTAAGCTCAGATGAGCAGTTTATGAGAATACCCTCCATAACCGGAACGGAGCTTTTTGCGGCAACCGCCCAAGATGTTTTTGATATAGCCGAAAGAAGATGAGATTTTTCACAAACAAATTTCATTTTTAAATTTCCTTTCTTTAGGAAGAATATTTTTTATTAAAAAAGAATATAATAATAATTTAGTATTAGTAGTAGGGCTTGTGGAATTTGTGGAAAACCCTGATAAAGCGTTGAAATAAAAGGATTATAACGTACAAAGAAATTTGTGGATAAATAAAGGGTTTTTAACAGCCTTTCTGTGGATAGCGTTTTATCCAGAGGTTATCCCTTTTTATTCCACAAGTAAAATGTGGATAACATATTACGGGGTAAGCACCGAATTTTTAACATCCTGAATCTGCTCGCGCAGAGCCGCGTCTGTTTTAAGCTGTTCTTCAAGAGTGTCTACCGCGTGTTTTATGGTTGTGTGGTCACGGTTAAATACCTTGCCCATCTTCGGGAATGATTCATGTGTCATATCGCGCACCATATACATTGCGATTTTTCTCGGCTCAACCATTTTAGATGAGCGGTCTTTGCCTAAAATATCCTCTGCAGAGATTTCAAAGTATTTAGCAACAGCTTTTATGATAAACTCGGGTGTCGGGTTAATCCACGGGTTTTCGGCAAATATATCGCGTATTGCGCGTTCTGCAGCCTGAAGGCCGTCAACATCCTGCAAAAGGTCACGGTAAGCGAGAAGCTTGTGCACTGCGCCCTCAAGCTGGCGGACATTTGCGGTGACATTATTTGCAATAAGCTCTTTTTGCTCTGTTGTCAGATTAAGGCCAATAAGCTGAGCCTTTAAGCTGACAATAGCCATTCGTGTTTCAAAGTCAGGCGGCTCGATATCTGCAAGGAGGCCCCACTCAAAGCGTGTTTTTAAGCGTTCTTCAAGCTTTGCCATTTCTTTAGGCGGGCGGTCAGACGTGAGAACTATCTGACGGTGAGCCTCGTGAAGAGCATTGAAGGTATGGAAAAACTCCTCCTGCGTGCTTTCCTTGCCTGCGATAAATTGAATATCGTCAACAAGAAGAATATCTGAGCTTCTGTATTTTTCACGGAACTGAGGAAGAGTTCCGCTCTGAATGGCAGAAACAAGCTCGTTTGTAAAGTCCTCACTTTTTATGTATGTTATCTTTGCTTTAGGGTTGTTCTTTTTTATTGTGCCGGCGATTGCGTAGAGAAGGTGAGTTTTGCCAAGGCCGGACCCGCCGTGGATAAGAAGCGGGTTGTAAGACATACCCGGAGCCTGAGCTACGGCTTTTGCTGCGGCGTGTGCAAACTTGTTTGATGAGCCGACAATGAACTTTTCAAAAGAATATTCTTCATAATTTGAAAAGTTAGGTATAATCGGCGCGAGCGTTCCCTCAAACTCGTCCTCTGTATAAAGCTCAAACTGCATAGGGACAGAGAAAAGGGCAAAAAGCGCGTCGGTCACCTTTTGTTTATGGTGAGTAAGTATGACGTTCTTTTTAAATTCGGCCGGAGTAACGAGAATGAGAGTATTGTCGCGAAGCTCAGACGCGCGAATGTCTTCAAACCAGGTCTGAAGCGTAATATCGCTCATTTCAAACTGTTCTTTCAGAATACGCAAAACGCTCTTCCAGATATCGGCAGCGTTGTTCATAAGTTAAATTCCCCCACTATATTTTTACTTTGTTATTATAGCAGAAAATTGAATTTTTGTAAACACAATTTACATATATATATTTATATAATATAATACTGTTAAGAGAAGAAAAACCAATAAAATAAAAAAAACAGTTGACAATTTGCATATGTTTATTTTATAATGTTTGATGACACTGTATCGGATGGTGCTGTAAGGTTTTTTTACCTTACGCATCAAAACTGTTATCGGAGGTGTAAAGAAATGGTACGTACTTATCAGCCTAAGAAGCTTCATCGCTCTAAAGTTCACGGTTTCCGTAAGAGAATGGCTACTCGTAACGGTCGCAAGGTATTGTCCGCACGCCGTGCAAAGGGCAGAAACAGGCTTACTCACTAAGTCAGAATAGGTCGGAGCGGAAGTAAAAAATAAATAAGTTTTCCGCTCCACAAAAAAGATTTAGCTCATGACGCCGCAGGATTTTATTTCCGGTCCGGGCTTTTTCTTTTTATTGGAGAAAATCTTATGAAAAACACGGTGTCTATTAAGAAAAATAAGGATTTCAGGCTTATTTACAAGCGGGGCAGAAGTTCTGTATCGCCGCTTCTCGCGCTTTATGCGAGAAAAAACAAAAAAACCTCAAACCGAGTAGGAATAACCGTCAGTACAAAGGTCGGCAAGGCCGTTGTACGAAATCGCGTGCGCCGTCGCATCCGCGAGGCGTATCGGATAAACGAAACGGGTTTTGTTACGGGCCGTGACATAATAGTTGTTGCGCGCGTCCGTGCGGCAAAGGCGTCGTTTCGTGATATAGAAAAGAACCTGCTTGAGCTTTCCGGTAGCTTGGGGTTGCTTTCGGGTGAGCAGGAATGAAGAGTCTTTTCATATTTATAATTAAGTTTTACAGACGCGCCATTTCGCCAAATCGCAGGCCGTGCTGTCGGTTTAAACCGACTTGCTCGCAATATGCGCTCGAGGCGATTGAAAAGTACGGCGCAGCAAAGGGCGGGTATCTCGCATTAAGAAGAATTTTGCGCTGTCACCCGTTCTCAAAAAAAAGCGGATACGACCCTGTGCCTTAACGGCGAGGGTTTACGAAAGGGGAAACCTATGTATACTGCATTGATAGTTGAGCCGTTTGGTTGGCTCCTTAAACAGTGCTATAACCTTATCGGCAATTACGGTGTAGCAATCATCATATTTACAATTTTATCAAAGCTTGTCATGCTTCCCTTCCAGATGAAGAGTAAAAAAAGCATGATGGATATGCAGCGCATTCAGCCGAGGCTCGCAGAGCTCGAGAAGAAATATAAAGACGATAAAGAAAAATACGCACAAGAGGTTCAGAAGCTCTATAAGAAGGAAGGCGTCTCTATGTTCGGAGGATGCTTGCCCTTGCTTATAACACTTCCTATTATGCTTGGTCTTTATTCTGTTCTCCGTCAGCCGTTGACATACATATTCGGTCTTTCGGTTGACCAGATAAACGCTCTTGCAGAGGCTTTCCGCGCCGCAGGCGTTAAAGACATTGCGGCAGGCGCGGTATCGGGTGCAAACTATATGGTACAGATAGGCGTTACCTCACACATTATGCAATTCCCGGACATTGTCGCAGGCATTGCGCCAAACCTTGCGGGGGTTGATTTTACATTCCTCGGCATTGACCTCGCGGCAATCCCTAACTTCAAGTATATCACGCTTCTGTGGGTAATCCCGATTCTTTCGGGTGTTACGGCATGGGTTTCAAACTGGTTTTTAAGAAAAGGCCAGGGCAAGGCCATGACAGAGCAGGCAGCATCTACAAACAAGATGATGAACCTTATGATGCCGTTTATGTCGGTCTGGATTGCGTTCATGGTTCCGGCAGGTCTCGGCCTTTACTGGATAACAAGCAACGTACTTTCGGCAATTCAGGAGCCGCTTCTTACAATGTATTATAAAAACAAAGCAAACAAGAAAACTCAGGAGGAGAGCAAATAATGTCACGCAGTATTGAGATAAGTGCAAAGACAATAGATGACGCTATTGAAAAGGGCCTTTTAGAGCTCTCAGTTGAACGCGAGGATGTCACAGTCGAGGTTCTTGACAACCCGAAGGCCGGCTTTTTGGGAATAGGAGCTGCTCCTGCAAAAATTCTTATGACCGTCCTCAACGCAGACGGCACAGTTGATGTGCCGGAGAAAAAAGCTCCCGAAAAGAAAGAGAAAAAGGCAGTTGCAGAAAAGAAAACAGCAACAGCTGCTCCGTCAACCGGAGATGCGGCAGAGTTTCTTACAGAGGTCCTCGGATTTATCTGTCAGGGCGCTCATGTTGAGCAGAAGGAAAGCGACGCAGAGGGAACAGTCTCCCTTGAAATAGTAGGTGACAACCTCGGCGGAATAATCGGCCGCCGCGGAGAGACACTTGATGCGCTTCAGCACCTTACAAACCTTGTTGTAAACCGCAAGAGCGAGGGCAAGGTACGCATAATGCTTGACGCTGAGAATTACCGTGCAAAGAGATGCGAGTCTCTTGAAAAGTTTGCTCAGCGCGCAGCAGCTCAGGCTATTAAGTATAAGAGAAATAAGGCGCTTGAGCCGATGAACGCATATGAGCGCCACATCGTTCATGTTGCGCTTCAGGATATGGAGAACATCTCCACATCGTCTGTAGGGGTTGAGCCGAACCGCCGTGTTATTATAAACTACACCGGCCCGGATGCACGTCCTTACCGCAAAAGATACGAAAAGTAATAACAAAACCCGCCGTTATTTCAAAACGGCGGGTTTTTTATTGTGCAGATATAAACCAATGTTGCAAACGGTGTCGGAATGTGATAAACTAGTGAAGTTAAGTATTTTAGGGGGCAAAAAGCAGATGTGGCAGATAGGTTTTGATAATGACGCATATATTAAAAGACAGTCCGAGCAAATCCGTGAGCGTATCCGCGCTTTCGGCGGCAAGCTCTATCTTGAGTTTGGCGGCAAGCTCTTTGACGACTTTCACGCGTCCCGTGTGCTTCCCGGCTTTAAGCCCGACAGCAAAGTGCAGATGCTAAAAAGCTTAAGTGACGACGCTGAAATTGTTATAGTAATAAGCGCATCTGATATAGAGAAAAACAAAGTCAGGGGAGACCTCGGCATAACCTACGACAGCGACGTTCTTCGCCTTATAGATGCGTTCCGCTCAATCGGGTTGTATGTCGGGAGTGTTGTAATCTCCCGTTTTAACGAGCAACCGAGCGCGATTGCGTTTAAGAAAAAGCTTGAGGCGCTTGATATGCGCGTATACCTTCACTATTCAATAGAGGGGTATCCGATGAATGTTACGCATATTGTGAGCGAGGAGGGCTTTGGCAAGAACGAATATATAGAAACAACCCGTCCGCTTGTTGTTATTACGGCACCGGGCCCCGGAAGCGGCAAGATGGCAACCTGCTTATCACAGCTCTATCATGAATACACGCGCGGCATTTCGGCAGGGTATGCAAAATTTGAAACCTTCCCTATATGGAACATACCGCTCAAGCACCCTGTAAACCTTGCGTATGAGGCGGCAACTGCCGACCTTGACGATGTTAATATGATTGACCCGTACCACCTTGAGGCATACGGCGTAACGACGGTAAACTATAACCGCGATGTTGAGGTTTTCCCTGTTCTTCGCGCCATGTTTGAGAAAATATTGGGCAAAAGCCCGTACAAGTCGCCTACCGATATGGGTGTTAATATGGCGGGCTACTGCATAGTTGACGACGAGGCGACAAAACGCGCATCGCGCGAGGAGATAGTGCGCCGCTATTTCTCCGTTCTGTGTGACCGAAAGCTCGGAACAGGTACAGACAGCGCGGTTACAAAGGTTGAACTCCTTATGAATCAGGCAGGAGTTACGGCAGAGGACCGCGCGGTTGTAAGCGCGGCACTTGCAAAGTCTGAAAACTCCGGAGGCGAGCCTGCAATCGCAATAGAGTTGCCCGACGGGCGCATTGTCACGGGGCGTAACACAAAACTTCTCGGCCCCTCGGCATCAGCCTTGCTCAATGCAGTTAAGGAACTCGGCGGCATAGACGATTCTGTTCACCTGATCCCGCCAGAGGTTATTGAGCCGATCCAGAAGCTTAAGACAGGCATTTTGGGAAACCATAACCCGCGCCTTCACTCCGACGAGGTGCTCATTGCGCTTACGGTTGCAGCATCACAGAGCGAGGTTGCAGCTCTTGCTACAAAACAACTCTCAGCGCTTAGAAACTGTGAGGCACACTCTACGGTTATCCTTTCTCAGGTAGACCTTGACGTTTACCGCAAGCTCGGCATAAACCTGACATGTGAGCCGCGCCACCAGACAAAGAAACTCTATCACAGATAAATTAGGAAAAGCCCTCCTGCAAGGAGGGCTTTTGCGTACTTGACAAAAAAAGAAAGCGTGGTATAATTATTCTTGCAAAGTGAATAAAACTTTACAACAAATTTTGGGAGGTACATAATAATGACAAAAAGAATTTTAGCACTTGCTATGGCAGCTCTCATGGTTTTTGCATTCGTAGGCTGCACAGCAAACTCAGACCGTGAAGTTCTCACAATGGGAACAAATGCAGCTTTCCCGCCGTATGAATTCGTTGATGAAAACAACAACATCGTCGGTATCGACGCTGAAATTGCAGCAGCAGTTGCAGAGAAGCTCGATATGGACCTCGAGATTAAGGACATGGCTTTTGATTCACTCATCACAGCTGTTTCTTCAGGCTCTATCGACGTTGTTCTTGCAGGTATGACAGTTACACCCGAGCGTGCAGAGTCAGTCAACTTCTCTGATTCATACGCTACAGGCATCCAGGTTGTTATCGTAACAGAGGACAGCGCTATTGCTACAATAGATGACCTCGCAGGCAAGAAGATCGGCGTTCAGTCCGGCACAACAGGCGACATCTACTGTGCAGGCGACTATGGCGAGGATGCAGTTTCCCGTTATGACAACGGCGCTCTCGCAGTCCAGGCTCTCCAGAACGGCCAGGTAGATTGCGTTGTTATCGATAACGAGCCGGCAAAGGCATTTGTTGAAGCTAACGAAGGCCTTAAGGTTCTTGAAACAGAATACATCACCGAAGAGTACGCAGCAGCTATCGCTAAGGAGAACGTAGAGCTTCTTGACAAGTTCAATGCAGCTCTTGCTGAGCTCAAAGCTGAGGGCAAGCTCGACGAAATCGTCGGCAAGTACATCAAGGCTGAGTAATTTCCGAATAAATTATATCTGATTTTTAAAGGGGACGATGCCCGCATCGTCTCCTTTATCTAACGAAAGGGGAAACTGCAAATGAATATACTTACATTTGCTAAATGGACGGCGGAAATGGCTCCGGCGTGGATTCTCGCCCTCCCCGAGAGTCTGCAGCGCCTTTGCTTTCAGTTTTTTCAGGTTTTTGTTTATGAAAATCGCTGGAAGTTCTTTACCGACGGCCTTGCAACAACGTTTATAGTAACTATCGGTGCTCTTGTGCTCGGCGTAATAATCGGTATGATTGTGGCGATTATCCGCTCGACTCACGACAGCGCACGCGGAAAACCGAATTTTATTCTTCGCATATTTAACGCAATATGTAAAATCTACGTCACCGTTCTTCGCGGAACACCGCTTATGGTACAGCTTCTTATAATGGGCTTTGTTATCATGGTCCCGAAGGGCGATTTTGAAACAAACCTTTGCGCAATCATCACGCTCGGCATAAACTCCGGCGCATATGTCGCCGAGATTGCGCGCTCGGGAATTATGTCAATCTCTGCAGGGCAGATGGAGGCAGGGCGAAGCCTTGGCCTTAACTACCGACAGACGATGACATACATAATCATCCCGCAGGCATTCAAGAACATTCTCCCTGCGCTCGGCAACGAGCTCATCGCACTCTTAAAGGAGACCTCACTCGTTACTGTTATTGCGCTTCAGGATGTAACAAAGGCGGCGCAGGTAATCGTAAGTAAGACATACACGGCGACTATTCCGTATGTAAGCCTTGCGCTTATTTATCTTGTTCTTGTTATGATTCTCACAAAACTGCTCGGTGTGCTTGAAAGGAGGCTGCGCGAAAGTGATAAACGTTAAAGGCTTAAAAAAAGCATTCGGCGACCACAAAGTCCTCTGCGGCATTGATGAGCATATAGAAAAGGGCGAAAAGGTTGTTATAATAGGTGCATCCGGATCGGGTAAGTCAACCTTTCTTCGTTGCTTAAATCTCCTCGAACAGCCGACGGGCGGCCAGATTTTCTTTGAGGGAACAGATATAACCGACCCGAAGAACGACATCAACAAGCTCCGCCAGAAGATGGGCATGGTTTTTCAGCAGTTTAACCTCTTTCCGCATATGACGGTAAAAGAGAATATAAAGCTTGCGCCGGTAAAGCTTAAGCTTATGACAGAAGATGAGGCTGAAGAAAAGGCGGTAAAGCTTCTTGAGCGAGTAGGGCTTCCTGAGAAGGCAGACGCATATCCCGGCCAGCTCTCTGGTGGTCAGCAGCAGCGAATAGCCATTGCGCGCGCTCTTGCAATGAACCCCGATGTCATGCTCTTTGACGAGCCGACGTCAGCGCTTGACCCTGAAATGGTCGGTGAGGTTTTAGAGATTATGCGCGAGCTTGCAGACGAGGGCATGACAATGGTCGTCGTCACCCACGAGATGGGCTTTGCCCGCGAGGTAGCAACACGCGTTATGTTTATGGACGAGGGCGTTATAGCCGAGCAGGGAACACCCGATGAGATATTCGGAAACCCCAAAAGTCCGCGCCTTAAAGCCTTCCTCGGCAAGGTATTATAAGAATAATAAAAATCCTCTGCAAAGCAGAGGATTTTTATTATTCTTCAAACATACCTATAAGCTCGCGCGGGGTGTTTACTGCGATGTCGGCAGTCGCCTTAACCTCTTCCCAGTCGGGTGCATACCCGTCTTCGTGTATTCCGACAACCTTAAAGCCTGCCGCTTTTGCTGTCTTTACGGCGTAGAGCGCGTCTTCAAAAACAACCGTTTCTTCGGGGTCTGTGCCGAGAAGCTCTGCCGCTTTGAGGTATATGTCCGGGTGGCCTTTACCTTTTCCTATTTCTTTTACCGTAAAAATTTCTTTCATGTAAGGGCGGATGCCGAGGCGAATTGTCGCAGGCTCTGAGATATATCTGTCAGTAGCCGTGGCGATGCACATCGGGATGCCTTTGTCCTTTAAATATTCAAGAAACTCAATAACGCCGTCCTTTAAGCCGACGTTGTCCTCATATCTCTTTTCGACAAAGCTGTAGACGCTTCTCATTATCTCCTCGTCGCTGCCCTCGATGCCGTATTCGCTGCGGAACACGTCAACCGTATCGAAAACGCTCTTGTCATACATGCGCTTGTCTATATCGGGCGCGGGGTTTTTTCCTCGACTTTTTAAAAACTCACTTGCGACTGTAAGCCAGATATACATTGAGTCGGCAAGCGTTCCGTCCATATCAAATATAGCACCGCGTATCTTCATATATAAACAGTCCTCCGTTTGTAATTCACTTTCGCTATTATATCAAAAAACAAATAAGTTTTCAATAAAACCAATTTTCGCTGTGTTACAGTTATGTTACAAGACACAAGATGTTGTGGTTGTTTCGAAAAATGGCGTAATTCCTCATTTTTCCTGACCTGTTATTGGCAAAGAATTACAAAAGGTGTTGACATAAACTCTAAAATAAGGTATAATGTAATCACTTTGTAACCGCTTTGTAACCGCGGCACAGAGAAAATTTTTAAGAAAAGAGGGTGAAAAACAGTGTCTAAGGAATCACATTCCACAGCAGAGAGCGCGCTCCTTGCGAGTGAATCGGTCTCTCGCAGCTTCGCTTCAGACAAAAGCAGAATATATGATATTTTCTTCGGCATCGTTGCTGTTTTATACGAGTTTTTCTCCTTTGTTATATCTAAGATAGTTCATACATCGGTTATTTTCGGGACGGTTATTCATTCGAGAGTGCTTGTTCCCGCGTCTGTGTTTGCGCTTGCTTTTGCAGGTGTTGCGTATGAGCTCTGGCAGCGTTTCATTTTTGCGTCAAGAAGCTTTGCGCATAAGGCTACGGTGGCTATGCAGCAGTTCCGTGCAAACCGCTTTGCGCTTGCCGTGACAATGCTTTCTGTTACATTTGTTATTATAGCTTCTACGCTCTATGGCGTCGGCATAAAGATTACGGTTGACGGGCAAGAGCTTGGCTACATGTACAGCCGCGACGAATACACAGAGGCACTCAGCTTTGTTGAAGAGCGCGCAAGCGAGATTTTAGAGCGTCCGTACAGCGTTTCCTCAAATGTTCGATTTGAGCTCGGCATTGTTCCGCGTGAGAAGATTATTTCAAAGGATGCGCTGCGCTCATATTTCTTTTCAAACATTGAAGAGGTTTCTATGCTCTATGCGCTCACTGTAAACGGTGAGGTTATCGGTGCAAGTAAAAACCGAGAAACGCTTCAGAGCATGGTTGATGAGCTTCTCTATTCAAACGACCCGAATGTTAAGGCGCACTTTTCGCAGGACGTTGCGATAACTCAGAAGTATGTTGATGCTTCAAAGCTTATTTCGTATGACGAAATCCGCGAGAAGCTAACCTCTAAAATTCATTCGACAAGACAGTATACGATAAAATCCGGAGACACGATTAACTCAATCGCAAAGGCAAACGGAATGACCCGTGAGGACCTTATTGAGCTCAATCCGTCCATCAAGTCAGGCAAGCTCCGCGCCGGCAAAAAGCTTACGGTGGCAAAAGAGGTTCCGTTCCTCTCGGTTGAGGCGGTTCGCCGCGTAGAGTATACCGAAACAATCCCGTATGAAACAAAAAAGGTAGAGGACAGCTCTCTCTATAAGGGCACAACAAAGGTTGTTACTCAGGGCAAAGTGGGAACACGCGCCGTTGTTGCAGATGTTACTTATGTTGATAACAAGGAGCAGTCAAGAGACGTAATAAGCAGTACGGTTACAGCTCAGCCTATAACAAAGGTAATTCACGTCGGCACAAAGGCACGCCCGAAAACAATGGCTACCGGCAAGCTCTCACGCCCTGTATCGGGTGCGATAATCTCATCAAACTACGGTATGCGTCGCGGCAGTATGCACAAGGGTGTTGACTTTGCCGCAAAGTCAGGAACAAGAATTTCCGCGGCAGACGGCGGCACGGTAACATGGGCAGGCTGGAAGCGCGGCGGCTGGGGTTATCTCGTTGTAATCAACCACGGCAACGGTATAGAAACCTACTACGCGCATAACTCAAAGGTGACCGTATCGGTTGGCCAGAAGGTCGCAAAAGGCGAGCAGATAGCGAAGATGGGAAGCACTGGCAACAGCTCAGGCCCCCACTGCCACTTCGAAGTACACGTCAACGGCAGATACACAAACCCCTGGAAATACATTTCATAGGTAAAAAGCTCTCCTGGCGGGGAGCTTTCTATTTTTTTGACGGAAGTATACTTATTTAGCAGGCGTGTAATTCGGGTCCAGGGCGGAGCCTTGGTCGTTTCAAGGGGATTGAAAAGGGGGAAATCGAAATCCCCCTTTTCGTTTTGCTACTTTTGCAATCAAAAGTAGGCCCGCCCGGCAGGGCAAAATAGCTTAAAACAAGAATTTTAGATAAAGGGTACTTTTGCGGAGAACGGCTTTAATTGGGTCTTGACCGTAATTTATATTGAGTATATAATAATAAAGTTACATATTTGGCAAATGCAGAAAGGATCAACGATGGAGAATAAAGAAACAATTATGCCTGAAAATAAAATGGGAGTTATGCCCGTTGGCAAGCTTCTCGCAGGGATGGCAATCCCGATGATGATTTCTATGCTTGTTCAGGCATTTTATAACGTGGTAGACAGTATATTTGTTGCGCGTATATCAGAAAACGCATTGAGCGCGGTATCGCTTGCGTTTCCGCTTCAGAACCTTATGATAGCTTTCGGCGGAGGTACGGCAGTCGGCATGAATGCGCTGCTATCGCGCTCTCTGGGTGAACAGAGACAGGAGCTCGTAGACCGCGCCGCAAATACAGGCATATTCCTCTCAGTTATAAGCGCGCTTGTGTTTGCCTTCATAGGTGCTTTTCTTTCGAGACCGTTTTTTAATTCGCAGACCGATGTTGCCGAAATTGTAAATTACGGCACGCAATACTCGACAATCTGCCTTGTCGGTTCTATAGGTATTTTCTCGCAGTTCTGCTTTGAAAGGCTGCTTCAATCTACCGGCAAAACCTCACTTGCGATGACAACTCAGCTCATAGGCGCAGTTACAAACATTATTCTCGACCCAATCCTGATATTCGGTTTGCTTGGAGCACCGAGGCTCGAGGTTGCGGGTGCCGCTTATGCTACGATTATCGGCCAAATTGTTGCGGCAACCATTGCGATTGTTATAAACATAAAGGTAAACCACGAGGTTCACCTCTCACTTCGCAAAATCCGATGGGATACCGAGGTGGCCCGCAGAATTTACAAGGTTGGCTTTCCGTCAATACTTATGCAGTCCGTCGGCTCAGTCATGAACTTCTTTTTAAACAAGATACTCATAAGCTTTTCTACAACCGCTACAGCTGTTTTCGGGGCATACTTCAAGCTACAGAGCTTTATATTCATGCCCGTGTTCGGGCTCAACAACGGCATGGTGCCGATTATTGCATACAACTTCGGCGCACGCCGTCCGGACCGCGTAAAAAAGACCATAAAGCTTTCGATTTTTTCGGCTATATCAATTATGGCAGTTGGTGTGCTTGTGTTCGAAACAATTCCTGAGGTGCTCCTCGGTTTCTTTAATGCCTCAGAAGAAATGCTTGCAATCGGTGTTCCCGCGCTTCGTATTATTGCGATAAACTTCCTTCTTGCAGGATTTTGCATCATCAGCATATCGGTATTTCAGGCAATCGGAAACCCGATTAACTCGTTTTTTATCTCCGTTTGCCGTCAGCTGCTTGTGCTTTTGCCGGTGGCATGGCTTTTGTCACGGACGGGTATTCTTAACCTCGTCTGGTTTGCGTTCCCGATTGCAGAGCTTGTATCAGTTATACTTTGTGCAATATTCCTCAGAAAAACGCTTAAAAAGGTTAAGGAATTAGAAAATGTATAATAAAAAAGGATTCCTTTTAAAAGGAATCCTTTTTTATTTACAAATTGTCCTATTTGTGATAATATAAATACAACCACACAATTTAATTTAGTATTTTTGGACATCCTATGTGTGTATTTTTGCTTTAGGTAAAAATGCATGCTCTATTTTACGTGCATAGGATGCTTCGTAAATTGAATTGTGTGGTTGCAATCGGAGTCATGCGTTTTTCGGTGCATGGCTTCGGTCATGCACTTTTTTATTTAAGGGGTGAAAATATATGATTTGTGCAAACAGAATGTGTATATACTATTCAAACGACAAATGCACAATAGATAACATTTCTTTAGATATTGAAGGAAGGTGTGAGGAATGTATATATGTGAATGTCGATGAAGAAACTTTACAAAAGTATAGAAAAAAGATGTTAGATAAGTATGCTCTCATAGAAAAAGAGATGGACGATGCACTTATATATAAGGGATAATAATTAAGAGAGACAGGGGTCCAGGGCGGAAGCCCTGGTCGTTTCAAGGGGGATAGAAAAGGGGGAAAATCGAAATTCCCCCTTCTCTTTGTTTTGCTTCTTTTTCAAAAGAAAAACAAGGTAACGCCTGCCCCGCAGGGCAAATATAAAAAATAGCAGAGAGGTTGTTCTTCGCTATTCAAATATAGCCTTTTATTTTGCCAATTCATTTAGCGCGTCGCCTGATAGGCGGAGCATTGTCCACTCGTCCATGGTGACAGCGCCCAGAGCGCGATAAAAATCAAGACTTGGTATGTTCCAGTTAAGGCAGGTCCACTCAAGCCTTCCGCAACCTCGCTCAACGCAGAGGCGAGCAAGCCTTTTTAAAAGCCCCTTGCCAAACCCCTCGCCGCGTCGCTCGGGCAGAACGTATAAATCCTCAAGGTGAATGCCGCTCTTCCCGAGAAAGGTTGAAAATGTGGTAAAAAACAGCGCAAAGCCTACCTCGCTTCCGGCGTCATCAAGCGCGAAAAGCACTTCGGCGTTGCCGTTATCAAATATCTCATGCTCAAGGGTTGCCTCTGTTGCACGAACCTCGTCGGACATTTTCTCATACTCGGCGAGTTCTTTTATAAAAAACAGTATTTTTGACGTATCCTGCCGTGTTGCAAATCTGAAGTCCATTAGATAATCCCCTTGCTTTGTTTTGGTATATTATAGCACTTCGGCACAGAAAAAGCAAAAGGAAATGGAAAGATAAACCCGGGTATGTAAAAACACGCCCGGGTTATGCTATATTGTAAAATATTTTTGTGTTGGGCTATTGGGCCTTTCGGGATTTGTGAGGCCTATTTTGTTTTCTTCAATAAGCGGTTTTATATATTTTTTTATTGCATATGACGGAGTACCTATCCCGAGAAAATGTGCTATCTCTATACGGGTTCTCGGAATAGAGCAAAAGTTTAAGATTGCTGTATCTCCGAGCGACTCTTCAAATGTGGCAACAGGCGTTTTGTACAGAGTTACAACAAAAGTTCCCCTGTTGTTTTCAAAGACAGGTGCGGGTAGACCTGCATTTTTCATTTCGGCATGAATTGTAGGTATTCCCGAATATCTGTTTTCGGTCAGATTTAGGGTTTCCATTGCTGTTGCGAGGACCGGGTTTCTTGTATCGGGCTGTGTTTTGCCGAGTTGGTCTATTCTCAAACGGCCGTACAGACCTCCTGGGTTTTTGATTTCTAATCGATTGCTGAAAATTGTCAGTTGAATGGGCATTCCTTCTGTGTGCATGCTGTAGTCTCTGTGAACGAGAGCATTGAGGATAATCTCTCTGACGGCGGTAATCGGATAGTCTGTTTTGTCTGACCTTTTACCGGTGGTAGGATCTATGATGGTGCTTGTTCGCATGTTATTTTTAACAAACTGCATAGCTCCGTCGAGCATTTCGCCTATACCGCCTTCTATGCGCTTGTTGTCCAAAAAGCGCTCTCCGTTCTCTCCTAAATCGCCCATTTCTTCGCCGGGCACGACGGTCGCAATTATAGAGAGCTGAGGAAAATATGCCTGGGGATATATACAAAACAACAATATGCTTGTGAGAGTTAGTTTACCATCTTTTGTAATGCTCATTAGCTCGTCAAACTGCTCATCATTTATTCTTGACAGGTGGGGTTTGTTTTGCTTGCATAGCTCCTTGTATTTTTCGAGAAGATCTTCGTCAATGGCCTGAAGACTTGCGCGCTCAATACATCTTACATCATCCTGATATTTTTTTCTGTAAGCCTCATAGCTGTAAATTTCATAGTCTGTCATAGGCTCATCTGAGTCTCCTGAGCGGATATATGAGCCCTTTGTTTTGCCCTTGCCTTTGTAATAACACGGGCGGTTTATAACCTCAACAGCCGGTATTTCTGCTGATACAACAGCCTTGCCGTCGATTTCTGCATTTGTAATAAGCGGACGGACAACGGGCTCCATTTCTTTACATTGGTTGTTTATCTGTTTTTGTAAATCCTGTACGTCATATACGCCTACAAGCTCAAAGTCCGAATTTTCGTCGAGCCCAAAAATTATCGTGCCGCCGTCATCTTGGTTAGAAAAGCTTGATAATGTATCATAGAGTCGCTTTGGGCAACCGTCCTTTGCTGATTTGACTTCTTCCGTTTGTGATTCGCACCTAAATTGTTGTATTTTTTCAACTAATGCTATAAGTTCTTCGGTTTGCATAAAATCACCTCTACAGTAAATAGTATATCAGTAACTTTTAAAATATTCAACAAAAATTTTAAAAGTTATAAAAATATTTTTCAAAACTTTATAAAATATTTTAAAACTTTCAAAACTTTCAAAATGTGCGAACAATAATGATCCCCCCCGTGTAACGGGGGGTATTTCATTTTCGGGCATAGCCCTAACTGTTACTGGCGACGCACAAGTGCGTTTTAGGTTGGCCTGCCAGCCACGCAACTGTTACTTATTACCCATAAATGGGTCCCGCGGGTCGTACAAACTTATTTGATCACTTTCCTTGTCGTGTTTTAATTGATTTGAGATGTATTCCTTTATTGCTTTTGTGTTTTTA
>JAZNAQ010000052.1:0-18896 GCA_045586595.1 Eubacteriales bacterium | reverse complement strand
CCCGCGGGACCCATTTATGGGTAATAAGTAACAGTTGCGTGGCTGGCAGGCCAACCTAAAACGCACTTGTGCGTCGCCAGTAACAGTTAGGGCTATGCCCGAAAATGAAATACCCCCCGTTACACGGGGGGATCATTATTTAAATTAAACCATGCTTCTGTCTATTGTAGGCTTTACTACATAGCATGGGTCGAGTGCTGAAACGGCGGTGATAACCATGTCGGTTACTATTTCGTTAGGGGCGGCATAGTCAATCGGAACAACTACATCGAACAGGATGTTTTTGAACTCTCCGCTCGGCACTATACGAAAATCATGCATAGTAAACGAGTTGTCAAGCTTTCTTACGGCATCATATACATCGTCTCGGCACTTGCAAACCTCTTCGTTTTCAACCTCGAGCGGGTCCATGTGTATGAGAATTTCTATCCCGAGCTTTTTAGATACCTCACTCTCAATGCGGTCAATAAGCCCGTGGCTGTCCATTACGTTTTCCTGAGATGATACCTCGGCGTGGAGGGATGCAAACATTTTGCCGGGGCCGTATTCGTGAACAATCAGGTCATGTATACCAAGAATTTTGTCGTAACTGAGAATTTCATCATGTATCTTCTTAACAATGTCGGCATCGGGTGCTGTGCCGAGGAGCGGGGTGAGCGTGTCGCGTATAATCCCGACACCTGCCCACATGACAAGCAAGCTTACGAGGATCCCTATATATCCGTCAATCGGAGCAGAGGTAAACCTTGATGCAATTATTGCGATGAGCGTGACGGCGGTTGACATTGCGTCTGATATGCTGTCTGCCGCAACAGCCTGCATCGCCGCTGAGTCTATTTTGTCGCCGAGTTTTTTGTTAAAGCGATTCAGCCAAAGTTTTACAATAACCGATACAGCAAGGCCGACTGCAACAAACGGCGAAAACACTGCGCTGTCACCTGCTATAATGCGTGATATTGAGGTTTTTCCCACCTCGAAGCCGACGAGAAGAACAAGAAATGCGATTACAAGCCCGCAGACATATTCTATTCTGCCATGGCCGAAAGGGTGTTCGCGGTCGGCGGGCTTTGAAGACAGCTTAAACCCTACAAGCGTAACAACGCTTGATGCGCTGTCGGAGAGATTGTTTATCGCATCGGCGGTTATCGCGATGCTGTTTGCAAGCACGCCGAGAACAAATTTAAGGGCGGCGAGAAGTATGTTGCAGACAATGCCCACAGTGCTTGAAACAATGCCGTATCTTGCACGGACTGCGGGGTTTGAAATGTTGTCGGCATCCTTGATGAAAAGGTGCACTATAATATTTGTCATGTTATCACTTACCTTTAAAAGCAGGGACGGCAAGAGACCGTCCCTGTGCAGTTATTTTAAAAATGCATGGCGGAGATGTGTAAATACGTCGCCGCGCTTGAGAAATTTAGGGCTCATTGTGAATTCATAATCGGGCGCGACTGCGCGCATCAGCTTTGTAAAGGTTTCGGCGCTGACGCGAGATTTATGCGACAGCCGTGCGGGGTTATCACGCTTTATAAATCCAAGTTTGAGTGCTGCACAGAACGCAATAAAATACGGACTTTTTTCATCAACACCGTATTTCTTCGCCGCAGTGATGTCAAGCTTTGCAGTAGAGTAATCAGAGTCTACATACTCACGGTACATTTCAAGTGCGGTTTCTGGCGGTATGCACATAGCAACAAGCTCGCCATAGGTAAGCGCACGCTCGGGCTGGAGCGTGTTATTACGATAAGCTACTGTATAGCCTGCGTTTGCAAGCGCACAGGCATCCTCATTATCGCAATCCGTAAACGATGACATTGAAAGAAGCTCAGATACAGTAACAACCTTATAGTCATAGTTCTTTAGAAGCTCAAGCTGAATGGGGAGGGCTTCGGCAACCGGAGTATGGCGTGACATGCTGTAGCCGTCCTTCTGGAAGATTATCTGACCGTTGAGCGCGTCCGGATTTTCTTCAAGGGCGCGTCGAAGAGGCTCTACCATAGCATCAGTGTCCTTTGAGAAGTCGCCGCACGACGGGAGCCAGCCGCCGCCATCAAAGCTTGCGGCAAGATAGTTGTAGCCTGCATAGCGGTATGCATCATATGACGTTTTGCCATCGGGTATTTTGTCAACATAATGAGGCGGGCGCGAAAGACGCATCTTATAATTATAGTTATCAAGCATTAGCTTGTGAAGCTCCATTATGTCTTCTACGACCTCGTGTATGTTGTTAAAGCACGCGCGTGCGCCGTATACGAGCTTGAGATGCCCGAACAGTATGTGGCGATAGCCGTGGTTTGTGATTTCGTGACCGCCTGCGAGAATACGCTCTATAAGCTCGGGACGGTTATTTGCGCCGGCGTGGGTGTCTTGGTTAATGTCGGGGTAGTGGTCATATTTAACACCGCCCCATGAAAAAGAGCCGTGGACGCCTGCTTCGTCGGGGTAGTTGAATTCGGTTGTTCCGATAACGTCAAACGTACCTTTGGCACCGTATTTTTCGAGTGTGTTAATGAGGTGCATGGTAAGACCGTCGTCTGATACCTTCGGATTTGTTTTGGTGTCTGTCGGGCCGTCATCAAATGTCATTGCAACAACTCTCCGCCCTGCCGGGGGGTATACCTTTTCTATTCTTCTGACAGGGGTTACATATTCGCAGTCGCGGCTTTTTTGATATTCTTTTAAAACGTGCTTGGCGCGGCGCGCTAAATCATATAAAACCATGCCTATTCCTCCGTGTAAACATCAATGTATTTCGCATTGAACTTTTTTGTAAAGAGATGTTTTACCGCAGTAAAAATATATACAAGATTGCTTTTTAAAAGTCTCCAGTAAAGTTTTTCGGTGCGGTACATATATCTTTTGCAGTGAAGCACCGCAAAGGGGGAAGCCGCTCCTGCAAAAACACGTCCTCGGCAAGAGAGAAGCTCCGCTTTGAGTTTGTCCTCAAAATCCGGTTCGTTCATCGCAGATTCCGGTAGGTCACATTCCCAGTAGGTAGTACCGACCTCAGTAGGTGAGTGAGCATCGCTTCCTGCGGAGAATGGCTTTTTAAGGTTTCTGCAAAGTTCAAGAGCGCGCTTGTTTGCATTGCGTAATCTTGAGTGAACAACTCGGGAGTTGAAAACTTCAATCCCGTCAAGCTGCTCATATAATGCATCAGTGTGAGGGCGGGGCGGCGCAAAAGGGTGTGCATAGAAGACGAGCGCGCCTTGGTCATGCGCCGCCTTGCATATATCGCGCCAGTAAAAACGTCCGTATTCATCACGCGAGAGGGATTCGTTGATGTGCTCTTTCATGAAGTAAACAATGAGATGACCTACATCGGTAGAAAACTCGCATGCGGGGATAAAAAAGAAGTTTTCGCGCTCACGGTGGCGGCGGAATGCGTTGTGGTCGCATACTGCAACCCCCGAAAGCCCTGCCGCGCGGGCTGCCGCTACAAGCTCGTCTGATGTCATCTTTGAGTCATATGACAGGTTTGTGTGTACATGCAAATCAAATTTCATTTATAGTTACCTCACGATACTGTCTGTTTTACGCAGTGCCCGACACAGATATTGAACAGATGAGCGGATGTCGCGGATGTCGAGAACTCCGTCGGATATTTTCGGGTTCAGAAGCCCTATGAAAAAGGATAGCATAAAATTAAGCTTGTTTCGGCTTCTTTTAAAATATGCAGGAAAAGAGAGCAAATCCTGAAGGATAAAGCGCATTTTATGCCCTACCTTATAGCGAGGTATGAAGGAAACGTATGCTTGCGCCACATCGCCGCGAGCCGCGCGATACAGCGCGAGCGGGATATTGCAGCCTGAGTTGGGCGCAAGAGCTGAGCTTCCCCAGAAACGAGGGTTAATCTCCATAAGATAGAAACCGTCGTCAGGGTTACCCTTAAACTCAACCATCGCTACGCCTACCCAGTTGAGTGCTTTTAAAAGCTTAACTGCAAAGTCCGCAAGCTCAGGTGTGTCTGCGCTTTCGCAAAAGCATGAAGGCCCGCCTGATGCAGGGTATTCACGAATTCGGTGATGGCAGAAGACTTCAAGCGGCTCTGAGTTTTTGTCAAACACCGCAGAGACGCCATAACCGTCGCCTGTTATATATTGTTGAACGAGAATATTGCTGCCGTATGCAGCAAGTTTTTGGTACTCGGTGATGAATTCTTCGCGTGTTTTGACTATTTTATAACGCTCGTCCGGAGAAAGACCGAGCATTTCGCCTACTGCGAGCTTTATGACCCCAGGGTATGTTATGCGCAGAGAGAGCTCCTCAACCGTTTCGTTATCATTTATAAAAGTTGTTTTCGGAACGGGAATATCGAGGCTTTCGGCAAACGGGATAAGGCGTGATTTGTCGTTTGCAAGTTCTATTGAAGAAAGAGGGGGAAGAGCTACATCTGCAAATTGCGAAACCTCATCACTCATTTCACACAGAGTAAGCAGAGACGAAATCCCGACAGGGATAATTACCGGGCGAGTTTTCTGTTTGTTCGCCAGTGTTTTCAAATCACTTACAAATCCCTGTGGGTCATCTGCGGCATCACGAAGAATAGCATTTTCGCAAGAGTATTTGGAGTAGAAGCCGAGAGCTGCGCGTTTGTCGCATACAGTGCGCTCTGCAGATATTACCGCTATACTGTTTCTTCCCAGTGCGCGGATTACGGGCAGGCTCATTCGGTATCTGACATCTGTAACGATAACCGGATTTATGGCGGACACACCTCACCTCATTTTAACATTATAGTAATTATATAACAAAAGGGCAGAGTTTACAAGACAAAAAGAAAAAGTTATAACAAAAACTTATATCTTCGCTTTGGTTATTCGGATTTGAAATATGCCGTTAAAATGCTTGTTTAATTAGAAAAAATAATGTATACTTGATATAAGCAAAAAATATACCATACATAAAAACGGAGGGTTATAAAATGTCAAAAGTTAAGGTTCTTCTCATCGGCGCCGCGTTTTCCGCGGATTTACACGCAGAGGGCTATGCTCGTTGCGGAGATATTGCAGAGCTTGTCGCGATTTGTGATAAGAATACAGACCGCGTAAAGGAGCTTGCAGACAGATACGGTTTTAAAGACTATGCAGTATACGACGATATGTTCAAGGCTATCGACGAGGTTGAGTGTGATGTTGTTGACATCTGTCTCCCGAACTTCCTTCACGTCGAGGCTGCACTTCGTGCATTTGCAAAGGGGCGCCATGTTATAAGCGAAAAGCCGCTTGCAACAACTGTTGAAGATGCACAGAAGATGGTTGCTGCTGCAGAAGCTGCAGGAAAGAAGCTCTACTACGCTGAAGACTGGCTCTTTGCTCCGGCTCTCAACCGTGCTCTTGAGGTTGTTAACGAAGGCGCTATCGGAAAGCCTATGTTTGTTCGCGCACGCGAGTGCCACTGCGGTTCACACTCACCGTTTGCTCAGACAATCAAGTACTGCGGTGGCGGTTCAATGGTTCACCTCGGTGTTCACCCGGTATGCTTCATGCTCGCTCTTAAGAACAACCGTTGGACAGAGGTTGTTGCAATGACATCAGGCGGCGGAGAGAACAACCTTCAGCATAAGACAATGGAGGGTGAAGACTGGGCTGCTGCTCTTATGCGTTTTGAAGACGGCACAACAGCTCTCCTCGAAGCTAACTACGTTACAACAGGCGGCATGGAAGACGTTATCGACTTCTACGGCGATAAGGGTTGCCTCCATGTAGACCTTACATTCTCAAGTGCACTCAACCTTTATTCTATCCCGGGTGCATCATACACTGTTGAAAAGGCAGAGGTTACAACCGGCTGGTCAAAGCCTGCTGTTGACGAGAAGTTCAACCTCGGTTATGTAAACGAAATCCGTCACTTTATGGAGTCTGCACGCGACAACAAGGACGCAAAGGTAGGTCTTCGCGGTATAGACGGCCTTGAGGCTCTCAGAGTTATCAACCTTATTTACAAGTCAGCTCGTGAAGGCGTAGCAATAAAGAACGACAGAATATAACGCGTTAGGGGGATAAACGCATGACAGGTAATTTTAATCTTCCGGTAGAAGTTGCCGGTATAAAGTTCCGCAACCCGTTCTTCGTAGCCTCCGGCCCTACCACAAAGTCGGTAGAGCAGCTCAAGAAAATTGAAGAATGTGGCTGGGGTGCGGCATCAATTAAGCTTACAATCGACCCCGCGCCTTACATAAACCGTGTTCCGCGTTATGCAGTTTTTAAGGACCGCGATGCACTCTGCTTTACGGCAGAGAAAAGGCTTAAGTTTGAAGAAGGCTTAAAGCTTATGCGCGATGCAAAGCGTGAGCTCAAGGGCGACCTTAAGCTCATGGCAAACATCACCTATGCAGGTGATAAAGGCGCAGAGGGCTGGGTAAACATGGCTGTTGAATTTGAAAAGGCAGGCGCAGACATAATCGAGATGAATATGTGTTGCCCGAACATGTCCTTTAATGTACAGCTCTCAAGCGGTGATGACGAGGCATCTTCTGTAAAGACGGGCGCAAGCCTCGGTCAGGACGGTGAGGCTGTTGCTGAAATCGTCCGAGAGGTCAAGAAAGCTATCAACATTCCGCTCTTTGTAAAGCTTACTCCAGAGGGAGGCAAGATTGCAGATGTAGCTTCGGTTATTTATGCTGCAGGCGCAGACGCTGTCGGCGGAACATCAAACCGTATGGCTATCCCGCCGATTAACCTCGACGACCCGGGTGCATCTCCGTATCACCTTCAGGATGAAATCAGTATGTCGTGTCACTGCGGTGCATGGCTTAAGCCCCTTGCGCTCCGCGATACATATGAGCTCCGCAAGGTAAACGGCCCGGATAAGAACATTATGCAGGCAGGCGGTGTGCGCAAATGGCGTGACGCTGTCGAGATGTTTATGTGCGGTGCAGACCTTGTCGGCATCTGCTCAGAAACACTTATCTCAGGCTATGATTTTATAGGCGACCTTATAGACGGTGTACGCGACTATATGGATAGCCACAACTATAAAACAACACGCGATATGCGTGACGCTATAATACCCCATGTTAAAAGCTCAGCCGATGTTACGCTTTATAAGGGCTTTGCGCATATCAAGACAAACCTCGCAGCCCCGTGTAAGAGCGCATGCCCGGCCAATATCCCGGCACAGGCATACGTCAACATGATTGCAAAGAAAGACTTTAAACGCGCATATGAGCTTATAGTCGGCGCAGCTCCGCTTATGGGCGTTTGCGGTCAGGTTTGTGACCACCCGTGTGAGCTTGCATGTACACGTGGTATAACAGGCCGTGCAATCCAGATTCGTGACCTTAAAAGATTTACTCTTGAGCAGGCAAAGAAAAACGGATGGAAGCCTGAGATTGAAAAGGCAGAGGGCAACGGGAAGAGGATTGCAGTAATCGGCTCAGGCCCTGCAAGTATCTCAGCTGCGTTCTACCTTGCAAAAGCAGGATACGGCGTAACTGTATTTGAGAAGGAAAGCTATCTCGGCGGAATGCTCCGCTTTGCTGTTCCGGATTTCCGTCTTGACAAGAGCGCTATTGATGATGAAATCAATATTCTTAAAGAGCTCGGCGTAGAGTTCAAGACCGGTGTTGCATACGGCAGTGACATCACGGCAGAAAGCCTCAAGAAGGACGGATTTGCCGCGGTATTCCTCGGTATCGGCGCACAGGCAAGCAAGGCCTCTGGTATCGCAGGTGAGAGCGCAGAAGGAGTTATTGGTGCTGTAGAGCTGCTCAAGAACGTATATGAGGGCAAGAAAGTTTCGCTTGGCGACAGTGTTGCCGTTCTCGGTGGTGGCTATTCGGCTCTTGATGCTGCACGCACAGCACGCCGCCTTGGTGCAAGCAACGTCTATGTGACATTTGACAAGACTCGTGATGAGCTTGCGGCAACTAAAGAAGAAATTGCCGAGGCTGAGGCTGAGGGCGTAAAGATTATATGCCTTGCAGCTGCAAATGAGATTGTTGCAGACGGCGGTAAGGTTTCTGCTGTCAAGCTCGCAACTCAGATTGTTACGGGCATTGATGATAACGGCAAGAGCAAGACAGAGACAGTTTCTGGCGCTGAGTTCACTCTTAAGTGTGATACAGTTATTACAGCATTCGGTGTAACTCCCGATAAGAATGCAACTGCTGATGTTAAGACAGATAAGAATGGAATGATTGCGGTAGACAATGCTCTCTCTGTTGACGGCTTCGTATATGCGGGCGGTGACGCAGTACAGGTACGCAACGTAATCTCTGCAATTTCCGACGGTCGCCGTGCGGCATACTGCATCGACGATGCACTTTCTGGCGGCAAGCCGACACTCAAGCTTGTTGAGATTTCAGACACAGTTGACCCGCACAAGGTTCTTCGCCGCAATCCGTATTTCACTGACGGTGCAGCAATCGACCTTGATACAAAGTCGGGCGATGAGAGAGTAAAGAGCTTTGAAACATTCCGCCGTGTTATGACTGAGGAAGAGGCTGTAGAAGAAGCTTCACGTTGCCTCAAGTGTGGCTGCGGCGAAGGCTGTCAGGTATGTAAGAACCTCTGTACAGACTTTGCTATCCATGTTTCTGCAGACGATACAATGAAGATTCACGGTGGCAAGTGTGTTGCTTGTGGTATGTGTTACAATATGTGCCCCAACGGCAATATTGAAATGATCGACCTTAAGGTAAAAGCATAAATTTAAACCTAAATATTCAAAAAGAAAGGTTAGTGAATAAAATGAGCAATATGTTTTCTCTTGAAGGAAAAGTAGCAGTAGTAACAGGTGCAGGTGGCGTTCTCTGTGCTGAAATTTCAAAGGGCCTTGCACGCGCAGGTGCTACTGTTGCACTTTTGGATCTCCGCCTCGAAATGGCTGAGAAGGCTGCAGCAGCTATCCGTGAGGAAGGCTATAACGCAGCAGCTTTTGAATGCAATGTTCTTGAAAAGGCAAGCATCGAAAAGGCAAAGGATGAGGTTGTTGCAAAGTTTGGCAAGGTAGATATTCTCTTAAACGGTGCAGGCGGAAACCATCCGAAGGGTTCTACAAGCGACGAAATGACATTCTTTGATATTCCGCAGGATGCTGTTCAGTGGGTATTCAACCTCAACATTATCGGAACAATTCTTCCGACACAGGTTTTCGGTAAGCTCTTTGCAGAGCAGAACTCCGGCTGTGTTGTAAACATAAGCTCTATGTCTGCTTTCCACCCGCTTACACGTACAGTTGCATACTCTGCAGCTAAGGCTGCTGTATCCAACTTCACAGAGTGGATGGCAGTTCACTTCAATCAGGAATACTCTAAGAACATTCGCGTTAACGCTATTGCACCGGGATTCCTTCTCACTCAGCAGAACTACTACCTCATGGTAGATGAGAAGACAGGCGGCAACACACCGCGTGCAGAAAAGGTTCTTGCAAAAACTCCGATGGACCGTTTCGGAAAGCCCGAGGAGCTTGTTGGCGGCGTTGTATATCTCTGCTCTGATGCTGCATCGTTCGTTAACGGTACAGTTCTTGCAATCGACGGCGGCTTCAACGCATATTCAGGAGTCTAAGACTTATGAAGCTGTACATTAACGGTATAATTCATTCTATGGATACAGCCGGGAGTGTACACTCCGCTCTTCTTGTGAAGGACGGCGCGATTGCTGATATAGGTAAAAGTGAAGAACTTACAGCTAAGTACCCCGAGGCCGAGAAAATCGACCTCGGGGGACAAGTCGTTATACCGGGAATAATCGACACTCACACCCATATCTTCGCTTCTGCCTACAGTGAAAAGACTCGCGAGCTTGTTATTCACAAAAGCGTAGGTGCACTTCTGCGTGAGCTTAGCCAACGTGTTAAAACATTGAAGCTGGGCGAGTGGGTTGTATATAAAAACACATATCCGCTTCGGTTAGACGAGCTTCGATACCCGACGCGTTCAGAGCTTGACGAAGCAGCGCCCGATAACCCGGTTGTAGTAGACGGATATTATTCATCTCAGCTAAATACTGCGGCGCTCCGCACTATAGATTTCGATAAGCTTCCGCGCGGAGCAGGTATTGAATATGATAATGAAGGCAATATGACCGGTCTTATCAAGTGTGCAAATCCGTATATAACAAGTTTTATTGACTTTGGTAACGGTTCTGAAGAAGATGCACTCCGTGCGCTTATGCGCGAGTATAATAAGTGCGGCATAACTATGGGCGTTGAGGCGATGGGCTCGGTTGAAAATATTAAGACCATGAAAAGACTTCAGGATAAAGGCGCGCAGACCGTGCGTGTGCGCTATACTCTGCCGGCTGTCCCTGCTGTTGCAGAAGCCGCGATGGAGACTGATGCGGGTGAGCGTGGTTTTGCTCGCGTAGAGTTCCTCAAAAACTTCCTTGATGGCGGCTTTCTTACGGGTACCGCTTTTATGGAATACCCATATAGCAGGAGTGGGCTTAAAGAAATTTTCGGCATAGATACCCGCGGAGAGGACGACTTCGGCATGGTGCTGTTTACTGTAGAGGAGCTTGCAGACAGCATACGCCTTGCTCGCAAGCATGGGCTTAAATACGGCGCACACTGTGTCGGTAGCGGTGCATCACAAAGACTGCTTGATGCATACTCTCTGGTAGACATCGAAACTCCGATAAAGGGAGAACGCCACAGCCTGATCCATGCCGATTTTATGGACGAGGATGCAATAAACAGGGCAAATGCTATGGGTATCTCTCTTCTCTTCCAGCCGGCGTGGCACTATATGGATGCTCATGCTCTTGATAAGTTTATTGACCCGCGTGATATTGCACGATTTATGAAGTATGACATTATTCTTAAAGCAAATCTTGCCGCGGCGGGTAGTGACCATATGGTAAAGCACGACCCAAATGAGTCAGTTAACCCATACAATCCGTTTCTTGGTATGTATAACATGGTTACATGCCGCTCGCGTGATGGTGAGCAGTACGGCGCAGACAGCTGCGTAAGCCGCGAGCAAGCACTTGTTGCATATACGCGTGACGCGGCAAGAGTCTGCTTTGATGAAAATGACCTCGGAACTCTTGAGGTCGGTAAGCGTGCAGACTTTGCAGTGCTCGACCGCGACTATTTCACTTGCTCGGAGAAAGAAATACCCGAAATACGTTCAACAATGACGGTTGTAGACGGAAAACGTGTTTGGTAAATAAAAAATGACAGTACAGAAAGTACTGTCATTTTTTGTTTACCGAACAATCGCAGCGGCACGGGATGCCGCTCTTGCTGTGTAACTCTTAACATCAAGGACTGTTTCGCCGTCTATCTGAAGTGCGCAAGGGGTGTCATACTCGATTGTGACTTCTTTTGCGTGATGAATCTCAACATACTTTTTAAATTTAATATGTGTTCCCTTGAATACGGTGGGGAGAATGGTAAGAAGCTTGAGCTTTCCGCAACCGTGAACAACTACAACGCTTAAAGATTCTTGTGAGCGTTTGCGTTCCGGAGAAATCATCATTCCTCCGCCGAAGAATTTACCTTTCATTGTAGGGGTGAGCCATACATTTGTGTACTGCTTTGAAACACCGTCAACGGTAACAGTCGCATTTCTTGGGCGGAAGAAAAAAAGAATGGCTTTTATTGCACAGAGCATATAGCTGTTTTGTTTTTTCTTTTTAAGGTTGTTGACCATTTCGCAGACATGCCCATCAAGCCCGTATCCGATGCCGTTGATGAATCTGCGTTTCTCGTCGCCTATATACATATACGGAAGCGCTTTGATATATTCATTTATTCTGAAAGGTTCTGAGCCGTTAGGTTTGTCAAGGTCATGCAGAAAGTCATTTCCGCTGCCCGTTGCGTAGTACATAATACTGTTGTTTATTTCAATTCCCTCTATTGCGTTAATAAATCGGTTAAGTGTTCCGTCACCGCCGCATACGATTATATCGTCATCATCCGAAAGAGAGGCAAAAAGCTCACTGTAGTCATAAATTTCGGTCATATCAAGATATATAAGCTCTTGACCGATATAGAGAGCGTCAAGCTTTTTTGCCGAAGCGGCACCCTTTTCCTCGCCTGCAATTGGGTTGTATAAGATGTATTTTTTCATTAGAATACTTCCTTGTGTCGTAATATGTCACTTTAAGTATTATTATAATGTAAATACTCGATTAATTCAAGTATAATTACTGTGAAAGTATTGTAATGGCGGGGAATTAGGTGTATAATGTACAAAAAAGATATATTGATCCAAGGAGAATATAAGATGAAAATTGAAACAAAATGCATACATGAAGGGTGGAAACCCTCGCAGGGGGAAGCCCGTCAGGTACCGATAGTGCAGAGCACAACCTTTAAATATGACACAAGCGATGATATGGGCAAGCTTTTTGACCTTGAAATGGAGGGCTATTTCTATACAAGGCTTCAGAACCCGACAAATGACTCTGTCGCCGCGAAGATTTGCGCTATGGAGGGCGGGGTTGCCGCGATGCTTACATCCTCCGGTCAGGCGGCTAACTTTTACGCTATATTCAATATTTGTGAGGCGGGCGACCACTTTATCGCTTCGTCTTCAATCTATGGCGGTACATACAACCTTTTTGGTACAACGATGAAGAAGATGGGCATTGAGTGTACATTTGTTGACCAGACGCTTCCGGCAGAGGAGCTTGCAAAGTATTTTAAGCCCAACACAAAGGCAGTATTCGGAGAAACAATTACAAACCCGACCGTTACTGTATTTGATTTTGAAAAATTCGCTCGCCTTGCGCACGACCATGGCGTTCCGCTTATTGTTGATAACACGTTTGCAACTCCCATAAACTGCCGCCCGTTTGAGTGGGGCGCAGATATTGTAACTCACTCAACCACAAAATATATGGATGGCCACGGCGTTGGTGTCGGCGGGTGCATTGTAGACAGCGGCAACTTCGACTGGATGAAGCACGCGGATAAATTCCCCGGGCTTACCACTCCCGATGAGTCGTATCACGGAATCACTTATGCCGAGCGTTTTGGAAAAGGCGCATATATAACAAAGGCAACAGCACAGCTTATGCGCGATTTCGGCTCTATCCAGTCGCCGCAGAATGCGTTTTACTTAAACCTCGGGCTTGAGAGCCTGCACCTTCGCATGGAGCGCCATTGCTCTAATGCGCTTGCGGTTGCTAAGTTCTTAAAGAATCACGAAAAGATCGCTTGGGTTCACTACGCAGGACTTGAGGGTGACGAGTATTATGACCTTGCAAAGAAGTATATGAACGGCAATACCTGTGGCGTGCTTGCGTTTGGCGTAAAGGGAGGCAGAGACGCGTCTATTGCATTTATGGACAAATTAAAGCTTGCTCAGATTGCAACACACGTTGCAGACGCAAAGACTTGCTTGCTTCACCCCGCAAGCCACACGCACCGCCAGATGACAGAGGAGCAGCTTCTCGAGGCAGGGGTAAATCCGGACCTTATCAGGCTTTCTGTAGGCATTGAAAACGTTGATGACCTTATAGAAGATTTAAAACAGGCACTTAACTAAAAAACATAAAGTAACACACGCAACGATAACTCGTTGCGTGTGTTACTTTATATAAAGAGAAAACTCCCTGACGGAAGTTCCGTCAGGGAGTTTAAATTAGCTTATTAGTAAATTACTTACCTGCGCGCTTTGCATATTTTGCATACTTTGCCTTTGCTGCTTCTTCAGCCTTAGCAAAGAGCTCTTCTGCTCTTTCGGGGAACTGCTGTGCAAGACGTGCATAACGTGTTTCGCTCTTGATGAAGTCAACGTAGCTTGCTGTCGGCTCCTTGGAGTCGAGGATGAAGCTTTCTTTGCCTTCTGCCTCAAGTGCGGGGTTGTATCTGAACATCTGCCAGTAGCCAGCTTCAACTGCCTTCTTCATTTCGACCTGGCAGTTGACCATGCCGCCCTTAACACCGTGCATTTCGCAAGGAGCGTAACCGATGATGAGTGACGGACCCGGATATGCCTCAGCCTCTGCAAGAGCCTTGAGAGTCTGGTTCATGTCAGAACCCATAGCAATCTGAGCTACATATACATAGCCGTAAGACATAGCGATTTCAGCAAGGTTCTTCTTCATGATGCTCTTACCAGCTGCTGCGAACTGAGCAACCTGACCGATGTTAGAAGACTTGGATGCCTGGCCGCCTGTGTTGGAGTAAACTTCTGTATCGAATACCATAACGTTTACATCCTCACCGGATGCGAGAACGTGGTCGAGACCGCCGAAGCCGATGTCGTATGCCCAACCGTCACCACCGAATATCCAAACGGACTTCTTGGAGAGATAATCCTTCTCAGCGAGGATTGATGCGCAATGCTCGCACTTGTCAGCAACCTTTTCAAGCTCTGCAACGAGTGCCTTTGTGGCAGGTGTGTTTGCCTCGCCGTTGTCCTTAGTGTCGAGGTAGTTCTGAGCTGCTGCCTTAAGGTCAGCGTTAGCCTTGTCGCCTGCAACGATTTCTTCAACTGCTGCGATAAGTCTCTCGCGGATTGTCTTCTGGCCGAGGTACATACCGAGACCGTGCTCAGCGTTGTCCTCGAAGAGTGAGTTAGCCCAAGCCGGGCCCTTGCCGCTTTCCTTGTTTACCGTGTACGGTGTAGCAGGAGCGGAACCACCCCAGATTGAAGAACAGCCTGTAGCGTTGGAGATGTACATTCTCTCACCGAAGAGCTGAGTGATAAGGCGTGCGTAAGATGTTTCTGCACAGCCTGCGCATGAGCCGGAGAACTCGAGGAGCGGCTGCTTGAACTGGCTACCCTTGATTGTCTTGTTGATAAGCTCGGGCTTCTCGGAGACCTTTTCTACGCAGTAGTCAAATACTTTCTGCTGGTCAAGCTGTGAAGCCTGGCTTGTCATCTCGATAGCCTTCTTCTCAGGTGTGCCGTCCTTCTCTGCCTTAGCAGTTACCGGGCAAGCTTTGACGCAAAGAGTGCATCCCATGCAGTCCATCGGGCTTATTGCCATTGTGAACTTATAGTCTGTCTTGATAACAGGCTTTGCTGTATACTTTGTGTTTTCCGGAGCATTAGCTGCTTCTTCTGCATTTAATGCAAACGGACGGATTGTAGCGTGCGGGCAAACGAATGCACAGTTGTTACACTGGATGCAGTTTTCTTCATGCCATACCGGAACAGAAACTGCAACGCCGCGCTTCTCATATGCTGCAGAGCCCTGTGGCATTGTGCCGTCTGCCATATCCTTAAATGCGGATACCGGGAGAGAGTCACCCTGCATGCGTGAAACAGGCTCAACAATGTTGTTGACGAAGTCAAGGAGGTCTTTTCTCTTGCCTGTAGCCGGAGCCTTGACTGTATCGTCCTTAGCATCCTTCCAGGAAGCCGGAACATCAATCTCGACCATAGCGTTTGCGCCTGCGTCGATAGCCTTGTAGTTGAGCTCAACGATAGCCTCGCCCTTCTTGATGTAGGACTTGTAAGCCATCTTCTTCATGTACTCAACAGCTTCATCCTTCGGGAGGATGTTAGCGAGTGCAAAGAATGCAGACTGAAGAACTGTGTTCTTAACCTTTGCATTGCCGATTTCCTTGATAGCAATGTTTGTAGCGTCAATAGTATAGAACTTGACGTTGTTGTTAGCAATGTATGACTTGACTGATGCCGGGAGGTGAGCGTCGAGCTCGTCCTTTGACCACTGGCAGTCAAGCATGAATGTGCCGCCCGGAACAACATCCTCAACAATCTTATAGCCCTTGAGGATATAAGAAGAGTTGTGGCAAGCAACGAAGTTTGCCTTGTTGATGTAGTAGGGGGACTTGATGGGCTTGTCGCCGAAGCGCAAGTGAGAAATCGTGATACCTCCGGTCTTCTTTGAGTCATACTGGAAGTATGCCTGAATGAACTTGTCGGTGTGGTCACCGATAATCTTGATTGAGTTTTTGTTAGCACCAACAGTACCGTCGCCGCCGAGGCCCCAGAACTTGCAGGAGATTGTGCCTTCTGCAGCTGTATCCGGGCAAGCCTTCTCCTCGAGTGAGAGACCTGTTACGTCGTCAACAATACCGATTGTGAAGTTGTTCTTCGGTGTCGGCATAGCAAGGTTTGCATATACTGCAAAGATGCTTGCCGGAGGAGTATCCTTAGAACCGAGGCCGTAACGACCGCCGACAATCTTAACGTCGTTCTTGCCAAGTGATGCAAGAGCTGTAACAACGTCGAGGTAAAGCGGCTCGCCGAGTGAGCCGGGCTCTTTTGTTCTGTCAAGAACAGCGATCTTCTTAGCTGTTGCCGGGATTGCTTCGAGAAGCTTTTCAGCAACGAACGGACGGTAAAGGCGAACCTTGATAAGACCAACCTTCTCACCGTGAGCGTTCATGTAATCTATAACTTCTTCTGCAACGTCGCAGACAGAACCCATAGCAACGATTACGCGGTCAGCGTCCGGAGCACCATAGTAGTTAAAGAGCTTATAGTCTGTGCCGAGCTTTGCGTTGACCTTGTCCATGTACTCCTCAACGATTGCCGGGAGTGCATTGTAGTACTCGTTACATGCTTCTCTGTGCTGGAAGAAGATGTCGCCGTTCTCTGCAGAACCGCGGAGTACCGGATGCTCAGGGTTGATAGCGCGTGAGCGGAATGCACGGATTGCATCCATATCTACCATTTCCTTGAGGTCTTCGTAATCCCAAGCTTCAATCTTCTGAATTTCGTGAGATGTTCTGAAGCCGTCAAAGAAGTTGAGGAACGGAACGCGGCCCTTGATTGTTGCAAGGTGAGCAACAGCGCCGAGGTCCATGATTTCCTGCTGGTTTGTTTCAGCCATCATGGCATAGCCTGTCTGACGGCAAGCATATATGTCAGAGTGGTCACCGAATATGTTGAGAGCGTGTGAAGCTACGCAACGTGCGGATACGTGAATAACGCTCGGGAGCAACTCACCTGCAATCTTATACATGTTAGGAATCATAAGGAGAAGACCCTGTGATGCCGTATAAGTTGTTGTGAGAGCACCTGCAGCGAGTGAGCCGTGAACAGCGCCTGCTGCACCGCCTTCGGACTGCATTTCTACCATCTTGACGCGGTCGCCGAAGATGTTTCTTGCAGGTTCACCGAAAATGTTTTTGTCTGTTGCAGACCATGTGTCTGTTACTTCAGCCATGGGGCTTGAAGGTGTGATAGGGTAAATCGCAGCAACTTCAGTAAACGCATAGCTTACGTGAGCAGCAGCGGTATTACCGTCCATGGAAACTTTTTTTCTTGCCATGTTTTTTTGTCCTCCTTTGATTTATTCCATTAAAATATTTTATCACTTTGAGTCGGAAAAGTAAACAGTTTATTCAACAAAAACTATATAAATAATAAACTTTTTTTGGATTTTTTATATTATGAGTTCGTCGAGCGGGCGTTTCGGCACATGATGAACACGGTTTTCGTCGCGCCAGTATTTAATATCACCGTCAACCGCTGTTTCAAGAACAACTTCTTCTATGGGTTTTCCGAGCGCTATAACAAGCATAATTTCGTGATTTTCTGAAAGAGAAAGAACATCACGAAGCTCAGGCCTCTTTATACTGGCGAGCATACAGCCGCCAAGGCCGAGCTCAACCGCCCTCAGAAGAATTGTCTGCGCCATTATGCCTATGTCGATTGTGTTGCCTGTGCCGAGCGTGTTGTCATTCACTATTGTGATGTATGCGCTCGGGCGCTCGCCGACAGAGGGGGTGCCGTCTTTTATGTACCCTGCCCACGCAAGCGTAGGGAACACCTTTTCGCATTCCTCTCCGCTCGGAGTAAGACAGAATTTAAAGAACTGTCGGTTTGCTCCGCTCGGCGTGATTCGCGCATATGAACACAGCTCACGCAGTATATCCTCAGAAATTTCAAAGGATTCGTCAAAGCGACGATACGAGCGGTTTTTCAAAACCAAATCGTGAAGCATAATATAAAAACCTCGTTTTGTTGAAAAATTACTTCTTTATTATTGTGCCGTAAACTTCGCCCGAGAGAGCAGCAGCGTTTGACTCGTCTGTGTCAACGTGCATTGCAGGAGCAAACTTCTCGCTTACGCGTACAACAACCTCGTCGAAGATAAGCGGACGTGCGCTGTCAATCTTGACAGAAACGATTTCTTTATCAGAAACGCCGAACTCTGCAGCCTCCTTCGGTGTGAGGTGGATGTGGCGCTGGGCCGCGATAACGCCCTCTGTGAGTTCAACCTCGCCTGCAGGGCCTACGATTTTGCAAGCTGCGCTGCCTGCAACATCGCCGCTCTCGCGAATCGGTGCTGCAACGCCGAGTGTGCGTGCGTCTGTGAGAGAAACCTCAACCTGTGTAGCAGGTCTCTCCGGGCCGAGGATTGAAACGTTAGCGATAGAACGCTTCGGGCCTACGAGAGTGACCTTTTCTTCTGTAAGGAACTGTCCCGGCTGTGAGAGCTCGCGCTTATTGTGAAGCACAGCACCCTTGCCGAAAAGGATTTCGAGGTGCTCCTTAGTAACGTGAACGTGACGTGAGGAGGTCTCGACTAAAACCTTTGATTCTGCCATTATAATACAACCCTTTCTTATATAAAAATATGTAGAATATATCTCTTATATAATTTACCACAAAAATCCTTTAACTTCAAGTGATTGAGGCAAAAAATGTTAATTTTCTCCTGCAAAATATTACGAAAGGGCTATTATTCTTTTTTTGAGTGTTTTTGCATACAGGACTGCGGAGTATGCGATTGCTTTGAAAAAAGTTGGCACAATTTTGGCAGAAACCAAATTCAAATTTATGATATAATCCACAACAGTGACGCTTTGGAGTGTACTGTTGTGGATTTCTACGTCAATTCAGACAGGACGCTCCGCGTGCGCAGAGCGTCCTGTTTTTGAATAATGAAAACCACGCGATAGTCGCGTGGTTCAAAAGAGGCTATTGCCGATGAACAAAAAATTCTCCATTGTGTTAGAATAAAAATGACCTGCCAGTCAAATTAAAAACACAATGGAGGATTTATCTATGA
>JAZNAQ010000051.1:0-22426 GCA_045586595.1 Eubacteriales bacterium | reverse complement strand
CAACGGGATCTGTCTCGTTTTCCATTAAAAGATTAATGGACATAAGTCTTATACCTGTCTTTGTCTGAACAGGGTAAATTCCGTTTTCTGCACCAAGGGCTTTTTCCTTCGCTCCGAACATTTTGGGCACGGAGGGGCCTGTAATATCGGCGTCAAGCACCGCAGTATTAAAGCCTGCTCTTCTTGAAAGCACAGACATTAAGCCTGTAACAAGGCTCTTACCTACGCCGCCCTTACCGCTGACAACGCCGATGACCTTATTTATCTTTGAGAGCTTGTTCGGCTCTACGAGAAAGCTTGACGGAGCCTGTCTTTCTCCGCAGTTTTTAGAGCACGACGAACAATCGTGTGTGCATGTTTCACTCATTTATAGAACTTCCTTTCGTGGTCTTTACCACTAAATAGTATATCATATGTGTCAAGCAAACAAAACAAAAACCCGAGGGCGGTTAAGCCCTCGGGGAAATAGTAAACTATTTATTTATGATTACATGTAAAGCAATTTCTTACTTTGTGTAACCGTCAACGAAAGAGTAAACGTACTCAACTTCCTTATCCTTGTTGAGGTAGATGATTGCGTTACCCTTGTCTTTCTTAAGCTCTGACTCGTTTGCAGCCAATGTTACGAGAGACTCGCCAAGGTACTCTTCATCACCAACAGTGATAACCTTATAGCCGTCCTTGTCGTACTTAGCTGAGAGAACAGTGTTGTTAGTAAGATCAGTGTCGTCTGCACCTGTTACAGAATCATAGAATGTGATGCGGCCAGAACCGTCGCTGATTACGTTAACGAGGTAGAAGCCCTGTGCCTCAGCATAAGAAGCAACATTGATTGTTGTACCATTGATGCTGCCGTCGAGTGTCTTGTAGTCGAGGCGGTCGATAAGGCCTTCAGCATTCTTCTCGAAGAGAACGAATGTGCCTGCCGGGAATGTGCTGCCTGCTACAGAGATGTTACCGATCTTCTTAGTCGGGTCGAGAGCAGACTGGTTGCTGTAGTTCTGAACATCCTCTACAGTTGTAGCTGTGAAGAGGCCATCCTGGTTAACAAGAGTGAGCTCTGCATAGTACTTGTCTGTAGCGGAGTTGTATCTCTGCATTGCGTTAACAACGAGAGCGAATGTTGCTGTCTCGTCGTTTGATGTGAGACCCTGGAATGCATAGTTGTTGCCTGAATCTGTTGCGATTGTCATAGCTGCAACTACAACATTCTTTGTTGTGCTTGTGTCGTCGTCGAAGACAACGTCAGCTGCGCTTGCACCAAGAACAGTTGTTGCTGCCGGTGTCAAAGCCTTGATGTCTGCAACCTTGTATGTTGCAAACTTCGGAGCAGATACTGTAGAAGCATCATCGTAGATAACGAAGACAACTGTCTCATCGCTCTCCGGGAATACCTTTGCGCCACTAACTACAACAGCACCTTCGTTGATGCCTGTTGCTGTGTTCTTGCGGTACTTGTACTCAGCGTCAGCAGAAATAGCGTCAGTTCTGAATGTCTGAGCAGAGAGGTCTACTGTGCCGTTGTCAAGAACCTTGTACTTTACAAGACCACCGATTGCAAGGCCTGTGAAATGTGTAGCATCGTCATCCTTGCCGCCGCTGTTTCTTGACTCGAACATCTTGCCAACTTCGTACTTCTTGGATGTGCCATCAGCAAAACCGAGAGTTACGAAAGCTGTGCCGTGTGTATCGTCATAAGCGTTAAGAAGGATAGCGTAGTTAGTTGCTGCAACAGCCTTTGCATCGCTGTCGAGGCGAATGATGAGGTTGCCGCATACATAGTATGTTGCGCCTTCCATTGTTGCCGGTCTTGCTACATAGTAGTCGAAGAGGTTGGAGATAGCGTTCTTGTTGCCGTCCTTGCAGGATGCCCATGCGAAGTAATCCTTACCGTTGATAGAAACAGAACCGTCATCGTTGAAGCCTTCAACAGCGCCGGAGATTGTCTCAACCTTCTCAACAACGAGCTTGTCGTCAGCATAGAAGCATGCTACCATGTCGTCAACAGCTACGTCGCCCTTGATTGTAACTTCTTCGAAGTCCTTGTTGCCGATGCCGGAAAGAGCGATTGTGCCCTTTGCTTCGTTGTATGCTGTTACGTATGCAATGCTTGTTGCAACAGCGTTTGTCTTGAAGATGTAAGAGTATGTCTTACCACCGTCAACAGAAACGAAACGGTACTGTGCGAGGTTGTTGCTGCCCATGTCATCTACAAAAGTCTTGCTTGTGTCATCCCAAACATTTGTTGTAGAGTTGTAGGTACCAACCTTGCTGTATGTGCCTTCGCTTGTTGCGTTTGTGCTGCTTACATATGCAAACTTGTTGAAGAAGCTTGTTACGTTAGTATCATCCTCTGCAACAGCCTTCTTTGCAATCTTTGCTACAGTAGAAGGAGTTGAGATCTTAACTTCGTTGCCGTCCTCATCTGCAAATGAGATGTACGGACGTACAAGAGCTTCGCTCTCAGACTTGTGAGCCGGAAGAAGCTCTACCGCAGAAGCCTGTACGTTGTAAACAACTGTGTCGCTGCTTACGAGAACGTTGCCGATAACTTCTGCATCATGGTAAGCCTGGATGTAACCTGTTGTTGCATCTTTCTGGATGTCTGCTGTGAAGTAAACATCAACCTTGTTACCAAGGAGCTCATCAGAGAGACCACGGTTGATTTCGAGGTATTTACCGCTTACAACACCGTTGAGTGTTGTTGTGTAGTAGATGATGGACATCTCGTCGTCAGCTGTTGCGCCAAAGCCAACCGGCTGATCAAGAAGAGCGCCGCCCTTTTCGTCAGACTCGATGTAGTTGTGCTCGTTAGCTACAACGATACCAGTCTCGTGGTAGAGACCCATTGTTGTCTCACCGAGTGTCTTGTTGTATGCTGTGCCGAGAGCGTTAACCTGGCTGCCAGCACCTGTGATTGCGCTGTATGTGTAGATCGGGGCAAATACTGCGTTACGCATAAGCTTTGCAACGAGCTCACGTGTAGCAAGAGCTGACGGATCGCCTGCCCAGCCGTTGAATACGCCGAGGTCGATTGCCTTAGAAACAACGTTGGACATCCAGTTTGCGCCTGTGAAGCCTTCCTTAGCCGGATCGCAGCCGAGGATAACAAGGATCATCTTAGCAGCTTCTGCAACTGTGATGTTGCCCTGCGGGTTGAACTTGTTTGCACCAACACCTGAAACGATGTTCTGGTTTGCGCAGTAGTTGATGTAACCCTTTGCCCAAGCTACGTTTGCGTTGCCTTCAACGTCAACGAACTTAGAAGCCTGTGCTGCAAAGAGGTTGCCGTCTGCGTCAGAGCCATACTTGAGTGTGTATGCCATCTTAGCAAACTCTGCACGTGTGATGTTCTTTGCCGGGCCGAATGAACCATCCGGGTAGCCAGCGAGTACGCCGAGCTCTACGAGCATGTTAACATCGTCAAGATAGTTTGTGCCGATGTCTGCTGCATCAGTAAAGCTTGCTGCACCTGCAGTGAATGTAAATGCCATAGCAAATACGAGAGCAAGTGCGAGAATCTTCTTAAGATTTCTCATGGATTTTTTCCTCCTTAAAATTTTTGGCTTATATAGCCTTTTTTACAATACACATAATACCTTATGAGGAAAAAATCGTCAAGCGGTTTTTGGCAAATGTAACACAGCTGTAACAAAACGAAATATTACGGTAATTTTAGGGGTTGTATTTGTGAGCGGAGAGCTTTTGTGCCCTTTTGTCATTCTGAGCGAGAAAATCACCCGTGCGCTAAAACGCACGGGTGATTTATTAATTAGCGCTTATGTGTATATCCGTCTGCGAAGGAGAAGATTCTGATTATCTGGCCTTCTTCTACCTGAATGATTGCATTACCTGTTTTTGCTTTAAATGTTGTCTCATTCGGGCTGAAGTTTACAATGAAGTCTCCTACATATTCGTTATCAGCGATTGTTATAATCTTGCAACCGTGCTCCTTATGGAACTTGAGCGATTCAATAGGCTCTGTCGCCGGGTTAATCGGTGTTGCACTTTCATAAATATTCTTATAGAATGTTACAACGCCGTTTTTCTCGCCTGTAATATTAACGAGATACATACCGGAACTACCTGGTGTATAGCCCTTCTTGATTCCGGTTATGTCAAACTTCATGCCGCTGTTGTCTACAACCTTTATCTTTCCGTCTTCGTTGAGCTTATAACGGATAAAGGAGCCTGCCGGGAAGATGCCATTCACCTGGTCTATTGGCCCAACCTTTTGATCTGTGAGCTGGCCGGCGTTAAAGCTGTCAACCGGGCCGGGAGCTGTCTCCATTGCAAAAGAGCCCTTTTCGTTAATGAGGTTAAACTTAGCATAGTAACCTGTAGCCGGGTTATAGCTCTGCGTTGCAGAAACAACATAAGCCAAATTATCAGTTACATTAAACTGAGCCTTAGGCACGCTCCTGCCGACGGTCATAGAAGCAGCAGTAATATTCTTTTCCTTCTTTGTTGTCTTTTCAAAAACAACATGACCGGCAAGAATTCCTTCAAATTTGGCAGGGCCGACGTAAGATTGGTAATAGAAATTGTCTATATAGGCAGCATTAAGGTCTGCTAACTCAGAGATCTTATACGGCCTTGCAGCAACTTCAATATAATCATCATGCTCCCTATCCTCAACTCCGTATTGGTCATACATCGGATTTCCGTAGATGAGGAAGATAGTTGTGTCGTCATTCTTCGTGTAATATGTGTTTACATCAGTTGTGGTTGTTCCTGTGCTTGTTTTGGATATTGTCTTTGACAGTTTTACTTTTCCACCGTCAATTCCGAAGTCGTATGTTTTTGTACCGTCCTTCGTAAATGTCCCGTTGACATAGGTTCCGTAATCACTTGAGCCGTCGCCATAGTTTTCAATAAACTCATTGCTCTTGAAGTTCTGAGCGGAGAGGTCAACCGTGCCGTCATCAAGAATTTTGCACTTTACAACTGCACCGAAGTACCTGTTTTTATCAAAATCGCTCTTGAGGTCATCATTGGGCTTTGATGAGCTGTTTGACTCTTTATAGAGCTTACCTATCTCATATCTGCCGGTTTTGCCGTCCTCAAAGGTGAGGAATACATATGCGGTATCAGCAAGGCTATCGTAGCTTGAGCGAAGGATAACGGCATATTTGCTGTCGCCCGAGGTGCTGCCAGTATTCTCAGCCTCATCGCCCTGCTCTATGCGCATTATCATACCTTTATATATATAGTACTTTGTAGAAGCAGTCATTGCGCTCTTGTATTCATCATAATAATCAAACAATGAGCTTTTGCCGTCAAGGTCACACAATACCCACGGAGTATATTCTTTTCCGTTGAGGATAACTGTGTTGTTCTCTTCTCCGTAGTTTTCAAAGGCAGCCTTGAAAGCTTCTGCCTTCTCAACAACGAGCTTGTCGTCAGCATAGTAGCATGCTACCATGTCGTCAATAGCTACGTCGCCCTTGATTGTAACTTCTTCGAAGTCCTTGTTGCCGATGCCTGAAAGAGCGATTGTGCCCTTTGCTTCGTTGTATGCTGTTACATATGCAATACTTGTTGCAACAGCGTTTGTCTTGAAGATGTAAGAGTATGTCTTACCACCGTCAACAGAAACGAAACGATACTGTGCGAGGTTGTTGCTGCCCAGGTCAGCTACGAAAGCTGTGCTTGAGTCAACAGCTACCTTGCCGTATGTGCCTTCTGTTGTTGCGGTTGTGCTGCTGAGGTATGCGAACTTGTTAAAGAACTGAGCTACGTCGCCCTTTGACTTTGCAACTTCCTTCTTCATGTACTTGTTTACAGTAGAAGGAGTTGAGATCTTAACTTCGTTGCCGTCCTCATCTGCAAATGAGATGTACGGACGTACAAGAGCTTCGCTCTCAGACTTGTGGTTCGGGAGAAGCTCTACTTCAGAAGCTGCTACGTTGTAAACAACTGTGTCGCTGCTTACGAGAACGTTGCCGATAACTTCTGCATCATGGTAAGCTGTGATGTAACCTGTTGTTGCATCTCTCTGGATGTCTGCTGTGAAGTAAACATCAACCTTGTTACCAAGGAGCTCGTCGGAGAGACCACGGTCGATTTCGAGGTAGTTACCGCTCTCAACGCCGTTAAGTGTTGTTGTGTAGTAGATGATTGACATCTCATCATCGCCTGTTGCAGCGATACCGCTGCCCGGCTGATCGAGAAGAGCGTCGCCCTTTTCGTCTGTTTCAACGAAGTTGTGCTCGTTTGCTACAACGATACCGCTCTCATGGTAGAGGCCCATTGTTGTCTCACCGAGTGTCTTGTTGAAAGCTGTGCCAAGAGCGTTAACCTGGCCGCCAGCACCTGTGATTGCGCTGTATGTGTAAATCGGAGCAAATACTGCGTTACGCATAAGCTTTGCTACGAGCTCACGTGTTGCAAGCTGTGACGGATCGCCAGCCCAGCCGTTGAATACGCCAAGGTCGATTGCCTTAGAAACAACGTTGGACATCCAGTTTGCGCCTGTGAAGCCTTCGCGAGAAGGGTCGCAGCCGAGGATAACAAGGATCATCTTAGCAGCTTCTGCTACTGTGATGTTGCCCTGCGGGTTGAACTTGTTGTTACCAACACCTGATACGATGTTCTGGTTTGCGCAGTAGTTGATGTAACCCTTTGCCCAAGCGACGTTTGCGTTGCCTTCAACGTCTGTGAACTTGGAAGCCTGTGCAGCGAAAAGATCGCCGTCTGCGTCAGAGCCATACTTGAGTGTGTATGCCATCTTAGCAAACTCTGCACGTGTGATGTTCTTTGCCGGGCCGAATGAACCATCCGGGTAACCGGCGAGTACGCCAAGCTCCACGAGCATGTTAACATCGTCAACATAGTTTGTGCCGATGCTATTTATGTCTGTGAAAGCAGCACCTGCAGTGAACGTAAACGCCATTGCGAATACGAGAGCAAGCGCAAGAACCTTTTTGAGATTTCTCATGAAATACTCCTCCTCTGATTATGGCATTATAGCCTACTTTACATAATAAATAATAACTTATACGGTAAATTCCGTCAAGGACTTTTTTCCACATGTAATAAATCTGTAATAAATATATATACAGAAATATATTAAAAAAACAGAAGCCCCTTTTTGTAAAAGGGGCTTCTGTTTTAAAACTGCAGGGCGGTGAGTATCGCAAGAGCAACTATCCCGCCTATAATCGTAATATCCAGTACCCTTACCGAAACTTTCGTGTTTTTATACAGATTATTTTTCATAGCTACTTCCTTACCAAATATTTTCTCATATCTATAGCGCAGGCGATAAGAATTATAAGGCCCTTTATTATATACTGCATATTCTGGTTGACCGAGAGGAACGTAAGCCCGACGAATATTATTCTAAGAAGAACAACACCCATAATAACGCCGCGGATTTTACCTATGCCGCCCACAAACGATACGCCGCCGATTACGCACGCCGCGATTGCGTCAAGCTCGTAGTTAAGCCCAGTTGACGCACTGTTTGAGCCTATACGCGCGCCCTCGATAAAGCCGGTCACTCCGTACAGCGCGCCCGCAAGCGTAAAAACGAGTATTATAGTGCGGGTTACGTTTACGCCGGATACATGCGCGGCCTCGGGGTTTGAACCGACGGCAAACATATTTTTGCCGAACGTGGTCTTATTCCACACAAACCACATGATTACCGTTATTATAAGCGAGTACCACACGAAGTTCGGTATCGCCGTGCCGCCAACCGACAGAATACTGCCGTTTATAAGGTTTGTGTACGATGCGTCAAGCCCCGATATTGACTGACCGTTGTTTGTACCGAGGGTGAGATACATAAGCAGTGCGCCGTAGATGATAAGCTGGGTTGCAAGAGTAACAATGAACGGATGAAGGTTAAACTTCGCTGTACAAAAGCCGTTGAGCGCGCCGACCGCCGCGCCGATTGCCACAATGAGAAGTATTACAACGGCTACCGGGACAGTGGCAAGCTCGGGGAACATTTTGTTCGCATACCCCGTCGCCTGAAGAAGTGATGCGGCAACACACGCACATAGACCCACGGCACGACCTGCCGAGAGGTCTGTGCCGGTTAGTATAATTGCACCGGCAATACCGAGCGCAATCGGCAGGTTTGCCGCAGACAGCGAGAGTATGTTAATAAGCGAGCCCGCAGAGAGAAAACGCGGGCGATAAATTGCGATTGCTATAATTACTATGACGAGGAAAATATACAGCGCATTGTTTATAAAAAACTCACGGCGCACTCGCTTTTTTTCGGCGGGCTCAAGCGTCTTATACTCGGCAAAGCCGCGCCGCATCATCGTATTTTTCTTATTTTCCATATGACACCTCTGAAAAGTAAGGTTTTATGCGTATTTTGTCGCAAGAGTCATAATCTCTTCCTGCGTTGTGGTTCGGGCATCAACCTCACCGGCAAGCCTTCCGCCGGACATTACAAGTATTCTGTCACACACACCTAAAAGCTCGGGCATTTCGGACGACACCATGATAATCGCCTTCCCGCTCGCTGCCATGTCTCCGATAACGCTGTATATCTCATACTTTGCGCCTACGTCTATACCTCGTGTCGGCTCATCGAGCAGCATTATCTCAGGCTCGGTCAGCAGCCATCGTCCAAAAATGACCTTCTGTTGATTGCCGCCCGAGAGCGTGCGTATTTTTGTATCCTGCGTCGGGGTTTTTATCCGGAGCGATGAAATCACGTTGTCGGTGACCTTTTTCATTTTCTTTTTATCAAGCCAAAGCTTGTTTACGCGATACTTCTTAAGGCTTGAAACGGTTGTGTTTGCGCGGATTGAGAGTATGCCGAAAATGCCCGTCGAGCGGCGTTCTTCCGTAACAAACGCAAAGCCGTTGCGGATCGCCTCACGAGCGCTTCGGTTTTTTATCTCTCTGCCGTGAAGCGTGAGCTTGCCCCCTGCCCTTGCAGAGAGCCCGAACAGGTTTTCTAAAAGCTCTGTTCTGCCCGCACCGTCAAGCCCCGCAATGCCGACAATCTCACTCTTTCTGAGCTCAAAAGAAACGTCGCGCAGGTTTGAATAAACCGAGGAGAGGTTTTCAACGGTGAGGAGCGTCTCCCCCGGCTTGTTTTTTCGCTCGGGGAAGCGCTCTTTCAGTTCTCTGCCCACCATCAGCTTTATTATTTTTTCCATTGTGAGCTCTTTCGCAGGCTCAGTCGCGATGTGCTTTCCGTCACGCATGACGGTCACCTCGTCTGAGATGCGGAGAATCTCCTCCATCTTATGCGAGATATAAATTATCGCGCATCCCCGGTCACGCAGCATATTTATTATGCGAAAAAGGTGCTCTACCTCTGCGTCGTTGAGCGAGCTTGTCGGCTCGTCGAACACGATTACGCGCGCATCAAACGACACGGCTTTTGCTATCTCTGCCATCTGTCGCTGAGCGACAGGCATTGTACTCATTATTCGCCCGGGGTCGATGTCAATGCCAAGCATTTTAAACACCTCACGCGTATCATGGCGCATTTTCTTCTCTGACACAAGCGGCCCAACGGTCGGGTATCGCCCAAGCCAGATATTGTCTGCCACCGAGCGCTTGAGTGCCTGATTAAGCTCCTGATGCACCATGGCAACACCGGAGCCCAGCGCCTCTTTAGAGGTTTTAAAGCTGACCTCTTGCCCGTCTAAAAATATTTTGCCCGAGTCTTTAGAGTATATCCCGAAAAGGCACTTCATAAGCGTGCTCTTGCCTGCGCCGTTCTCGCCCATAAGGGCGTGAACCGTACCGCGGCGAACCTTCAGCGTCACGTTGTCAAGCGCCTTAACCCCGGGGAAGCTTTTTGAGATGTTTTGCATCTCCAGAAGAATGTCGTTTTCCATGCCCTTTACTCACCCGTGTAAATGTCATATGGGATTCGGATTTTCGATACATTTTCATCAACCACAAAATTCTCTGTGCCTTCCATTATATCGGCTGCAGACTTCACATTATTTGTAAGGTGAGCAAGAGCTTTTGCCATACCCTCTGCGTCCTGCTTAATCGTACCCGTCATCTTGCCCGCGCCGATAAGCGAAACCGCCGCATCGGTTGCGTCTACTCCGAACACAGGTATTGTCTTTCCGCTACCGTTATTATACCCTGCGGTATTGAGCGCGGTTATCGCGCCCTCCGCCATACCGTCATTGTTGCAGATTACAACCTCGACCATGTTCTTTCCGCTCTCGGTATATTCGGTGAGGATTGTTGTCATATACTCGTTGGCGGCCCCTGCCGACCACGTTCCGTTCTTATCGACAAGGTATTTGTCTCGGTTATTCGGGTTGTAGAACATAAGCTCGGGCTTGCCCGCTTCTTTAAGGTATGCGTTTGCGTCCTCAACTGAGTATTGTGTGCGGAACTCTGCCTCGGCGTTACCGTCCTGGCCTTTGAAAAGAACATAAGAAATCTTGCCGTCGCCGTTGAGGTCGGTTTCATCATAATTATCTATAAGGTAGCTTGCTATCATTTCGCCCTGCATATGCCCTGCCTCGGCGGCATCAGTTCCGACAAAGGCGCACTTCTCATAGCTTGCAATTACGTTGTCTGATACCTCGCGGTTAAAGAACACGAGCGGAATATCTGCCGCGCGCGCCTGCTCAACAATTCCTCGCGCCGCATCATCCGAGCCGGTTTCAACGATGTTAACAATAAGCATTGTCGCGCCCTTGGTTATTGCTGTCTGCACCTGCTCAGATTGGGTTGTCTGGCTTGAGTTTGAGTCATAGTCCTGATAGTTTACGCCGAGAGCTTCAAGCTCGCGGTCAAGAGATGCTCGCACCGTTGAAATGTACGGGTCGCTGTATGTGTAGTAGAAAACCGCGACGGATGCATCCTCTCCTCCGCCGTTTCCCATACATCCCGAAAACACAAAAAGCGCAAGAAACGCAAAAATCGGTAAAAATATTTTTTTCATAAAACTCTCTCCTTTTTTGGTTGTGCTTTCATTATGCCCGCAAAATTACACATGAATACCCGATTTATAAAAAAAGAGAATTTGTGACAACTCAAAGTATATTGTACTAATAATTATACATTTTGTTTTGTATATTCCTCAGATTTTGTGCTTATACTATGTGCGAGGTGATTTACAATATGAAAAAATTTATTGCTCCAATCCTTATGCTCATGCTTCTCCTTTGCTCGTGTGGCGACAACGCATCAGAGAATGCGGCGGACTCACCCGTTGAAAACTCAGCGCCGGGCGGCGAAAGAATTGCGGTGTATGACGAGAACGACGTAAGCTTTGACGTACCCGAATCGTGGCAGAACAATTTTAAGGCTGTCACGCGCGAGGTCGGAAGCGCAGGTAACACATACCCGCAGACCGATTTCTACTACACCGAGGGCGAGCGCGACATAAGACTTATGTCTATAGGCAAGTTTACGCGTGAGCAGTGGGACAACCTAAAGAAAACCGAGCAGAACGCGGAGGACGCTCTGCTCGGTGAGTCCGGTGACAAGAAACACGTCTATTCTATTTTTTACGAAAACCACGATTATATAGAGGACTCGGGCTTAAAGGAAACGCTCGGCAAAATCAAGGGCGAGGCAGAAAAGCTCCGCGACAAAATAATGATAAAATAAAAAAGGCCCTCATGGGTCTTTTTTTATTTTACTCTGCCCAATATATCTGTGTTATCGCTTTCATCATACATCTTCAAAAGGGATTTTCTGTATTTTTCAAGCTCTTCCTCAGGTATATTTATGTTTATGCAACAGTCACACAGACCTACTTCATTAAGTGAAATCTCTTTAAGTATACATTCCTCTTTATTACAGTAAACACAAAAAATATTTTCACATCTCATTTGTTTTACCTCCTTGAAATAAAAAAGTGCGCAGCACAAGCCACGCACTGAAAAACGCAGCTCTGTCGCCGTCACGCAAACTTATCACATACTAAGCATATGAGATTAGAGCATGCATTTTTACCAAAGGTAAAATACAAGCTTAGTATGTACAAATATTTAGTTTGCGTGACAAGTACATCTTACCACAGATGGGATATTTTGTAAAGTATAACCCGGGTCCAGGGCGGGAGCCCTGGTCGTTTTAAGGGGGTTTGAAAAGGGGGGAAATTGAAATCCCCCCTTTTCTTTGTTTTGCTTCTTTTGCAAAAGCAAAAGAAGAGAACCCCTGCCCCGCAGGGCAAATCAACAAAAGAAATATATTGTAAAAAATTAAACCCCACGGCAAAGTACCGTGGGGCTTCTTCTTTATATTCTGTGCCTTACTGTCTGCTAATTCTTCTTTGAAAGCATTACATTTGTAAGGATACCGAGGATGAGCGCTGCGGCGATAGATGTAAGCGTTACTGCGCCAAATGTAATTGTAAGCCCGCCGATACCAGCGATGAGTATGACAGAAGCAGTAAACAGGTTGCAGTTCTCATTTAGGTCAACCTGCTGGAGCATCTTGAGGCCTGAAACTGCGATAAAACCATAAAGTGCAACGCATACGCCGCCCATTACACAAGCCGGAATTGAGTCAACAAATGCTACAAGCGGGGTGATGAACGAAACTATAATACTGCCGATTGCCGCCGCGGTGATTGTTACGACAGATGCGTTCTTTGTGATAGCAACACAGCCAACGCTCTCGCCGTATGTTGTGTTCGGGCAGCCGCCGAAGAAAGCACCGACCATAGAACCGACACCGTCACCCATGAGTGTGCGTGAAAGGCCCGGCTCAGTGAACAGGTCACGCTCTATTATACTTGAAAGGTTCTTGTGGTCTGCAACGTGTTCTGCAAAAACAACGAATGCAACAGGTACATATGCTACAATGATTGTAATTACATATGACCAGTTGAGCTCAGATATGCCCTTTATTGCACCGATGAATGCAAAATCAGGAACACTGAGGAAGGTTTCAATACCTACCACACCCTCAGGGAGCATATAACTTGTAAACACGCTGAAATCAACTATCTTAAGAGCATCTATTCCCGCAACACTGCCAATTACCGTGAACACTGCCGCGGTTGCATACCCCGCAAGTATTCCGAGTATGAACGGAATGAGGCGTGACATCTTTTTGCCGTATGTTGAGCAGAGCATTGTAACAGCAAGTGTTACAAGACCGCAGATAAGCGCGACATAGGGAGATGCTGCCATAAGCCCTTCTGCGTTTAATACATCTCCACGCATCAGATCACCGATTGCGTTGCCCGCAAGTGAAAGGCCGATAATAGCAACCGTCGGGCCGATAACAACAGGCGGCATGAGCTTGTTTATCCAGTTAACCCCGACAGCCTTTATTACTGCCGCAATGATTACATAAACAAGTCCAGCCGAAACCGCACCGATGATAAGACCCAAAAGCCCGAGCGACATAGACACACCGCCGGCAAAAGCGGCGAGCATTGAGCCGATAAACGCAAACGATGAACCGAGGAATACCGGGCTCTTAAACTTTGTGAAAAGCTGGTAAATAATTGTACCGCAGCCTGCGCCGAACATGGCGGCAGCAGGGGTAAGGCCGTTTCCTATAATCATGGGCACAGCAATGGTTGCCGCCATGATTGCAAGCATTTGCTGAATGGCAAATACTATAAGCTGGCCAAACTTTGGCTTTGATTCCACATCGAAAATCATTTTCATATTTTTTATCCTCCACACCTTTTTTGTGGCTCAAAAAAATACGCCTTGCCGAGAAACTCGGCAGTGCGTTTGGTGACACACTTGAAGCTTTTTACTGTTACCTTGTCGGCATCTCCGCACCGTTTTTAAAGGCCATATCTTGATACCGATTATAATGCAACATGTGTTATTTGTCAAGCAAAATCCGACAAACTTCTATTCTTCATTTTTGGGGTTTACAATATCTCTCCAGTCCATATCGCCGCGCGCAAGACCGAGAACAAGCACTTCAGCAGTCGCAATATTTGTCGCAACAGGCACATTATGTACATCGCACAGCCTTAAAAGCGAGGTTACAGCGGGCTCATACGGTTTTTCTGACAGCGGGTCACGGAAGAACAGCATCATATCAATCTCGTTGTATGCAATGCGTGCGCCTATCTGCTGGTCGCCACCCTGCGCCCCTGAGAGAAACTGACGTACACTTAAACCCGTTGCCTCGGAGACAAGCTTTGCTGTGGTACCCGTACCGCAGAGAGAGTGCTTCTCAAGCACGCCTTTATATGCTATACAAAACTGTATCATAAGTTCTTTTTTCTTATCATGTGCAATGAGCGCTATGTTCATATCATTATCCTCATACTCAAATTTTTCTCGATATCTTCATAAGCGGAACATTCTCCCCGCATACCCTTCTTGCTATATTGCGATATGCACGGGCAGCAGGTGCACGAAGGTTTGAAAACAGAAGTGTCCCCTTGTTTGCCGCTTCTATAACATTTTTATCCTCCGGCACAATACCGATAAGCTGTGTGTTTGTGCGGTCTATCGCCTCGTCAATATTTGCAGCGGCAAGCTTTCTTATGAGCGACGGGCGAACACGGTTTACAACAAGGCGTATATCGCGAATCCCGCGCGCACGCAGCGCCGCGCGTGTAAGCTGAGCATCGCGAAGGCTCACAGTATCGGGAGTCGCCACGAGAATAGCAGCATCTGCCGCGGCAGCGGCAAGATTAAATCCAAAATCAAGCCCTGCAGGGCAGTCGATTATGCAAAAATCGCACAGCTCTTTTATCTCACAAACAAGCTTTGCTATCTCCTCCGGCGAGGTACTTCTCCCCGCGTGCTCGCCGAGTGGAGCAGACAAAAGCGAAAGATTTTCTATAAGTGGATGGGTAAGCAGCGCACGCGAAAGCTCAACATTGCCGGAGATAACATCTGTAAAGTCAAATAGTGCCGCGTCGGCAACACCGAGGACAATGTCCATATTGCGAAGCCCTACATCGGCATCGAGAACAACAACCCGTTTGCCTAATGCCGCAAGACAGCACGCAAGCCCCGATGCAACCGAGGTCTTACCTGTTCCGCCCTTGCCTGAGGCAACGCATATAGCACGCGACATACTCCCCGCTCCTTTCAACCACATTTATTATAGTATACAATATAAAATTTAATTTGTAAATTAAAAAATTTGCACTTTTTTAACGGGTCCAGGGCAAAGCCCTGGTCGTTTCAAGGGGGTTTAAAAAGGGGGGAAATCGAAATCCCCCCTTTTCTTTGTTTTGCTTCTTTTTCAAAAGAAAAAGAAGGAATCTCCTGCCCCGCAGGGCAAGCTAATTAAACAAACAAAGCAGATGCAACTATATAATATCTATTAAAACAAAGACCTACGCCAACAAAACACCCTCATTTGTACGTTTAACGTTCTCAAAACTTGCTGAGAAGTATGCATCAAATACTGCTTTTGCAACCGATGGAATTCGGCTGCCCTGACCGCCGTTCTCTACAACTACGGCAACGGCAACCTCAGGGTCATCAATCGGCGCAAACGCTACATAAACAGCGTGCGAGCCTCCCGGTGCCTGAGCCGAGCCCGTCTTTCCTCCGACAGCAACAGCGTAATTACCGAAAACCGAGTATGAAGTACCGCCGCTCTCCTGCGCACCGGCGTGAAGTCCGTCTATTATCGCTCTGTATGTGTCCTCCGAGAGATCTATACGGCTTACCACCTCGGGGGTTATGGCTTCAAGCTCCTCGTTTGTGTCCGGGTCGCGCACGCTCTTTAACAGGTGCGGCTTATACCTCACACCGTGGTTTACAAGCTGTGCAACATAGTTTGCAAGCTGAATGGGCGTCACCATCGTGTCCGATTGGCCGATAGCCGCAGACAGTGTCTCGCCCGGGTACCAGGGCCTGCCCTTTGCCTCGCGTGCCTCACGGCTCGCGACCTGCCCCGAAAGCTCGCCCGCAATCTCAATTCCCGTCTTCTCGCCCAGACCAAACCTTTTTGCCCACGCCGCAAGCGTGTCTATCCCCACACGGCGTCCGACATCATAGAAGAAGTAGTTGCACGAAACCTTTATAGCCTCTGATACATCTATCTTGCCATGAGTCTTACCGTATTGGCGGAAGATGTCGCACATCGGCGTTGTGCTGGGTGCATAATACATGTACTTACCTGTGGTAAGCATCTTCTCATCCGGCTCTATTATGTTCTCCTCAAGCCCTGCTACGGCCGTTATCATTTTAAACGTCGAGCCGGGCGGGTACGCGCCCTGTATCGCGCGGTTTAAAAGAGGAAGATATTTGTCCTTAAAAAGGGCATTGTAATTTTTAGAATATTGCGTTATATCATAAGTCGGGTATGATGCTGAAACGAGCAATCCCCCCGATTTTACGTCTATCGCAACGCAGGCCGCGCCCTTTGCGTCCTCGCCGCCCCAGCGCGGGTTGGTCTTTCCCTCTGCGCGGAGCCGCGGCACAAGCTCAGAAAGTGCTTTCTCTGCCGCTTCCTGCATCTTAAGGTCTATTGTGAGCACACAGTTTTTTCCGAGCACGGGGGGCTCTTCATATAAAACTGTTGTTGTCTTTCCAGTGGTTGTTGTTTCGGTTGTCTTTGAGCCGTCAATGCCGCGCAGATAGGATTCATACGCCTTTTCTATCCCGTCTTTGCCGACCATATCAGTCATTTTATAGCCCTGCGCCTTGAGTTCGGCATACTCCTCACGGTAAATTATCCCTACCCTGCCGAGCAGATGTGCGGCGGCGCTTGTCTTATACTCTCGTATTGGCTCTACCTCTATCATAACACCGGGAAGCGCGCGCGAATGCTCCTTTATGCGCGTTACAAGCTCGCGGTCTACATCTCGGGCGAATGTATACGGCTGCGACTTAGAAAAGCCGCGTGTTTCCATCTCATAACACACACCGATTATTTTCCTGAGAAGCGTTGTGTCTGTGGTTTTTTTAAGGTCATATCTCTCAACAAAAAGCCCTATAAGCTCGTCTGCAGGCGTGTCCTTGTCCCACTTCCTGTTTTTCAAATATTCTGCTATATCCTTTTCGTCGCTTGACCCCTCGCCCGCGGTATAGGTATAGGCAAATGGAGAGGCGGCAGTTATCGGGAGTGTGTCAATGTACTCCTGCCCCGCTGTGTCGCAGAGCGTAACGAGCGAGATCAGAACCTCCTCGCGCTTTGATTTGTCCCACGTTGTAGCATCAAACACAACTGAAAAGCTCATTCGGTTTGTAACAAGCGGCCTCCCAAAGCGATCGAGTATTTCTCCACGAGGCGCTGTAACAGTAACGGTGCGCGAGGTGCGCTTTGTCGAGCGTTCAAGATAGTCCTCACCGCTTACTATCTGTAAAAAATAAAGGCGGCCGACAAACACAACTGCCGCAACCATCGCGACTGCCGCAAGAATCCACACTCTTACGTTATTTCTGTTCATCGTGCGCACCTTCTCTCAAATCAAAATTCGTCCAGTTCTTCAAACCCTTTTTGGATTTTCTTTATCATCACATACAAAAACGGCGTAAACGGCAAACTTGCAATAAATTCACCCGGTATTACATACGCAAGCGAAACAATGCTGCCTTCACCTTTGGCGAGCATATAAAGACAGTAATGGATAAAATGCATAAGAATTATTAGCACCGCCCAGTCAATCACTGCCATTCCGTAACTTTTCCAGTACATAACCGTGTTCATCAGGCAAATCACAAACGCAAGCGCACACATAGTGATAATATAAAACCCTTCGTGCCCCGAATATATCGCATCGCATATAAATCCGCCGATAAGTCCTGCAATCATACCGTTGCCGACACCCTCACGCAAAGCTATTGCCGCTACGATGAACGGTATAAGCGAGGGCGCTGCAGAAAACACGCGTAATTTTGCAAACAGAGTTGTCTGAAGCACTACGGCGATAAACATAAGCGCACTGTAGCATATCCATTTATACAGTTGTCGGCGCACATTCAGAGTCATCTACCTCTACCCCTACTCCGTTATCTGAAATGACTTTATAACAAGCACATGGTTGACGTTATCAAGATCAACAGCAGGCTTTACTATAGCATATTTAGAAATACCGTGGCTTTCGTTTTTTACCTCAACAACACTTCCGAGAACTATCCCCTTGGGGAACAGCCCACCGACACCCGAGGTTTCTATAACGTCGCCCGCTAAAATCTGCGTATTGCGCGGGAGATAGCTTAGCCTGAAGCAGCCGTCTGCCATGAGCTGAAAATCACCCTCAGCACTTGCAACATCGCGTGTTCGCGACGCTATTGCAGATGCCTCCATAGTAGTATCAGTTATCGCGGTGACCGTAGCCCAGGTAGCGCCGACCTCACTGACATACCCAACCATACCCTCGGCGGTAATAACACAGTTATCGGCAACTATGCCCGAGCTTGAGCCCTTGTTTATGGTAAACGAGCGCGTCCAGTTGTCGGCGTTCTTTGCGACAATCTCAGCCGCCTCAAACACAAACGACGAGTCCCTCTCGCGCAGTGCAAGCGCCGCGCGAAGCTGTACGTTCTCTTTGCCCATTGCCTCACGCTCGCGCAGAGCCTGTTTTACAAGCTCAAGCTCCTCACGGAGTTTCTCGTTCTCCTTCTCCATTTCGTCGTAGCGCAGAGCGCGGTCTGCCCTGTCGGAAAAGTAGCCCGAAATGCCTGATGTCACGCTTTGTATCGGCTGTGAGATTATATTTATAAGCGAGCCAACAGGCGATATTCTGCCGCCCGAAACGGCGGAGAGTATCGCGAGAATGAGCGATATTAAAACGGCTATAAGAATGGTCACAACCGTCTTTTTTGAGAAAAACTCGTTCATTTATTTCACCACTCCGAATGTGTGTTTAATATTCCGTCTAAAATTTCTGCGATACGCTTCATCGGAAGGCCTATTACGTTAAAATAGTCTCCCGAAATCGTCTTTACAAACTCTTTCGCGCCGCCCTGTATGCCATAGGCCCCTGCTTTATCAAGGCTTTCGCCCGTGGCAATATATTCGTCTATCTCTTTTTCAGAAATCTCGCGGAACACAACCGATGTGCAGACAGAATCGGTAATTTCAACTCCGCCCTTTATAACGCACACACCCGTATACACCTGCTGGGCCTTGCCCGACATAGCTGTAAGCATCTCTTTTGCGTGTGCCTCATCTCTGGGTTTGCCAAGCACTTTGCCGTCAAACGCTACAACCGTATCGGCGCCGATAACGGTATCATCCGGGTGTCTTTCAGAAATCTCGCGCGCCTTGATGGCGGCAAGTGTCTTTACATAATCTGAAACGTCTCCCCCGCAAAAATCAGGCTCATGTGCGTTTGATACTTCTATTTCAAATTGCTCCGTGTACAGTGCGAGAAGCTCGCGCCTGCGCGGAGACTTTGACGCTAAAATCAACATAACCTGCTATCTACTTTCTCCCTGTGCTTCCAAAGCCGCCGGCGCCCCGCTCAGTCTCAGAAATATCATCACACACCTTAAGCTCTGGGGTGAGCACGGGCATTATAAGCATCTGTGCAATGCGCTCATTTGGCTCTATAACAAAATCGTTTGCGCCGAGGTTTATAAGCCCTACCTTGAGCTCTCCGCGATAGTCGCTGTCTATTATTCCCACGCCGTTTGCAAGAGAAATTCCGTGTTTTATCGCAAGGCCGCTCCTCGCGCATACAACCGCGACATAGTTCTTGTCGGGAAGGGCGATTGCAACACCTGTCGGCACTGCCGCAATCTCGCCGGGGCGCAGCGTTTGCGGCTCTTTAATGTCCGCGCGTAGGTCGTATCCTGCACTTCCGTCTGTCGCGCGGGTCGGCACCGTTGCAGTTTCGCTCAGCAGTTTTATTTTCACATCATTAAGCATTGTTATTCAACACCTCGGTAATATAGTCCTCTTGTATATTCATGCGGAGAGTATTCGCCGCAGCCCATGTATGCATCCATCACCTGTACGCACTCTCGCGCGTTCTCACTTGTAAACGAAAGTCGCGCAAAGGCAAGGCCTATTTTTTCATAATCACGCATCTTGTCTGCCAAGAATATTTTTTGTGAATTTAAAATCAGCGTCCTGTGGCCGAACTCGGGAAGCAGCGGGAATGCAGCCCCTGTGCGGTCGGTCAGAACGTGGTGATTCTGGCATACACACGCGCCCTTTTGTGCCTGCACCACACAGTTTTCGCATATCATGAGCGGAAGTCGCCCGTAAACGATGATTTCGGTATCCATTATCTTTGATATGTCGCGTATCTGTGCAAAAGTAAGCTCAGGCGAGAGAAGCGCGCTCACCGCGCCCATCTGCCTTACTTCGCGCAGGGCGTAAGAGTTAAATACATTTATTCCGAAATCGGCGCGGACAGTAAACCCGAGCTCTTTTGCAAGCTCTATATGCCCTGTGTTACCCACGGCGGCATATTCTATGCCTATTTCTCTTGCGTCCGTCGCCATTTTTATTATCTCTTCGCGCTCGGTGTCCTTTATTATGCGAGGAAACGCAGCCGCCACGGTGCACTTTGCGGCTATTTCTGCAATTCTCTCCGCATTCCGGCTAAACTCCGTGACCGGAATATATATTATTTCGGGGTTTCTTAAAAGCATTTCTTCGCTTATCTGCCCCACATGCCTTACCGAAACCGTAAGGCGCGGCTTTTCTTTACGGTTTACGAGCTTAAAGCCAACGTTAAACTTGCCCTCGCGGCGGGTTTCCTTTGCCGAATAGTTCTCCTCAAGGTTTGAGAGGCACTCGCGGCGCAGTGCATTAAGCGACGAAAGCGGCAGAGCCAGCCCGTCGCCAAGCTTTATGTTTATACTCTTTGCTAAAAACCTCGTCCCGCCCGTTTTCTGAAGCTGGGCGTATACCGCCTCCTCCGAGAGCGCGACATTTCGCGCAGGCTCGGGGATCGGGCCCTGTGCCATAGTTCTGTTTCCGCGGCTGTCGTTTACGGCAAGAAGCGCAGGCTTTCCCGCCTCTATTATGCAGTAAAAATCAATCTCCTCACACGGAATGGGCACTTCCTCATACGTTTTCCGCGCAGACAAAAGAAGCTCCTCCGGAGCGGCAGTTTCTGTTCGTATTCCGAACATATCCCTGCCCTTGCGGTTCATGTAATAACCGTCGGTAAAGCCGTCTCGTGAAAATATCTCTGAAAGTGTCTTCTTTTCTTTATCGGTTGCCGCTCTGTCCTCGCGAAGTATTTTAGAATAAATCCCCGTAACGGTTGCAACATACTCGGGGCGTTTCATGCGCCCCTCAATCTTGAGCGATGCAACGCCCATCTCAGAAAGCTCAACTATATAGTCGGCAAGGCACAAATCCTTAAGGCTCAACGGGTATGTCCCGCCTGCGCTCTCGCCGAGCTTATACTGCATACGGCACGGCTGGGCGCAAAGGCCTCGGTTGCCGCTGCGGCTGCCTATTACCGCACTCATCTCGCACTGGCCTGAATAACACATACAGAGCGCGCCGTGAACAAACACCTCAAGCTCAATCGGCGACTCCTTGCATATGGCGCGAATCTCCTCACGCTCAAGCTCGCGCGCGAGTACCGCGCGCGTAAAGCCAAGCTCTGCAAGCTGTTTTACCCCTGCGAGGTTGTGTACCGTCATCTGCGTTGAAGCATGAAGCGGAAGGTCAGGCGCAACCTCTCTGAAAAGGCGCGCAACGCCAAGGTCGGCAACAATAACTGCGTCGACCCCGGCATTATTTATGCTGCGGCATATTTTTTCTACCTCTGCTATCTCACGGTCACGCGCAAGCGTGTTGACCGTAACATATACCTTTACCCCGCGCTTGCGGCAAAAGTCGCAAGCCTCGCGCAGCTCTGCCTCCGTAAAGTTCTTTGCAAGCCGCCTTGCATTAAACCCACCGTACCCGAGATATACCGCGTCGGCTCCGTTTGCAACTGCGGCGCGAAGCGCCTCGGGTGAGCCCGCAGGCGAGAGAATTTCTGCTCTTTTCGGCATTATTTATTATCTGCCCGAAAGGCGTGCAATCTCACGCTTTAAGTCCATAATTTCAGACTTCATGCGGCTGCCGTCCTCAAGGTAGTCCTTGAGCTGTGTGCGAAGATTCTCTGCAGTCTCAAGTGCCTTGTAATACTCGTCCGAAATATTGACAGCCGAAAGAATAGCCGCCTCTACAAGCGATACGTTCCCGCTCTTTAAGACCTCGCTTATCTTCGAGTCAACGTGCGCCGCAACACGGCGTGTATACTCCTCATTCTCTCCGCTGACGAGGCGAAGCTCCGCCCCGCCGATATTTACGTTAATTGCATTCTTCATGACCTCTACCTCCACTTATTTTTTGGGTATATAAATATGTAATAAGTATACCATACCGCGCGAAATATTTAAACATTTATTTTTTAAAGTTAACAATTTTTTTGAAAGCTTGACAACTCTTGCGGCATATATTAAAATTATATGGTCGGCACGCCTCCGTAGTTAAGTGGATATAAGAACCGCACGCCGTATTCAAAATCAAAGATTTTGACGGCTGAGCGAACCTTGTTATTCGCTCCGCTCATAATAACAAATCCTTCGTAGGATAGGAGGGATTTGCGCCGATTTGGTTT
>JAZNAQ010000050.1:0-2358 GCA_045586595.1 Eubacteriales bacterium | reverse complement strand
TCGGTCGAGGGCTGGGCGTTCCGCGACTGCTCTTCGCTGCGTGCAATAGTTCTGCCGTCAACGGTGGCGGCTGTCAAGAAAGGTGCTTTCTGGGGCTGTTCGGCGCTCGAGGAATTTATCCTGCCGCAGGGTGTGAATATGCTCGACCAGGGCGTGCTTGCCAACTGCACTGCTCTCAGGAGTGTCACATTGCACGACTGCGTGTTGAGCATCGGCTATGGTGCATTCTATAACTGCTCATCTGTTGAGAGTATCAAATTGCCGGCGGCAGTGGTAAACGTGGGCGACCAGGCTTTCCGCAGCTGCAGGGCACTGAAGGAATTGCGGGTAATGTGCGATGCTGCGCCCATGTGTTCGGGCGATATCGCCGATGCCGATGTCTATGCCCGCGCCCTGTTGCTTGTTCCCGCCGGAAAGGTGGGCGAGTATGGCTTTGCGCGTGTGTGGGAACGTTTCGGCAATATCGAGGAGATTGCCTGATTGCCGAAATGCGTGGTAATGGACAGAATGATTTAGAGGCTGTTCGTTTGCGCTATAAGAAGGTGCGTCCGTTTACGTTTAATATACAGCTTTTAAAAATAATTTGCTGATATGTCTGTAATCGGTCGGAATGGTTCTATGATTTCCAGGTCGGTATTTATTATAGCATAGACCACCTCATCATTTTTTACTTGTATGGGTGTGTATCCATCGGCATAATATCCATCATTAGGTCGAAGCACCCAAGATATGGCGCATATTCCATTCTTGAAACCATAGCAAGTTTTCAGGTCAATAATGATGATTGCCTTTATTTTTGCTGTAGATAGAGCCTCTTTACTGCACTTCTCTGCAATGGAATCATAATCGATTTCATTGTCATCGACCAATACCTGCTTGATAAGAAATTCTGTCTGGGTCGAGAATTTGCGTATTCTGCATGTTCTTGTATTGGCTATATATAGCTCGGAGTAACGTCCTCTGAATTCGGCCATACCGTCTCCAATCATTATACCTGGACGATTTTCCAATTCGGGATATCCTGTCACAAAGACTTTGTCGCTTTTGATTTCGAAGCTAATGGAAAGAGTGCTCATATTGCAATTCAGTCATTTTGGAGTAACAACATCAAAGTTACACATTTTTTTGTCTGCGAGATGCGCGCTTTACATTTTTTTTAGAAGCTGTTTAAATTTATGTCCTTGAAATTTTTATAGGTCTTTTTTAGAATGTTTTTTCGTTTTTTATCACTATCTTCGCGTTTTAAGAATATAATGCTGATTTATGAAGATAGGTGATAAGGTTCGTTTTATATATGAGACCGGTGGCGGGGTGGTGACCGGTTTCCGCGGCAAGGATATTGTGTTGGTGGAGGACGCCGACGGTTTTGAAATCCCCATGAACGTGCGCGAGTGCGTTGCCGTGGATACAAACGAGTATAACTTCGAGAAGAAGACTCCTGCGCAGAAGGCAAAGGATAATGAAGATAAAAGACGCCCTGAACCTGTTCAGGCAAAGGCAGTACCGGAGGAAGATGAGCCATTTGAACCAATTGTCTCATATCGTCCCATGGAACGCCCCGAGGGTGAGCGGCTGAATGTGCTGCTTGCCTTTCTGCCGATGGACGAGAAGTCGCTGAACAATTCACGCTTCGAGGCATACCTTATCAACGACAGCAACTATATGCTCTATTTTACATATCTGTCGGCCTCGGGCCGCAGTTGGGCAGTACGCGCCAACGGGGTGCTTGAACCCAACTCAAAGATGTTCCTCGAGGAGTTCGGGCGCGAAGAACTGAACGATATCGAACATGTGTGCGTGCAACTTCTTCCGTTCAAGGATAAGAAGCCTTTTGCGCTTAAACCCGCAATGAACATTGAACGGCGCATTGACACGGTAAAGTTCTATAAACTTCACTTGTTCCGCGAAAATCCGTTCTTTGACGAAGGGGCGCTCATCTATGAACTTGTGGTGGATGACAAACCTACAAAGGAGGTTTTTACCGACACCGAGGAAATACAGCAGATTATTCTTGGCAAAAAGAAAGGCGATGAACCTAAGAAATCTGCTCCGCGCCAAAAGATAACCAAAGGAAGCGATATCCTTGAAGTTGACCTGCACATTGATGAACTGCTTGAAACCACTGCCGGCATGAACAGTTTTGATATGCTCAACTACCAACTCGACGTGGTGCGCAGGACAATGGATGAGAACCTCAAATATAAAGGAAAGAAAATTGTATTCATACACGGAAAGGGCGAAGGTGTGCTGCGCAATGCAATTTCGCAGGAAATCCGCCGCAAATATCCGCGTTGTCTCTCGCAGGACGCCTCGTTCCAAAAATACGGCTTCGGTGCCACAATGGTGATAATAAAATAA
>JAZNAQ010000049.1:0-22564 GCA_045586595.1 Eubacteriales bacterium | reverse complement strand
AATGCCGTGTTGCAGGGCTTGTGCCGGATGCGGTCGTAGTTGTCGCAACCGTCCGCGCTCTTAAGATGCACGGAGGCAGAGCGAAAACAGAGCTTTCTGATGAGGATATTCCGGCACTTGAAAAGGGTATACCAAACCTCCTTCGCCATGTTTCTAATATCAAGAACGTATATAAGCTCCCATGTGTTGTAGCGGTAAACCGCTTCCCGACAGATACTGATGCGGAGATTGGGTTTATAATTAAGAAATGCCGCGAGCTTGGTGTAAACACTGTCCTCTCCACCGTCTGGGCAGACGGCGGACGCGGCGGCGAAGAGCTTGCCCGCGAGGTTGTAAGACTCTGCGAGGAGGAAAAGGGCGACTTTACCTTTAGCTATGAGCTTGATGGCTCTATTGAAGATAAGATAAAAGCTGTTGTCAAAAAGGTTTACGGCGGCGACGGAATAAGCGTCACCCCCGATGCCAAGAAGCAGATAGCGGAACTTACGGCTCTCGGCCTCGATAAGCTCCCCATTTGTATTGCAAAAACGCAGTATAGTTTCTCTGATGACCCGAAAAAGCTCGGCGCACCGAGTGGCTTTACCGTAACTATAAGAAACGTAAAGGTCTCTGCCGGTGCGGGCTTTATAGTAGTCCTCACAGGCGATATTATGACAATGCCCGGGCTTCCGAAAGTCCCAGCGGCAGAGCGAATTGACGTTGACTCAAACGGAAAAATAACAGGACTTTTCTAAGAAAGTAAATAACCCGCCGTGTATTATACACGGCGGGTTATTTTATATGTGCCTGAGCTTTTCTATAATCTCAACTACCTTGAATTTGAATCTATACTCTGTTTTGTCTGATGTGATGAACTTTATATCATCGCTGTTTATTCCGGCGTTTGTAAGCTCTGTTTCAACCTCTGCGGCAGATACACAGAGCGGAGGAAAGAGTACACACCACCAGTTTCTGCCCTCGCCGCGGCCGAGGTGTATGCGAAGTGCGTTATAGTCGCCTGCGGGTAGCGAAAATGTGTCATATACACGGGTTGGGAAGTAGACTTCAGAAAGCTCTGCGCGCGAGGTGTATTCAAAACCGTTTTCTGCTATAACCATATTCGCGATGTTTTGTAACTCATACAGATTATCCAAAACAAGGCATTTTACATCGTATATACCTTCACAGTCTTTTGTAAGGTCTGATACATATTCAAGGATTTTATCGCGGACTTTGAGCTTGAGCTCTTGGTCGGCATCTGAATCTGAGTTTGCTATAACATGAAGCCTTATAAGTTTTTCTGAAATATCCTCCTGAGTATCAAGTGCCAATGCGCCCAATACGAGAGAAAACGAAAGCCCTAAGGCAAGTGCAATTTCGAATATATATTTTCGCATAAATAAAAAATCCTCCGCAAAAGTTGGTAGTAACTTTATAGCCGGAGGATTTGTTTTTTATACATTTCTGAGTTTCAAAATAAAAAAAATGCCTGATTGCTGTGATGTACAGAAAATTTATTCCTTCTCACAATCTCCGTTTAAAAAGTCTATTGTGCGCTCAATCGCAATCTTTGCATCTCCGAGCGGTATGTCACGGAACATGTAGTTGTAGCTGTTGCAGAACTTTGTAACATCGTCTGAAAGCTCGGATAAAATCTTTCTGGTGCTTAAAAAATGGTCTTCAAGAAATTGGCTATAGTTGCGTTTTGAGATGAGCGTTTTTGCCGTTTGTGTAAGGCGCGCCAAGTGCTTTGGGCAGAAATACTCTTGCGCGCGGGTCTTTTCGCGAAACTCCTTTTCGCTCTCCCATAGGTAAATTATGTTTTTTATAAACAGCTCAAGCTTTTCGTCAACCCTCTCGCAGATAAAACAGCCGGTTGAGGATTCTGTGAGCTTGTGTGAAATTGCTTCAAATTCACGCTTTGAAACATGGCGTGTATCCGATATAACTCCGTGCTCTAAAAGCTCTGCAAGATAGCTCTGGAGCATAAGGCCGAGGCTGAGCCTGTTCTTCATAGAAAGCATTTCTGAAAAGTGTTTTGCACAAAACCCGGTGCGGTTTGTCTCGATACGGACATCAGGCTCCATCATGGCGGCACCCATAACATATTCTGTAGACTCATCGTTGAGCTTTTTTTCAAGCCTGCAGACGGGGCATCCGCATTTTACATCGTATGCATCATTTATCGGAATTGTATAAATGACTTCTTTCATATTGTCCCTCCGCGGTTTTTGTAGTATAATAAGTAATAAATATATTTTATCAGTATTAACTTTTTTGTCAACCCAAAAAAGAGTGGAGAATATACATATGATAACTTCGCAACTCGAAAAGATTTGTTTAGAAAACTGTGAAGACTTCTCGCCTTTAGAGATTTTTGAATGTGGTCAGGCGTTTCGTTGGAATGCGGATAAAGAGGGAGTGTATACAGGCGTCGCGTTTGGCAGGGCCGCGCGCGTGTGGAAAGAGGACGGTAAGGCATATATCGTGTCGGATAAGGGCGCGTTTGATGCCGTGTGGCGCGATTATTTTGACTTAAACCGTGATTACTCTGAACTGCGCCGTGAAATAAGCCGTGAAAAGGTGCTTGAAAAGGCGTGTGACTTCGGTCGCGGTATAAGAATCCTTAAGCAAGAGCCGTGGGAGGCGCTCTGCTCGTTTATAATATCTCAGTGTAACAATATCCCAAGGATAAAAGGTATAGTAGAAAAACTCTGCGTTTTGTGCGGTGAAGAAATTGAGTTTATGGGTGAGAGGTTTTTCACTTTTCCGAGTGCAGAGAGAGTGGCGTTATTAAACACAAAGGAGCTTGATTCTCTGCGCGCAGGGTACCGCGCAGCATATATATCAGATGCGGCAAAGGGGGTTGCCTGCGGGGACATAGATTTGGCGAGAATAGAGAGCCTTCCTACCGACGAGGCGAAAGCAGAGCTTCTAAAAATCTCCGGTGTTGGCGAAAAGGTTGCAAGCTGTACTCTTCTTTTCGGGCTCGGAAAGCTCGATGCTTTTCCTGTTGATGTGTGGATGAAAAGGGCAATAGCCGAGTTTTTTGGAGAAGGGAAGTTTGACTACCGCAGATTTGGCAGATATGCCGGCCTTGCTCAGCAGTATATGTTTCACTACATAAGAAACGGCGGTTAAAATTATATATTAAAAATTAACTGGACATTTGCATGAAAAAATATTATTATATAAGAAGAGTAATTTTATATCGGGAGGGATAAAATTTGAGCAATGTAAAATATAAGCGCATCTTGCTTAAGCTTAGCGGCGAGGCGCTTGCAGGAAGTAAAAAAACAGGGCTTGATTTCAGCGTTATAAACGCTGTGTGTGCAACAGTTAAAGAATGTGTGGACCTCGGTGTACAGGTTGGTATAGTCGTTGGCGGCGGCAACTTCTGGCGCGGCGTAAAAGACGGCGGTGACCATATGGACAGAACCCGTGCCGACCATATGGGTATGCTTGCAACGACCATAAACTCGCTTGCGGTTGCAGATGTGCTTGAGCAGCTTGGCGTACAGGTCCGCGTTCAGACAGCTATAGAGATGCGCGCGGTTGCAGAACCGTATGTAAGAAACCGTGCGATGCGTCACCTTGAAAAGGGCAGAGTAGTAATCTTTGGTTGCGGAACGGGCAACCCGTTCTTCTCTACAGACACTGCGGCGGTGCTTCGCGCAGCAGAAATGGACGCAGAGGTTATTATGAAGGCAACAAACGTCGATGGTGTATATGACAGCGACCCGCAGAAGAATGCGGATGCTGTAAAGTTTGATGAGCTTACATATGACGAAGTGCTTGCACGTCATTTGAATGTAATGGATACAACAGCTACATCCCTCTCAATGGATAATGATATACCGATAATTGTTTTCTCATTAAAAGACAGCGAAAATATTAAACGAGTAGTTCTCGGTGAAAAAATAGGTACAGTCGTAAGAAAGGATGCTTAAGTTATGAGACCTGAAGTAAAAGAATTTGACGAAAGAATGCAAAAGAGCATAGGTGTTGTGAGCGAGGAGTTCGCAGCAGTAAGAGCGGGCCGCGCAAACCCTGCAGTACTTGATAAGATTACGGTTGATTACTACGGCACAGCAACACCGATTCCGCAGATAGGCTCAGTTTCGGTTCCTGAGCCGAGAGTTCTTCTTATTCAGCCGTGGGACGCATCTGTCCTGAAGGGAGTAGAAAAGGCAATTCTTGCCTCAGACCTCGGTATTACTCCTCAAAATGACGGTAAGTGCATTCGTCTTGCATTCCCGCAGCTTACAGAAGAGCGTCGCCGTGACCTTATTAAGCAGGTCAAGAAAATTGGCGAAGACGGCAAGGTTGCAGTTCGCAATATCCGTCGCGATGCTATGGATAAGTTTAAAGCAATGAAGAAAAAGTCCGAAATAACAGAGGACGACCTCAAGATTCTTGAGGACGAGATTCAGAAGATTACAGACAAGAGCTGTAAAGACATTGATACAATGACAGAGAAGAAGGAAAAAGAGCTTCTCGAGTTCTAAGAACAGAATTAGACAGGAGCCGTTTTGATGGGGATTTTCAAGAAAAAGCAGGCAGAGGTCGCTGTTGATTTTGGCGCATTGCCTGAGCATATCGCAATAATACTCGACGGAAACGGACGCTGGGCAAAACGGCGTGGCATGCCTCGTACTGCAGGTCACGCCGTAGGTAGCGAAACCTTCCGCAAAGTAGCCACCTACTGCAATGATATTGGTATAAAATACCTTACCGTCTATGCGTTTTCAACAGAGAATTGGAAGCGTCCGCAGGATGAGGTAAGTACAATCATGTCGCTTCTTGAAAAGTATATTCTTGAAGCGATAGATGAAGTGCGCAAAAAGAACTTAAAACTGCGTTTCTGGGGCTCTCGTGAGGGCTTAAGTGAAAGGATACTAAAGCTTATGGAGAGTGCCGAGGAAGAGTCTGCAGAGATGACCGGGATGCAAGTAAATGTATGTCTCAATTACGGCTCAAGAAACGAGATAACAAACGCAATGCGTAAAATTGCGTATGACGTACAAAACGGTAAGATAAACCCCGATGATATATCCGAAGCCGATATAGAGTCACGCCTATATTCAGCAGGTACTCCTGCGCCTGACCTGCTCATACGTCCGGGCGGCGAGATGCGCCTTTCAAACTTTCTCTTATGGCAGCTTGCATACAGTGAAATGGTATTTACAGATAAGCTGTGGCCTGAGTTTGACGAAAGAGAGCTTGACCGCGCAATAGCCGAGTATCAAAAAAGAAACAGGAGATTTGGGGGGATATAGATATGCTGACCCGAATTATATCTGCGATTGTTGCAATCGCCGTCTTTATAACGGTTGTGTATTTTTTGCCACCGGTATGTTTTACAGTAGCGGTGGCAGTTATTTGCACAATAGCTGCATATGAGCTTACTTGGCGAAGCGGAATAGTAAAGGTGCGCGCACTGGTATGTGCTGCGTGCATATTTGCTGCCGCAACGCCGTTTTTTGTGTCGGCAAAAGGGCTTGAAAAATACGCCTTTGCGCTTATTTTTATGACAGTAGCGACAATGTTCTTTATCTGGCTTCTCAATTATGGTAAGGCAACGCTTGTTATGGTGCTCACAGCTGTTTTTGCAGGTGTGCTTCTTCCTGTAATGTTTTCTTTAATAATAAGAATACGCGCGCTTGAAAACGGAGAGTATTGGATTTTGATGCCGTTTCTTGCTGCTTGGATGACGGATACCGGTGCATATTTTACGGGAGTTTTCCTTGGTAAGCACAAGCTCTGTGAGAAGATAAGCCCGAAAAAAACGGTGGAGGGAGCAATAGGCGGTGTTGTAGCTTGTATAGCGTCGCTTCTTGCTTTTGTTTATGTTATGGGTGCTGATATAAACTATATTTCTTTTGCAATCGGTGCCCTTGTCCTATCTGTACTTGCCCAGATAGGCGATTTGTCATTTTCAATAATAAAGCGCGAATACAATATTAAAGATTACGGAAACCTTATGCCGGGGCACGGCGGTGTGCTTGACCGCTTTGACAGCACAATGTTTACAATCCCCGCATCATATATTTTACTGATGATAATCGGTTTGATAGTGTAGGTATAAATTATGGTTAAGAATTTATCTATTCTCGGCTCGACAGGCTCAATAGGCACTCAGACACTTGATGTTGCTCGGGCTTTGGGAATTAAAGTTTCGGCTATTGCCGCAAATAAAAATGTAAAGCTTTTGGAAGAGCAGGCGAGGGAGTTTTCGCCGAAGCTTGTTGTTGCGGCAGATGAAGCTGCGGCTAAAGAATTAAAGCTTGCGCTTTCCGATACATCCTGTAAGGTTCTTACGGGAAGCGAAGGTATTGAGGCTGTTGCATCGTGTGAAGAGGCAGACACCGTTATGTCGGCCCTTGTCGGCATGGCAGGGATAAAGCCTACTCTTGCCGCGATAGACAGTGGGAAGACCGTTGCGCTTGCAAATAAAGAAACGCTCGTATGCGCCGGCGAAATAGTAATGCGCCGTGCGGAAGAAAAAAATGTAAAGATAATACCGGTTGATTCTGAGCACTCTGCGATTTTTCAGTCGCTTCATGCCTCATGTGCTCCGTCACGCGAGCTTACAAGAATAATACTCACTGCATCCGGCGGCCCGTTCTTCGGCAAAAAGCGGGAAGAGCTTTTAAATGTAACGGTGAAGGAAGCCTTAAATCACCCTAACTGGAGTATGGGCGCAAAAGTGACGATTGATTCTGCAAGTCTTATGAATAAAGGCCTTGAGTTTATTGAGGCAATGTGGCTTTTTGGGGTAAGGCCTCAGAATATTGATATAGTAGTTCATCGCGAGAGCATAATCCACTCAATGGCAGAGTTTCGCGATGGCGCGGTTATAGCTCAGCTCGGTACTCCTGATATGCGAACACCTATTTCGTTTGCTCTCACATATCCTGAGCGGATGGATTTCGGTGGAAAGTTTTTAGACTTTACACAACTAAAAAGCCTTTCGTTCGGTGTTCCTGATACCAAAACCTTCAGATGCCTTGCGCTTGCGCTTTCTGCGGCAGAACGCGGGGGCACTGCAGGTGCCGTTCTTAACGGGGCGAATGAAGCGGCAGTTGATTTGTTTTTAAACTCAAAAATAAAATTCCTCGAAATTGCAGATTATATAGAACGTGCAAATGAGATTATCGGCGTTTGTGATAACCCGTCTCTTGAAGATGTTATCTCAGCGTCGGAGAATGCGCGCGATGCAGTATATTCATTAGTTTAGAGGGTGGTTTAAATTTATATTTTTCTTGCGGTGCTTCTTTTCGGTGCACTTGTCGCAGTGCATGAGTTCGGCCATTTTATAACGGCAAAGCTGTCAGGGGTGCGTGTAAACGAATTTTCAATTGGCATGGGCCCCGCACTTATAAAAAAGCAGTTCGGCGAAACGCTTTATTCATTGCGAGTTCTTCCGTTCGGGGGTTTTTGTGCTATGGAGGGCGAGGATTCAGTGTCAGATGACCCACGGTCATTTAATTCACGCCCCGTGCTGTATCGTATGTTGATAATTCTTGCCGGTTCGATTATGAACTTGATTGCAGGGTTTGTGGTTTTGACAATAGTTTTTGCCCCAATCAGACAGTGGTATACTCCCACTGTTTCGAGCATAGAAGCAAAATCTGAAATGCCCGATAACTCTCTGCGTGCAGGCGATACGATAAAAGCCGTAGATGGTTATAACGTATATATTTACAGTGACATATTTGTTGGGCTCTCGCGAGGCGGAAAAGATGGGGCGTATGATATTGAAGTCATCCGTGATGGCGAAAACATTACACTTTACGATGTGCGCTTTCTTGAGACCGGTGAAGAAAGTTCAGATGGCGGTTATACAATAAATTTTGTCATAGAGGATACGAGCTTTTGGGGCAAGACAAAGTATGTAGCGCAGAACGGAATAAACCTTGTTCGCCTTGTAAAAGTCGGTTTGGTAGATTTGGTAACCGGTGCGGTTTCAAGGGATGACCTTTCAGGACCGATAGGGATTGGCAAGATGATGGTTGATACCGCAAAAACCAGCATGTCCTCACTGTGGTATCTGCTTGCGTTTATATCAATAAACCTCGGCGTGATGAACCTTTTGCCGCTTCCTGCTCTTGACGGCGGGCGGTTTGTATTCTTGGTTGTAGAGCTTATACGCGGAAAACCTGTACCTCCTAAATATGAGGGGTATGTTCATGCAGCGGGGCTTGCGCTTCTCATGCTGCTTATGGTATTTGTTACCTATAATGACGTAATTAAGATTTTTATAAAATAATTGACGGTGATTATATGAACAGAAGAAAAACACGAGAAATATATGTCGGCAATGTAAAAATAGGCGGAGATGCGCCGATAGCCGTTCAGTCAATGTGCAATACCGACACACGCGATGTTGAGGCGACACTTGCCCAGATAGAGCATCTTCGTTCGGCGGGGTGTAAGATAGTCAGAGTTGCTGTTGTTGATAAAGAAGCGGCACACGCTATAGGTAAAATAGCAGAGCGTGCCGGCGTTCCGATAGTTGCAGATATACATTTTGACTCGCGCCTTGCGGTGGAAGCCGCCGCTGCAGGAGCTTCTAAGATACGCATAAACCCTGGAAACATCGGCGATGACAGTAAGGTGCGTGATGTTGTAAACGCCTGCCGCGCAAGAAATATTCCCATACGCATAGGCGTAAACGGCGGCTCTCTCGAGCGCGACATACTTGATAAATACGGTGTTACAGCGCGTGGCATGGTCGAGTCTGCCAAAGGCCATGTAAATATTCTTAGGAAGTTTGATTTTGAAGATATATGTATCTCGGTAAAGGCATCGACAGTGTCGCTTACCGTAGATGCTTACAGAATGTTATCCGAGGAGCTTGACTATCCGCTACATCTCGGAGTTACTGAAGCAGGAACAGTGCGTATAGGAAGGCTTAAGTCTGCTATAGGCATAGGCTCGCTCTTGCTTGATGGCATAGGTGATACCATACGCGTATCTCTTACAGATGACCCGGTTTATGAGGTGGATACCGCGTATGACATTCTTCACGCGCTCGGCATGAGCGAAAACACGCCACAGCTTGTTTCGTGTCCGACCTGCGGTAGATGTATGATCGACCTTATACATATAGCAAAAGAGGTAGAAACACGCCTTTTTGAGATAAAAAAGCCGATAAAGGTCGCTGTTATGGGCTGTGTTGTAAACGGCCCGGGAGAGGCAAAAGAGGCCGATATAGGTATGGCAGGCGGCAAAGAGGTCGGTATACTTTTTAAACACGGCGAAATAGTAAAAAAAGTGCCTATGAACGAAATTGTTGATGAGCTTATAAAGATGGCACATGAAATTTAAAAGTGGGAAGTAGCTATGGATAAAAGCAGTATGAAGCCGTTTGGTGAGGTTTTCAAAATCCGTGGTGAGAAAAGTCTTGCGGTTTTTGAAAATACAACACATGTCCGTGCGCTGGCGGCAGACAAAACTGAAAATAAAATAACCGCATACCTTTATTCTGAACGCATAATAGATTCGTCAGAGCTTCGTGCGGCGGAAAAGGTAATTGCCGAGCGTTACCGGCTCAGTAAAGCTGTTCTGATACCGAATTATCCACGTGAGCTTTTAGGTGACGAATACTTCCTCGCGCTTGATAGGAGATTGCGCGAGGAGTTTCCGTCTGCAACGGGATATCTGAGCGGTGCGCAGTGGAGCTATGACGGTGAAGGGATAATCACACTCAGGCTTCGTAACGGCCTGAATGGTTTTTTTAACACATGTATTCGTTTTATAAAGAGCGCAGTTGAAAATGAGTTTTCAATGCATATTGAGGTTGAGATAGAAAACATCGGAGGAGAAGATCTCGCCGCTAAGGAAAGAATAGAAACAATACGCCGACAGATAGCTGAAGAAGCAAAAGCATCTGTCGCAAAGCCGAAACCTGCGCCTGCTGCAGAGCCTGTTGCTGCGCCGCCAAAGGAGAAGTTTAAACGCTTTAAAAAGTTAAACGAGGAAAAGGGCGACATAGTTCTCGGTAAATCAGCGTTTGGTGAATATATAGATATAAATACAATCGAAGAAGCTTACGGCGATATTTCAATTAAGGGCGAGATTTTTGCATCAGAATGCCGTAAGTTTGAAGAGCGTGGAGTGGCTACGCTCAGTTTTGATATGACTGACTTTAAGGGTTCTGTGCGCGTAGTTGTCAGAAATATAAAACTTGAGAATCTTTCTGAAGTTGAGGGCAAACTTAAAAAAGGCGCCTATGTTCATGTGTATGGTTCAACTCAGTATGATACATACTTAAAAGACACGATAGTGCGTCCTCGCAATATTGTAATAGGCAAGGCAGAACGCCGTGAAGATAAAGCGCCGGAGAAGAGAGTAGAGCTTCACCTTCACACGAATATGTCTACAATGGACGGAATTACACCTGCGGACAAGCTTATAAAGCGTGCTGCGGAGTGGGGGCATAAGGCAATCGCGATAACTGACCACGGAGTTGTGCAGGCATATCCCGATGCAATGAATGCAGGCCCGAAGGCGGGAATAAAAATTCTTTACGGAGTAGAGGCGTATTACGGAGGAAGTCGAAAGAATCAGGTAGTAACCGGCGTTGTCGATTCAGACTTTGGCGGTGAGTTTGTATGCTTTGATATAGAAACAACAGGTCTTTATAAAAAAACGTGCAAAATAATAGAAATCGCAGCAGCTATACTTCGCAACGGCGAAATTTGTGAGCGTTTTCAGACCTATGTAAACCCCAATTGTGCAATACCTGAAAAGATAAGCGAGCTTACCGGAATAACAAACGGAATGGTTGCAGATGCGCCTGCTATAGACAAAGCGTTGCGCGATTTTCTCGAGTTTGCGGGCAACCGACCGCTTGCCGCACATAATGCAGAGTTTGATGTGGGCTTTATCACACAGGCGTGTCAGGAGCTTGGTATAGAGCGAGATTTTAATTATATCGACTCGCTTGAGCTCTCAAGAAAGCTCTTGCCCGATATAAAAAATCACAAGCTTGATACTGTTGCAAAGGCGTTGAAGCTTCCGAAGTTTGAGCATCACAGAGCGCTTGACGATGCAGTTACCGTTGCGTTTATTTTGCGTAGTCTGTTTACACAGCTTCGTGAACATCATAACGTAACTCTTGTGTCGGAACTCAATAATTTTTCTCTCGGTTCAAATGATAACGACAAATTAAATCGCTTCCACATGATAATTCTCGCAAAAAACTATGTGGGGCTTAAAAATCTGTATAAGCTAATATCAATATCACATCTTCAGTACTTTAACAAACGCCCTATAATTCCGAAAAATGTGCTTGAAAAGCACAGAGAGGGGCTTATTGTAGGCTCGGCATGTGAGGCAGGAGAGCTTTATGGCGCTGTGGTTGAGGGTAAGAAATACAGTGAGCTTTTAAAGATTGCCGACTTTTATGATTTTCTTGAAATACAGCCCGTCGGCAACAATGCGTTTATGCTCAGCAACGGAATCGCTTCAAACGAGGAGGATATACGCAATTTCAACAGAACGATAGTAAAGCTCGGGCAAGAGCTGAATATCCCCGTTGTTGCAACAGGTGATGTGCACTTTCTTGAGCCGCATGATGAGGTTTATCGCCGTGTGCTCATGGCAAGTAAGAATTTCTCAGATGCTGATAATCAGGCACCGTTGTATCTGAAAACAACCGATGAAATGCTTTCAGAGTTTGCTTACCTTGGTCAGGAAAAGGCATATGAGGTTGTTGTAACAAACACAAATATGATAGCTGATATGTGTGAGGAAATTCGGCCTATACCGGAGGGACAGTATCCGCCTGCCATTGAGGGCTCAAAGGAAGAGCTCAAGATGCTCTGCTATAATAAGGCAAAGGAGCTGTACGGTGAGCCGTTGCATGAAACCGTAAAAGACCGCCTTGAATATGAGCTGTCAAAGATTATTGGTCACGACTTCGACGTTATGTATATGATAGCTCAGAAGCTCGTTACACAGTCCGTGTCCGACGGTTACCTCGTAGGCTCACGAGGCTCTGTAGGTTCGTCTTTTGTTGCTTTTCTCTCAGGTATAACTGAGGTAAATGCTCTTCCGCCCCATTACAGATGTAGAAAATGCAAAAACGTAATATTTGAGGAGAGCGGGAAGTATGCCGCGGGTGCAGACCTTCCGGACAGGAATTGTGATGTCTGCGGTGAGCCGCTTGTTAAGGATGGATTCAATATCCCGTTCCAGACCTTCCTTGGATTTGACGGAGATAAGACACCGGATATTGACCTTAACTTTTCAGGTGAGTATCAGGCAACGGCCCACAGTCAGGTAATAGACCTGTTTGGTGAGGGGCATGTCTTCCGAGCGGGAACAATAGGTACGGTGGCGGAGAAGACTGCATTTGGCTATGTAAAAAAGTATGCCGAGGAACGCTCTTTAAACATCACCCGTGCCGAAGAAAGCCGCATGGTCGCTGGGTGCACAGGTATTAAGCGAACAACCGGCCAGCACCCGGGCGGTGTTATGATAGTTCCCAAGGATAAAGAAATTTATGATTTTACTCCTGTTCAGCACCCTGCAGATGATAAGGATTCTGACATAATAACAACCCATTTTGACTATCATTCAATCCACGACAACCTACTAAAGCTTGATATGCTCGGCCATGATGACCCGACAATGATAAGAATGCTTGAGGATTTGACCGGGGTTAACGCTCGCGAAATTCCGCTTGACGACCCCGATACCATGAGTATTTTTACATCACTGTCTGCTCTCGGTATTGACGAGGACCCGCTGCTTGGGAAAACCGGAAGTGTTGCCATACCTGAGTTTGGAACTCATTTTGTGCGAGGTATGCTTATAGACACGCAGCCTACAACCTTTGATGAGCTGGTGCGTATTTCAGGTCTGTCTCACGGAACCGATGTATGGCTGACCAATGCTCAGGACCTTGTGCGCGACGGTACTGCAACGCTTAAGCAGGTAATCTGTGCGCGTGACGATATAATGCTGTATCTCATCGATAAAGGTGTCGAGCCGAAGCTCTCGTTTACTATAATGGAAAGTGTGCGAAAGGGAAAAGGCTTAAAACCGGAGTGGGTAGAGGAAATGCTTGCACACGATGTGCCGCAATGGTATGTTGATTCTTGCAAAAAGATAAAATATATGTTCCCGAAAGCTCACGCGGTCGCATATGTTATGATGGCATTCCGTATAGCGTGGTTTAAGGTACACCACCCAAAAGCGTTTTATGCGGCATATTTTTCAATACGCGCAAAGGCTTTTGATGCGGCTGTTATGACAAACGGCGATTCGGTTGTGCTCTCAAAAATCGATGAGCTTAACTCGATGGAAAAAATATCTCAAAAGGACGAAAATATGCTTGTAACTCTTGAGGTGTGCCATGAGTTTTATCGCCGTGGCTTTGTGTTTGAGCCTATAGACCTTTATAAGTCAGATACCAAGAACTTTCTTATAACAGATAAAGGGCTTATCCCTCCGTTTACTGCTATATCCGGGCTTGGCGAGGTTGCGGCGCAGAACATAGTTGAAGAACGTGAGAACGGAAGGTTCATGTCTGTCGAGGAACTTCAGACCAGGTGCAACAGAGTTTCAAAGGGCGTTGTTGAAATGCTCGATGCAAACAATGTGTTGAAAGATGTTCCAAACACGAGTCAGGTGACGCTTTTTTGATAAAAATGTAAAATAACCTTGCAAAAAAAGATAAAATGTGTTATTTTATACTAAATATGTATTGGAGGTGAAAGATGTGCGTTTTATTCCTATAAATCTTGATAATGTAAAAAACGCTGCGATGATGTTTGTAGGTATTGCAAACCGAGAGCCGTGGAACGGCAACTGGACATATTCATCGGCATACGCACGTCTTTTCACTATTGCAAAGTCTATCGGCTTTACAGGTTTTATAACCATGGATAACAACGGTTTGCCGTGCGGATTTGTTATGGGCAATACTAAAAACCGGGACGATGGTGGCCTTGACTTTGTAATCTGCGAAATATGCTATCAGAATAATGACGCAGGCCATGTTTACGCCCAGAAAACGCTCGATTATCTCGAAGAACAGCTTGCTATGCGCCACATAGTTCGTATGCTTTACATGGAAGAAGGCGGAAGTGGGGTATCTAACTATTTCGGCAGTTTAAATTTCTCTAAAATAGAGAACATAGTGATGGTTGAAAAAAAGATAAATTAATGTTGTGAAAATACAAAATTCTAGATTTATCGTAACTGTGTTAAAAAAATCTAAAAACTCACTTGATTTTCTTTGAAAATGTGGTAAACTAACATAAGTGAAATTTATTAAGGAGATGTAATTATGCCACTTGTAACTTCAACAGAGATGTTCAAAAAAGCATATGAGGGCGGCTATGCTATAGGCGCGTTCAATGTAAACAACATGGAAATTGTTCAGGGTATTACCGAGGCAGCGAAAGAGGTTAACTCTCCGCTTATCCTTCAGGTTTCTGCCGGTGCAAGAAAATATGCAAAGCATGTATATCTTATGAAACTCATCGAAGCAGCTATAGAGGACACAGACCTTCCGATTTGTGTACACCTTGACCACGGCGATAGCTTTGAGATATGCAAGTCCTGCATCGACGGCGGTTTTACCTCTGTTATGATTGACGGCTCAAAGTACTCATTCGAGGAGAATATTGAGCTTACAAAAAAGGTTGTTGACTATGCTCATGCTCGTGGCGTAGTTGTAGAGGGTGAGCTTGGTAAGCTCGCAGGTATTGAGGATGATGTAAACGTATCTGATGAAGATGCTCAGTTTACAAACCCGGCAGAGGTAGAGGAGTTTGTTACACGCACAGGCGTGGTCTCTCTTGCTATTGCTATCGGAACAAGCCACGGTGCGTTCAAGTTCAAGGGTGAGCCGAGGCTTCGCTTCGACATCCTTGAAGAGGTTTCAAAACGTCTCCCGAACTTCCCGATTGTTCTTCACGGTGCTTCATCAGTTATCCCTGAGTATGTAGAGATGATTAACTCAAACGGCGGCAATATGCCGGGTGCACAGGGCGTTCCGGAGGATATGCTCCGTCAGGCAGCGCGTATGGCAGTATGTAAGATTAACATCGACTCTGACCTTCGTCTTGCAATGACAGGCACAATCCGCAAATACTTTGCTGAGAATCCGGAGCATTTTGACCCGCGTCAGTATCTGTCACCGGCGAGAGCAAACATCAAGGAGCTTGTAAAGCATAAGATTGTTAATGTTCTCGGAAGCAACGATAAGATATAACATTTAATATTTAAATAAACGGGTGACAGGCTGCTTTGGCGGCTTGTCACCCATTATATTAGGTGGGTTACTTTGAAAAACAGATATCTTCTCTGGTTTTGTACATCATTTGTAGCGGCTGTAATGATAAGTACATTGTGTAAAACCACATTTTCGACAATATGTGCACTTGCGGCAGGGGTTGGCATAACATCTGCTGTTCTTTGTTTTAAGAAATACAAAACTGCTGCAATCCTTGTCATAGTTGCTGTAGCGGTTTCGCTTATATGGCAATCGGTATATTACAGATATGACGAGATTGGTCATGAGTTCTTTGCTAAAACCTCGGGAATAACCGCAGAGGTCATTTCTTACAGTGAGCCCACATCAAGCGGAAATGGGGTTTCAGTCAAAGCAAAACTCCAAAACGGTGAAAGGCCTGTTCGCGCAATTATATATGCCTATAATGATAAGACAGAGCTTGTTCCCGGCGACATAATAGTTTTTGATGGCAAGATATATCCTCTTGAAAATACAGAGTACTTTGCAGAAAAGACTTATTATAAATCGAGATATATTGATGTCAGAATAATGGCAGACAGTGTAACACAGGTGGAAAAAAGCGAGGGTATTAATCTTAAATACTTTCCCGCTTATCTTGCAAAGATTATTAAAGAAAAAATAGATGAAATATATCCTGAAAAAACAGCGGCATTTATAAAATCTCTTATTCTGGGTGACAAGTCGGGGCTTTCTGATGATTTTAGCAAAAATCTCAGCGCAACGGGCCTTGCTCATGCTGTGTCTGTGTCGGGGTTACATATATCCATTATCGTTGGATTTTTGATTTTGTTTACTAAAAACAGATATTTAAAGCTTCTTGCAATTCCTGTGATATTTGTTTTTGCTCTTTTGGTGGGTGCGCCACAGTCTGCAATGCGTGCTGTTATTATGCAGACATTTGTTCTTGTTTCAACTGTTGGAAAGCGTGAGTACGATACGCTGACGGCAATTTCCGTAGCTGCATTCATTCTTGTTGCAATAAATCCGTATTGTGCAACGGATACGGCATTTCTACTGTCGTTTTTTGCAACGCTTGGTATTGTGGTTTTAAATCCCAGGATTTTTGAGGCGCTGAAACCTCTTGCGCTAAAAGATAACCGAATCGTGCGCCGGATACTGTTTGAGATACTGGGAGGTTTTTCTGTATCTTTATCGGCAGCAATCTCAACTGCTCCCATACTCGCGTATACCTTCGGGAAGGTATCTGTTATTGCACCGGTTGTAAATGCGCTGTTAAATATATTTATAACCTTTGACTTTGTCGCAGGATTTATTATAATTATATTAGGGTTTATATCAGTATCGCTTGCGAAGGGAGTAGGGGTTGTCGTGAATGTTGTGACGATGGGGATAATCAATACAATAAATGCGGCGGGTAGCCTCCCGTTTGCTGAAGTGTTTACGGGCGACCCGACACTTATTGTTTTAATATGCTTCATATGTTTTGTTATTGTATATGCAATAGCGGTTGGGAAGAGTAGAATGCGATTATGGTTTTCTGCTCTGGTTATTGCGCTGTCCGTATTATGTGTATTTATATGCGTAAATTTTCTTGTTTCGGTTGAGGAGGTAGAGGGCATTCGCTTTGATGTTCTTGATGTCGGTCAAGGTCAATGTGTTGTTGCAACGTCAGGGGATATGTGCGCAGTTATAGATTGTGGCGGCGATAAAGACGCAGACCACATTGCAATATCGCACTTGCTGAAAAACCGCATAGACGATATTGATGCCATGATTTTGACACATGCCCATGCCGACCACGCAAACGGTGCCGAATATCTGGTAGACACAATCCCAACGGCTGCAGTGTATATGCCGGCAACTGACAGAGAAAATGCAACCTTTATAAATCTTGCAAAACAAGCAGATGGTGAGTGCAAGACGGTTTTCGTAGAAAACGATATCACCGTTGAACTCGGCGATATGAAGATCGACCTTCTTACTCTTCCTCCGGGAAATGATGAGAACGAAAACGGCATTGTCGTAATAGTGCGTGACGGCGAATATGAAACGCTTATAACGGGTGATATACCGTCGCAGAATGAAAAACTCGTTCTTGACAGAGTGCCCGATTGTGAAAGCTATATCGTAGGTCATCACGGCTCGAAAAGCTCAAGCTCACAGGCGCTCCTTAACAGAGCTCTTCCTGAGCTTTCTGTAATATCGGTAGGAGTCGGCAATTCATACGGGCATCCTTCGTCTGAGGCATTGCGCCGGCTTAAAAACATCGGCTCTGCCGTGATGCGTACAGATGTTGACGGAACAATTACATTTTATTCAAGACGGCAGGGGGGTGTAGCGTCGTGAATTTGACAGTGAAAGAGTTTAAAGCGGATTTGAAGGCGGGTAATATCAGCTCACTTTATATTTTTTGCGGTGAAGAAGGCTATCTCCGTGAATACTATCTTGCCGAATTGCAAAAAGCAGTAGTCGGAGATATGATGCCCGAATTCAACCTTACGGTTATAAATCGTGCGCCGGATTTCAACGAGCTTTCTGATGTTGTTGAGAGCTATCCTGCGATGAACGACAGAAGACTTGTTATAGTGCGCGACTTTGATGTAATATCGGCAAATGCGGATTTTTCAGAAAAGGCAGAGAAACTCTTTGCTGACATGCCGGAACATTGCGTGCTTGTGTTTGTATACGGTAATATAGAGTATAAGCCTGACAAGCGGCGAAAGCTCTATAAAGTGATAGAGAAAAACGGCGCGGTTGTAAACTTTTCAAAAGCTTCGAGAACAGACCTTATTTCGTGGATAAAGAGAAGATTTCTTGCTAACGGTAAGGATATAAACAGCGATACTGCAGATTTTATGATGTTCTATTGCGGTGAGATAATGCAACAGCTTATACCCGAAATTGAAAAGGTGTCTGCATACGCGAAGAAAAAAGAAATAACACGAGCCGATATAGAGGCTGTTGCTACAAGAAATGTCAGCTCTGCTGTGTTTGATGCGGCAAATGCTGTGGCAGAAAGAAAATACGCAAAGGCTCTTTCTGTGCTTGAGGACCTTGAGTCACAAAATGAAAAGCCAATACCTGTTCTTGCACTGATAGCACAGCAGTTTCGTCGCCTTTATGCCGCAAAACTGATACTTGGCCGCGGCGGAGGCAAGTCTGAGATAATGGAACTTTTTGATATGAGAAGCGACTATCCCGCGCGCCTTGCATTAAACGCGGCTCGGACTATGAATAAGGCTCATATCTGTCGTGCTATAGAGCTCACAACACGCGCCGATGCAAGGCTTAAGTATGGTGCAGGGTGGGAAGAGCTGTCCCAGCTTGTTGCCAGTATAGCGGCGGAGGAGAGAAATGAAAAGAATCCGTGAAACGATAATAGTAGAGGGCAGATATGATGTTAATACTATAAAACAGTGTGTTGATGCCCATGTAATAGAGACCTCGGGGTTTGGTATATTCAACGACAAAGAAAAACGAAGGCTCATAGAAAGGCTTGCAGAAAAAAACGGTATAATTGTTTTTACAGACAGTGACGGAGCTGGCTTTGTGATAAGAAACCATCTTCAAGGTGTAGTGCGCGAGGGCACGGTAAAACACGCCTATATTCCTGAAATTGTGGGTAAGGAGCGAAGAAAAGCATCAGCGTCAAAAGCAGGGCTTCTTGGTGTTGAGGGTATGAGTAGAGAGATAATTATAGAAGCCCTTCGTCAAGCGGGTGCAACCTTTGAGGATGAGCCGAAAAAATGTTCTGCGGGGATAACTAAGCAGGATATGTATGCTGCAGGGCTTTCGGGTGGAGTAAACAGTGCAGAGAAGCGTGAGAAGCTTGCAGATGTTCTTGGTTTGCCTCGTCTTATGAGCGCGAACGCTTTTCTTTCGGCAATTAATATGATTTTCACACGGGATGAGTTTGAAGAAGCTGTAAATAAGATTTGATAGGCTTGTATTTATTTTGTTAGCCGGTTTGCGTTTTGTTATTGCAAACCGGCTTTTTTCATATAATTTCCCGTGAGGTGATAAAAAATGAATCAGCGGGAGAGGCGAAAAAGACCGCGGCAAAATGAAAGTTCAAACCCCGGCAAACGCGGGTTTATGCTTTTGCGGTTATTTGTCTGTTTTTGTATAATAGCTACTGCTGTAGTTCTTAAGCACATAAATGCACCGATAGTTGAGAAGCTCACGCAGGCGGTGAACGATGATTTGCAAATAGACCAAGCGGTAGAAGTAATAAGCAATATGACGAAAATAGATGAGGGAATAGCTGAGGTATTCAAAGAAAAAGATGAGGATGAAACGATGGGAAATGGGGACAACTCAGAACCCGTCTTTGAAAGTGATTTTTATTTAGGAGAAGAATCTGATAAGCTTCAGAGAGAAATAGAAGAAGAACGCAAAAAGGCTGAGAAAGAAGCGAAAGAGCTGAGTGTAGAAACACTCAGCTTTCAAATGAGTACAGAGGAACTTAGTGATGATACTGCGGCAGAGCCGTTCAGGATACCGCCACCTTCTTATTGCAGCTATAATAAGGAGAACATAAGCTTTAAATATCAATCGCCGCTTTATGGCGTTATAACCTCAAGATTCGGCTATCGTGACCATCCTATAATTGAGGATGCAAGCTTTCACACAGGCCTTGACATCGCAGCAAAGAAGGGGAGCGCTATAAGTGCTTTTGCGAGTGGTAAAGTGCTTGAAGCGGGCAAAAATGCTACATACGGGAACTATCTGTTGATTGAACATGATGATGGGATAAGGAGCTTTTACGGGCACAACTCAAAGCTCTTAGTGAAAAAAGGGCAGAGGGTAAAGCTTGGGCAAAAGATAGCAGAGGTAGGGAGCACGGGTATGTCAACCGGGCCGCATCTGCATTTTGAGATAAGAAAAGGGAACATACGCCTTGACCCGGCGTTGTACATATCACCGGAAACTGTATGACAAAACCGAATTTTCCAAAGCTGAAGATCAGTATACCGTTTTTCTGCCTTATAGCATTTTTGTATGTTATGGATTTTCGGAATGTGCTTTTTCCGACACTCGTTGCAATATTTGCGCATGAGCTTTCTCATATCGTTGCCATACACTTCTGCGGCGGAACAGTTGATTTGATAGACATATGCGCGTTTGGTGTACGCGTAAACGTACCCGAACTTCGGTTTATGTCATACAAAAGAGAAATAATAATAGCTGCTGCGGGGCCGCTTGCGGGAATAATCATCGCAAGCTGTGCCATTGCAACAGCTAAATTTCTGGGTATAAAAAGCCTTGATTATTTTATTGGTGTAAACCTGGTTATAACTGTGATAAATCTGATACCGGTGTATCCTCTTGACGGGGGGCGAATAGCTCTTTCTGCACTTTTAATGCTGTTTTCTATGCGCTTTGCATATACGGTAAGCTATATACTCGCAATATTGTCGGTTTCTGTGCTGTTTGCACTTTGTGCGGCAACAGCTGCTGTAGGAGAGCTAAATCCATCACTTGTAATATTCTCAATGTATATTGCAATTTGTGGTGCTAAATTTCGCCCTCTGATTTGAGTTTTTGGACAAAAAGTTTTTCTTTTGCTGTAAGAGGTGCGCTCTCGAGCATATCCGGGCGTTTTTTAAATGTGCGTATTATGGATTGCTCACGTCTCCACTTTTTTATGTTTGCGTGGTGGCCTGACAACAGGATTTCTGGGACCTCACGTTCGTGCCATATTGCAGGGCGCGTATATTGCGGATACTCAAGAAGCCCGTCAAAGTGGCTTTCTTCAGAGAAGCACTCCTCGTCTGAGAGAACTCCCGGCAGCATTCTTGCGATGGCGTCGGTAACTGCCATTGCGGGGATTTCACCACCGGTTAATACAAAGTCTCCGATGGAGAGCTCTTCGTCAACGCACTCCTCGATAAACCTCTCGTCAATGCCTTCGTAATGTCCGCAGACCAGAATAATGTGAGAGTGATTCGTTGAGAGTGATTTTGCCTTTTCCTGATTAAATACAGAGCCTTGAGGTGACATGTATATTGTGTGCGCATCGGGGCTTTTTGATTTGATTTCTTCCCAGCAGTTATATAGCGCATCTGCATACATTACCATGCCCATACCGCCGCCGTACGGATAATCGTCAACCTGCTTTTGTTTATTTTTTGTATAGTCGCGTATCTGGTAATACCCGACGGTTAGTTTTCCGTCACGGCGAGCGCGCCCGATTATACTTTCGCTCATCATAGCGTCGCAAGCCTCAGGAAAGAGCGTCATAATATCAATTCTCACGGATGTCACCGCCTTTTTCTACACGCATTCCGGGGATTGTTGAAACATGCATTATCCTTGTGTCAAGGTCTACGGATTTTATAAATTCTTCAACTGCCGGTATCATGTATTCGTCTTTTCCTCGGATGACGTATACATCATTTGAGGGGAGTGTAATAACTTCGTGAAGTTTCCCGAGTTCTTCACCTGTTCTGTCGTCTATTACCGTAAGTCCTTCAAGGTCGGCTATAAAGTATGCACCGTCATCGAGTTCAACCTCATCTCGGTCAACGCATACGCATTTGTTTCTGTATTTTTGGGCCTCGTTAATATTGTTTATGCCGCAAAGTTTTAAGAGTACGCAGTTTTTATGTACGCGGGCTCGCTCAACCTCATACGGTTTTTTGTCTATATATACAACGTCAAAATCGCACAGAAAGTCGTCTGTATCGCTCCACGGCTGGACCTTGAGCTCGCCATAGACGCTGTGCGTGTTAACGATTTTTCCGGCTTCAATAAATTCCATAAGTATTCACCCTTACAAATTCGGGGCTGTCGCATATAGGACAGCCCCGAGATTTTTCAATCAGTCAAGTATGTCGACCGATACCTTGGTGTTATCTTTGAGAGCGGCGGCCTTGATAACAGTGCGAATTTCCTTCGCAATGCGGCCGTGCTTGCCGATAACTTTCCCCATATCGTCGGGAGCAACACGAAGCTCAAGAACGAGTCCGTCCTCTTTTTCTACTTCCGTTACGCTCACGGCATCCGGGTTTTCAACAAGGCTTTTTGCAATGTACGTTAAAAGGTCTTTCATAGGTTGTCACCTTTTCTCCGGTTTCACCGGTGGCAATTTACTGGATAGCTCCTGTGCGCTTCAAAAGTGCTTTTACAGTGTCTGTCGGCTGTGCACCCTTCTTGATCCATTCAAGAGCACGGTCTGTGTCTATATTGATTTCTGCAGGTTCTGTGAGCGGATTGTATGTTCCGAGCTCTTCGATGAATCTGCCATCACGTGGAAATCTTGAATCAGCTACAACAACACGATAGAACGGAGCCTTCTTTGCACCAATTCTGCGAAGTCTGATCTTTACCATTATTTTCACCTCC
>JAZNAQ010000048.1:0-19104 GCA_045586595.1 Eubacteriales bacterium | reverse complement strand
CCGCGGGACCCATTTATGGGTAATAAGTAACAGTTGCGTGGCTGGCAGGCCAACCTAAAACGCACTTGTGCGTCGCCAGTAACAGTTAGGGCTATGCCCGAAAATGAAATACCCCCCGTTACACGGGGGGATCATTATTTGTTGCAAAACAACTACAAAAATATTATAATGGAGATGATGTTTAAATGATAACCCAAGATTTATTTAACAAACGGCCAAAAACCTTTATGGACTATGAGCCGGGCAAGATACCGAGTAAAAAGAACAGCACCCTGCAGACAACAACGCAAACCCAACCTCAAAACCCATTTGCGTCCAACGTAAAAATAGTTGGAGACGACGTAACAGAGAAGGACTATGATGCATTTTTTGAGGGGTTTAATTCGGCGAGAGAAAAGCCCTTTTGGCAGGAGACGAAGATACAAAAGCTTCCATACCGCCCTTCGGTTGACGGAGAACCGAAGATACAGAAGCTACCGTGCACACCATCAGAGGTCGCGGGAACAAAAATAAACCTCTATTCCTCTGCAACGCCCGCATATATTCAAGTGAAAGACACATCTCAACAGTCTCAGCAAACATGGCAGGATAGGCTTAAAGAATCCTGGGACAATTTGCCGCAGAATATATACGCGGCGAATGTAATGGCAACAACGAAGAATCCGTTGGGCGGTCTTTTGAGAATAGCGGCGGGAAGAGCATTAGAAGAGCATGTAAAGCAAAAACATTATGAAAGAAATCAGTATAATGTCGATTTGCCCGAAAATGAAACTCAGGCGAAAGAATGGGATTGGAAAACTGTAGCCGCAAATTGTCACCAATTCACAGCATCGGATGGGAAAGAGTATACCAAATATGTTTCTCCTGACGGAAAAAGAGAGATTATTGTTGATTCTAACGGAAATATCGTTACCGCAGATGAAGATATGGGTACATATAACTATGCAGATCCTAAATTTTTGCTAGAACATGGACTTTTGGATGTATTGCCGTGGATTCGGTATGGAAATACACCGGAAGATTCTACAGAATGGTATGAAAGAATAGGAGGGTTTTTATTTGGATAAGAAAAAAATATTAAAAATTACCTTAATCTCTATCCTGTTGTTTTTATTGTCGAATGTGCTATCTGTCTGTTATGGGAAAATTCAATGTAACAGAATGATTGATGCGATAAGAGAAAATGATATAAATAAACTGGAATCCATCCTGAAATTTGCAGATCCTAATTGTGTTACCAGTACTGTCATAAAAGCGGCACTATCTGAAAAAGACAGATACACCCCATTAGGCGCGGCATGTGAAGCAGGAAACCTTGAAATGGTTGAGCTTCTGGTAGAAAACGGTGCTGATGTCAACTATGTACCGTTATTGACCGGCACATCTCCGTTAGGCTTTGCAGCGGAAAGTGACAGTATTGACAATTTGAAGATAGTTAAGTTTCTGATTGAAAACGGTGCGGATGTCAATTTTTCCAGAAATAGATTTGATCATCCTGCAGATATGGCTTTGTATGATAGAATGCTTCGTCCAAACGGAATGGAAATTCTAAAAGTGCTGATGGAAGCGGGAGCAGACCCTGAAAAAAACCGGGTTTTGAAAGTTGCATGCAGTCGGAAGGATGAGGAAGTAATCAGATACCTTGTAGAGGAATGGGGATATGATGCCTCCGACCCAGTATATATTTGTTCGTATTGTTACGGCGGCGGTGAATATTCTTATGAGACTTTTGAATATTTCCTTGACAGAGGTGCAAACCCATATGAAGAATGTTGTATTAATAAATTTATTGACATAAAATGCGCTGTTGGTTACCTGGGTGAAAAATCCCCCGAATGGGCAGACAAACTCATCGAATTGGCTAAGAGCTATGGCATAACAGAATAACTTATCTGCATATCCCACAAGACGGACGGATTTTCGTCCGTCTTTTCTGTTTTTTTGCGTAGTCGCTGTTATTTCATCAACATTTGCAGATAATATTAACAAATATAAAATCAAGAGGGTGTAGTTATGCATAAATCGGTGTGGAGTGACAGCGTGAGCCTGCCGGGCTTTGATAAGCTTTCGGGCGAGATAAAAACCGATGTGTTAATCATCGGCGGCGGGCTTTGCGGTTTGCTTTGCGCACATTTTTTAAAAGAAGCGGGTGTAGACTGCGTTGTTGTTGAGGGTAACAAAATCGCATCGGGTACGACAAAAAACACAACGGCAAAAATAACGTCACAGCACGGGATTATATATTCAAAGCTCATAAGCTCGGTAGGAAAGGAAAAGGCGCGGATGTACCTTTCTGCAAACGAGCGCGCGCTTGAGGAATATGCGCGGCTCTGCAGAGATATTGACTGCGATTTTGAGAGAAAAAGCGCATATACCTATTCACTCACTGACAGGGCGAAAATCGAGGCTGAGGTGCGTGCGGCAAACGAGTTGGGCATGGCGGCAAAGCTTTCTGAGCCAAACGAGCTGCCGATTATGACACAGGGCGCGGTCTGCTTTGAAAATCAGGCGCAGTTTAACCCATTAAAGTTTATAGCGCAGATTGTGCAAGGTCTCAACATATATGAAAACACATTTATTCGGGATATTACACCTGATACGGCGGTTTCGGATGAGGGCAAAATACTTGCCGAGAAGATTATAGTGGCAACACACTTTCCGTTTATAAACAAGCACGGGAGCTATTTTTTAAAGCTTTATCAGCACCGCTCGTATGTATCGGCATATGAAAACACTGGCAAAATTGATGGTATGTATGTGGACGAGGATAAGACAGGTATGTCGTTTCGCCAATATAAAGACCTTTTGCTTATCGGAGGGGGAGGGCACCGCACAGGCAAGCAGGGCGGTAGTTGGCATGAGATACACGAGTTTGTAAAAGCAAACTATCCTCAGGCGAAACTCAAGTACGAGTGGGCGGCGCAGGATTGCATGAGCCTTGACGGGGTACCGTATATAGGCAAGTATTCTGCAAAAACGCCGAGTATGTATGTTGCCTCCGGCTTCAATAAGTGGGGGATTACCTCGGCAATGGCGGCTGCAATGATACTGCGCGACGAAATTTGCGGAAGAAAAAATGACTGTGCAGAGGTGTTTTCTCCGCAAAGGAGTATATTAAAGCCCCAGCTTCTGGTAAACGGGTTTGAGGCGACTGCAAATTTGCTTACACCGACAGTGAAGCGCTGCCCGCACCTCGGCTGTGCGCTTAAGTGGAACTCTGCCGAAAGAACATGGGACTGCCCATGCCACGGCTCACGTTTTGAAGAGAACGGCAAACTTATTGACAACCCCGCAACGGGAGATGCAAAAATAAGCTCCGAAGAAAGTTAATCTTCGGAGCTTTAATTATAAAACTTATTCTTTTTCGAGAGCGAGTGTTATTGTTGTGATGTCACAAACCTCTGCAGGGCCGTAGTACTGGATAGCACCGGGGTATACATATGAGGTCTCGAGTGCCCACTCTTCTCTGTGTGCCTCAAAGAACTTAAAGGGTTTGCCGTCAAGCTCTACAAGAGCTTTCTTGATAACCGGCTTATCCTCGCCGTGCCTTCTCTCAATATTCATCATCTTTGTAATAGGCATACCGCCTGCAACCCATTCAGTCGCCGGCTTTGAGAGGTTAGAAATCTTTGAGAGATAACCATTATAACCGTACTGGATGAGCATAAATGCATTATAACCGAGTGAGTAGCAATAGTCAGCATCGAAGTTGGACGGGAATGCACATCTGCCCTCATAGCCCAAGAAGTGGTGAAGTGCTGAGAATTTGCCGTTATATGCTCCTGCCTTCTTGCGTGCGGCAAGCTTATCTGCAACAAGTGCAGAGAACAGCTTTTCTGACTCAATCAAAGAAACCTGTACATTGCCGTGCGGGTCTCTTTCCATGAACAACTGCTGCTGGATGCCTTGCGGGAGAATCGCAAAAACCTCCATAGATGCCGGTGTCAGACCGTTCTGAATAAACGCGTATTTGTCTGCCCAAGTTGCGAGTGCGTTAAACTCATCGGCCTTACTACCAGCGAGAAGTTCATTGATTTCAGCTATCAATACTGCAAACTCAGGAACAAACTCAACAACGCCCTCGGGGATAACTGCAACGCCGAAGTTCATGCCCTTGGCGGCTCTGCTTGCAACAGAATCGGCAATGTAGTCGGCAATCTGTGAGAGTGACATTTTCTTTGCGGCAACCTCTTCGGAAACAAGGCAGATATTCGGCTGTGTTTTAAGTGCACACTCCAGAGCAACATGGGACGCAGAACGGCCCATAACCTTTATAAAGTGCCAATACTTTTTGGCGGAGTTTGCGTCTCTTTCGATGTTGCCGATAAGCTCGCTGTAGGTTTTTGTAGCCGTATCAAAACCGAAAGAACATTCAATGTCTTCGTTCTTAAGGTCGCCGTCGATGGTCTTCGGGCAACCGATTACCTGAACGCCGGTATTGTTCGCTGCGAAATACTCTGCCAGAACAGCGGCGTTTGTGTTGGAGTCGTCGCCACCAATTATAACGATAGCTGTAATGCCATGCTTTTTGCAAACTTCAGAAACTATGGCAAACTGTTCGTTGGTCTCAAGCTTTGTTCTTCCAGAGCCGATAATATCAAACCCGCCGGTGTTTCTGAACTTATCAATATATTCGTCATCGAAAATGATATAATTATCTTCGATAAGGCCGCTAGGACCGCCTTTGAAGCCATAGAGCACATTTTCGGGGTTTGTGGATTTTAATGCATCATACAATCCGCAAATAACATTGTGTCCACCGGGTGCCTGGCCGCCGGAAAGGATAACGCCGACAGCCTGTTTCTTATGGGTAGATGTGTTCTGCCCCTTACGAAAAACAATTTCTTTTTTACCGTAAGTGTTGGGGAAAAGTGCCTTGATTTTTTCGGAGTCGCCCGCGCTTTTTGTTTCTGCGCCTTCTAAAACGCTGATTTCGGAGATACCGCCTCTGAGCATTTGCGGGAGTTTCGGTGTGTATTCATATCTTGCTTTTTGCAATGGTGAAATTTTCATAAGTCTACTCCTTTTATTTGAAAATATGTTAATATTATAACATGTTTTTGCTTGGTGGTAAAGAGTTATACCTTAAAAAGCATATAAAATATGATGTGGCTCTTTTGGGCGGTGTTAAGAATAGTTTTAAACCTTCCGTCATATAAATGTGACAGGGAAGGAGGCTTGCAACCTTTGGCGAAAACATATATAGAGGAGCGGGCGATAGAGCTTGCACATTACGTTATAGAGAATAAAAGTACGGTGCGCGAGGCTGCAAAAAAGTTTTACATATCAAAATCAACCGTACATAAAGATATAGTAGAAAGACTCCGGATGTTTGACAAAGACCTATACCTTGAAGTTAAGCAGGTGCTCGATGAAAATAAGGCGGAGCGCCATCTGCGGGGAGGTATGGCAACACGAAAAAAGTATCGCGGTGAGGATGAAAAATGAAGTCTTAAAGGGCTTCATTTTTTGTTTTAGGCGTAAAAATTACCGACCGTAAATTTACGGTCGGTAATTGCGTTCCGAAGTTATTTTTGTTATAATAAGCAACAGGAGGGATAGGCATGGATTATCTTAAGAATATGGGTGAACGCGCGATAAAGGCCGCCCGCTCACTCAATCTTTTAAGTGATGAAGACAAAAATCGCGCACTCTGCATGGCCGCTGACAGGCTTTGTGAAAAGAGTGCGGATATAATATCAGCAAATGCAGGCGATATTGAACGAGCAAAAAAGGCGGGTATGAGCCCGGCGCTTATTGACAGACTTAGTCTTGATGAGAACCGCATTATCCAGATGAGTGAAGGCTTACGACAGATAGCAGAACTCAAGTCACCACTTGGTGAAGTGACATTTGATACAGTGCGCCCTAACGGACTTCACATACAAGAAAAGCGTGTGCCTATAGGTGTTATAGGGATAATATATGAGTCGCGCCCTAATGTTACGGCGGATGCATTCGGCCTTTGCTTCAAGACCGGCAACGCAGTTATACTGAGAGGCGGCAGTGATGCTATAAATTCAAACATTGCGATTGCAGATTGCCTTCGCGGTGCACTTGTTGATAGTGGCATCAGCGGAGATGCCATACAGCTTGTGACGGATACGTCACGAGAGACCGTGCGAGAGCTTATGCGTCTTAACGGGTATATAGATGTTCTTATCCCGCGCGGCGGCGCAGGGCTTATAAAAACAGTTGTTGAAACGAGCACGCTACCGGTTATTGAGACGGGTACCGGCAACTGCCATATTTATGTTGATGAGTTTGCAAATATTGATATGGCGTGCGATATAATCATAAACGCCAAGACACAGAGGCTCGGTGTGTGCAATGCGTGTGAATCGCTTGTTGTACACAGTGCTGTTGCGGAGAATGCAATTTCAAGGATTGCAGATGCGCTTCGCGAAAAGGGTGTTGAAGTCCGTGCAGACGAAAAAGCTCGAGCCTATGTTGCAGATTTAAAACCCGCGCTTGAAATTGACTGGGGAAGAGAATACCTTGATAAGATTATTTCTCTTAAAGTTGTTGACTCGATTGATGACGCGATTGCTCATATAAATAAGTATAATACAAAGCACTCTGAGTCAATTATAACGGAGAACACAGAAAATGCCGAGAAGTTTCTTTCTGAGATTGATGCGGCGGCGGTGTATGTAAACGCCTCAACCCGCTTTACTGACGGCTTTGAATTTGGCTTCGGTGCCGAAATCGGAATCAGCACGCAAAAGCTCCACGCAAGAGGTCCCATGGGGCTGCGCGCGCTGACCTCGACAAAATACATAATCCATGGCAACGGACAGATGAGAGGATGATAAAAAAGCCTTTCGGGAATTTCCGAAAGGCTTTTTTGTTTAAATATTAGTCGTTTACATAGGGGAGAAGCGCGATATGACGAGCGCGCTTGATAGCCTCTGTAACCTGACGCTGGTGAGCAGCGCAAACGCCGGTCATGCGGCGCGGAAGAATCTTGCCGCGCTCAGATGTGAACCTGCGAAGACGTGCTGCGTCTTTATAATCGATATAACCGACCTTGTCAGCGCAGAACGGGCAAACCTTTTTGCGCTTACGGTTCTTAAGGTTTCTATCCATTGATAGGGTCCTCCTTTATTCAAAAATTAGAATGGAAGCTCGCCGTCATCGCCTACAAGCTCTTCGAAATCGGAGCCGGACGATACAGCGTTCAGACCGCTGTTTGAAGCCGGAGAGGGAGCGTCGCCGAAAGATGTGAAGGCTGCTGCGCCCGAATCGCTGCTACGCTTGGATTCAGCGAAGAAGCACTCGTCTGCAACAACTTCGCATGCTGTGCGATTGTTGCCGTCTCTGTCTTTATAATTACGGACCTGAAGTCTGCCGCTTACAGCGACAAGCTGACCCTTTGAAAACCACTTGGAAACAAACTCTGCCGTATTGCGCCATGCGACGACATTGATGAAATCTGCCGTCTGCTGCTGTGAGTCGTCTCGGCGAGAATAGCCGCGATCAACAGCAAGCGTAAACGATGCAACAGGTATATCCGACTGTGTGTGGCGAAGTTCAGGGTCGCGGGTTAATCTACCCATGATAATTACTTTGTTCAACATAAGGATTTACCTCCTTAAGCGATGTCATCTTTGCAGATGATGAGAGAACGCATGATGCCTTCTGTAATTTTGAAGACACGGTCGAGCTCTGCCGGGAAGGACGGAACACACTCAAAATCAAAGAGTACGTAGTAGCCCTCGTTCATGTCGTTAATCGGATATGCGAACCTGCGCTTGCCCCATTCATCGACATTGACAAGAGTACCGTTCTTCTCAACGAGAGTTTTGAACTTTGTAACAAGTTCTGCGATAGCCTCTTCGCCAAGCTCAGAATTGATGATGAAAACTGTTTCGTACTTTGCTGATACCTTTGCCATTGTTTAACACCTCCTTTTGGACTTATGGCCCCCTGAGGGGCAAGGATGCAAGTGATGCACACTCAGTGCAAAACTTTGCAAGATAATATTATACACACTTTTGGTAAAATGTCAACCTGAATTTTCTTTTCTCTTGAAAATGTGATTTTGATTTGCTATAATATTTAAACAAATATAATAATGTTTGGAGGATAACCATGAAAAAAACCTCTTATCTAGCACGAAGTGCGATGATTGCGGCGGCATATGCCGTGCTTACGCTTGCGTTTCCTGCGTTTTCTTACGGGCCAATCCAGCTTCGTATAAGTGAGGCTCTCTGTATACTGCCGTTCTTTATGGGCGAAGCGGTTTGGGGGCTGACAGCCGGGTGTTTTGTGGCAAACCTTATAGGTGTGTCGCTCGGTATAACACTTCCGTGGGACGTACTTATAGGGACCGGAGCCACATTTATTGCGGCGTTCATTGCACGGAGAATCCGCATAAAGTGGCTGGTCCCATTGCCTGCTGTGATTTCCAATGCTTTACTTGTCGGTATAATGCTTACATATATTATTATACCGGGTACTGAGGCTGCACCGATGTGGTTTAATATTCTTACAGTAGGTGTTGGCGAGGCTGTTGCCTGCTATGTTCTTGGTATGCCGTTGTTTGCGATAATATCAAAATCACATGGGAGGAAAAGAGATGAAGGTTAAAAAAGCCGTTATCCCCGCAGCAGGGTTTGGCACAAGGATGCTGCCTGCGGCAAAATCCGTTCCGAAGGAAATGATATGTATAGCGGGTAAGCCCGCGATACATTATATAGTAAAAGAAGCTGTAGACGCAGGTGTTGAGGATATTCTCATAATTACAAGCAGAGGAAAGACTGCTATAGAGGATTATTTTGATTATTCACCCGAGCTTGAAATGCGTCTCGAAAGGTCGGGCAAGTTTGAACTTATACAAGAGCTTCATGATATTGCCGATATGGCGAACATAACCTTTATCCGTCAAAAAGAGCTTCGGGGATTAGGCGATGCAGTAATGCATGCAAGAAGCTTTACGGGGGATGAACCGTTTGCAGTGCTTCTCGGCGACGATATTATGCGCAGTGATGTACCTGTTACAAAGCAACTTATTGATAACGCTGAAAAATATGCTTGCAGTTGTGTGGGCGTAAAGTATGTGGAAACAACAGAAATCTCAAAATACTGCACACTTGGGATAGAACAGGTGGGCGAGCGGTTGTTTGATGTGAAGCAGCTTATAGAGAAGCCAACTCCCGATAAGGTACTGTCAAATTATGCTATTCTCGGTCGCTATGTTTTGACGAGCGGTATCTATTCGCTGCTCGAGAACGCGACTCCGGGCTTCGGCGGTGAGATACAGCTTACCGATGCGCTAAATCTGCTTTGTCAGAAGGAACGTATGCTTGCTCTTGAGTTTGAAGGCGAGCGTTTTGATTCAGGCAACATATGCGGATATATGGAAGCATCAATACAGCTTGCTCTTGCAAACCCTGAAATATCCGATTGGATGAAAAACTACATGAAAGGTTTAGTTTTTTGATGAAAAAAATAGCTTGTATACTCCTTGCAGTGATGGTTATGCTGCCTGTTCTTGTTGCATGTAATGAGCAAACCCCTGTTTTAAACGACGCAGAAGAGTTTCGGATAGTTACATCTTTCTATCCCGTATATGCCATAACTCTAAACATTGTCGGCGGGGCAGAGAACGTAACGCTTTTGAATCTTACCGAGCCTGACACGGGTTGCTTGCATGACTATACCTTGACTACGGAAGACTTAAAAAAGGTCAGCGGCTCTGACTTGTTTATAGCGAGCGGTATGGGCATGGAGTCGTTTGTGGGGAAAAACTCTTTTGGCGTTCCGAGGCTTGAGGTTCTCGATTGCGGTGAGGATATTATGCACACTCTTGGAGAAGAAGGCGAAGAAAACCCTCACTATTGGATGAATGTAGAAAATGCTATTGAGCAGTGTGATAAGATAAAGCGTACATTATGCAGACTGGACCCGAGTAACAGCAACGTATATGAAGCAAACGCAGAAGAATATATTGCAAAGCTCCGCACTCTTCTTTCTGAGGCACAGGAGCGAACATCAAAGCTTGAAAAGCGCGAGATGGTTGTTTTTGATAATTCGTTTGATTATTTTGCCGAGGAGTTTGGAATCAACACGGTTCAGCTTATTGCCGAAGGTCATGATAGCTCTTCGCCGTCTGCAGGCGAGCTTGCTGAGGCTGTAGAGTATATTAAAAAGAATAATATAGAATATATATTTGTTCAAAAAAGCTTTATGTCGAATGCGGCATATCGTACCATAGCAAACGAAACCGGATGCACACCCATTGTTATAGACTCGTTTATTTCTGGCGAAATAAACAGCGAAACAAAGGACGCGTATATAAACGTAATACGAAAAAATCTTGCTGCACTTGAGCAGGGGTTGAGCTAATTGTTGTGCAAGGTAAATAAAAAATAAACTAAAATCAGCGAAACGCATGTGCATTTCGCTGATTTTTTTATGTAAAGTTGACATGGTTGCACTTTTAATGGTAAAATGATATTCTCAATTATAATGCGGTAAAGTGCCCCATTGCAACTATATTTTATCGCTGAAAATTGAAAAATACAACCAATTATCGCAAAAAACCGACAACTGCTCCGTGCGTTTCTATTTCTTTGCCTTTAGGCTTGTCAAGAGGTGCGAGAGCGGGGGGGTTACTGCCGCAGCGGCGGCGAAAATACAGGGTGCGGCTTTTGCTGTGCCCGAGTTCAACAGGGAGTGATTGCTGAATGAAGGACGTTATGTACGGCAGAACCGCAAGAAAGAGTTTTGCACATATTGATGAAATACTCGATATGCCCAATCTTCTTGAGGTTCAGAAAAAGTCTTACGAGTGGTTCCTCAAGATCGGTCTTCGCGAGGTATTACAGGACGCGGGTACTATAGAGGACTATTCGGGGAATCTCGAGCTGTCGTTTATCGACTATACGCTCGACGAGAAATGCAAATATAGTGTGGAGGAGTGCAAAGAGCGCGACACAACTTATGCAGCTCCGCTTCGCGTAAAGGTCAGACTTCGCAACAAAGAAACCGAAGAAATTAAAGAACAGGAAATATTCATGGGCGATTTTCCTGTTATGACAAAGACCGGTACTTTTGTTATAAACGGCGCTGAGCGTGTTATTGTATCTCAGATTGTTCGTTCACCGGGTATGTACTTTGACGCGAAGATGGACAAGGCTGACAGTGCTATTTACAGTGCTACGGTAATCCCGTACCGCGGCGCATGGCTTGAGTACGAGACTGACCTCAACGACATTTTCAGCATCAGAATAGATAAGAACAGAAAGCTTCCCGTAACATCGTTCATCCGTGCGCTTGGCCTGTCTACCGATGCGCAGATTAAAGAGGTGTTCGGCGAGGACGACAGAATTGTCCAGACACTCGAGAAGGATACATGCAAAAACGAAGAAGAAGCCCTTATCGAGATTTATAAGCGTCTTCGCCCGGGCGAGCCGCCGACAATCGACGGAGCAAGAACGCTCATTAATAATTTGTTCTTTGACGAGAGACGCTATGACCTCTCTGTTGTCGGAAGATACAAATACAACAAAAAGATGGATATTGCACGCCGTATCGCGAACAAAACACTTCGCGAGCCGGTTGCATGCCCGCGCACAGGTGAAATTCTTGCTGAGGCAGGAGAAATTCTCTCACGCGAAAAGGCAGAGGAAATTTCACGCCGCGGTGTAAATACGGTCATTCTTGACATCAACGACCGTGCGGTCAAGGTATTTAGCAACGGTATGGTAGATATCAACGATTTTGTTGATTTTGATGCCAAGGGAGAACTCGGTATTAAAGAGAAGGTACGTTTCACCGTTCTCTGTGAGCTTCTTGACTCGTTTGAAGGTGAAGAGCTCCGAGAGAAGATTGCCGAGAGAATGGGCGATCTTATCCCCAACCATATAATTATCGACGATATTTTTGCATCAATAAACTACCTCAACGGTCTTGCATTCGGAATCGGAACAACTGACGATATTGACCATCTCGGAAACCGTCGTCTCCGCAGCGTAGGTGAGCTTTTGCAGAATCAGTTCAGAATAGGCTTCTCGCGTATGGAGCGCGGAATTCGTGAGCGCATGACTATTCAGGATCTTGACATTGTCACACCTCAGTCGCTTATAAATATCCGTCCGGTAACTGCTGCGATTAAAGAGTTCTTCGGCTCATCACCGCTCTCACAGTTTATGGACCAGAACAACCCGCTTGCAGAGCTCACTCACAAGCGTCGTATGTCGGCTCTTGGCCCGGGCGGTCTCTCGCGTGACCGAGCAAGCTTTGAAGTTCGAGACGTTCACTACAGCCATTACGGCCGTATGTGCCCGATTGAGACTCCTGAAGGCCCGAACATCGGCCTTATCTCATATCTCGCAAGCTTTGCGCGTATAAATGATTTCGGCTTTATTGAGGCTCCTTATCGTAAGATAGATAAGGCAACAGGTAAAGTTACTGATGAAGTTATATATATGATGGCTGATGCTGAAGACGAGTTCATCATCGCTCAGGCAAACGAGCCGCTTGATGAAGAGGGGAGAATAGCGGCAGAACGCGTAACTTGCCGCGTCCGCGACGAAATCGTCGAAGTTCCGAGAGACAGAGTTGACTATATCGACGTTTCTCCGAAGATGATGGTATCTGTTGCAACTGCTATGATACCGTTCCTTGAGAACGACGACGCTAACCGTGCGCTCATGGGCTCGAACATGCAGAAGCAGGCTGTTCCGCTTCTCGTAACCGAAGCACCTATCGTTGCAACAGGTATTGAGCATAAGGTTGCTGTTGACTCCGGTGTCTGCGAGGTTGCAGAGGATGACGGTATTGTCACACAGGTAGAGGCTGACAGCATTACCATTAAATATGACAACGGTGAGATTAAGACACACAGACTCACAAAGTTTATGCGTTCGAACCAGGGCACCTGCGTAAACCAGCGCCCGATAGTATTTGCCGGCGATAAGGTAAAGAAGGGCGACGTAATCGCAGACGGCCCGTCTACATCCGAGGGTGAAATCGCTCTCGGAAGAAACGTTCTCATTGGCTTTATGACATGGGAAGGCTACAACTACGAAGACGCTGTTCTTCTTAACGAGCGTCTTGTCAAGGAAGATGTTTACTCCTCAATTCATATTGAAGAGTATGAGACAGAAGCGCGTGATACAAAGCTTGGTTGTGAGGAAATTACACGCGACATACCAAATGTCGGTGACGATGCACTTCGCGACCTTGACGAGCGCGGAATTATTCGCATTGGTGCGGAGGTACGCGCAGGAGATATTCTTGTCGGTAAGGTAACTCCGAAGGGCGAGACTGAGCTCACAGCAGAAGAAAGGCTTCTTCGTGCAATCTTCGGTGAGAAGGCTCGCGAGGTTCGTGATACATCTCTCCGCGTTCCGCACGGCGAAAGCGGTATCATAGTAGATGTTAAGGTATTTACAAGAGCAAACGGAGACGAGATGAACCCCGGTGTTAATATGGTTGTTCGCTGCTACATCGCCCGTAAGAGAAAAATCTCTGTAGGTGATAAGATGGCAGGTCGCCACGGTAACAAGGGTGTTGTTTCACGCATTCTCCCGCAGGAGGATATGCCGTTCCTTCCGGACGGTACTCCGCTTGATATTGTTCTTAACCCGCTCGGTGTTCCGTCACGAATGAACATCGGTCAGGTTCTTGAAGTTCACTTGGGTTATGCAGCTAAGAAGCTTGGCTGGAAGGTTGCAACACCTGTATTCGACGGCGCAAACGAGAATGACATCGAAGAGACACTTAAGCTAGCAGGCCTCTCACCTGACGGTAAGAGCATCCTTTACGATGGGCGTACAGGTGAACAGTTTGATAACCCCGTAACAGTCGGTTATGTATACTTCTTAAAGCTTCACCACCTTGTCGACGATAAGATTCACGCACGTTCAACCGGCCCGTACTCGCTCGTTACCCAGCAGCCGCTCGGCGGTAAGGCACAGTTCGGCGGTCAGCGTTTTGGTGAAATGGAAGTTTGGGCGCTCGAGGCATATGGTGCTGCTTACACACTCCAGGAAATCCTTACAGTTAAGTCTGACGACATCGTCGGCCGTGTAAAGACATACGAAGCTATTGTAAAGGGCAAAAACGTACCTCATCCGGGAATCCCCGAATCGTTCAAGGTACTTGTCAAAGAGCTTCAGTCGCTCTGTCTTGATGTCCGTGTGCTTGATAAGAATATGGATGAGATTGAACTCACTGATGACGATGACGACGATAACTTTGTAAAGTTCGCCCGCGAGGATGAGTCGTATGTCATGGACGGAGACATTGAGGAAGCAGGCTACGTTGTGGACGATATCGAAAATGGAGAGTTTGAATCAGAGTCGGACGATGGTCTGTTCGGTGTAACAGATGAGTTTGACGGGGAAGACGCCGAACTTTTCGCAGAGTCGGAAGAACTTTAAGGAGGTAACAGGGTTATGAGTTATACGACCTTTGAAGCAATCAAAATCGGCCTTGCATCGCCTGAGATGATTCATGAATGGTCATACGGCGAGGTTACAAAGCCTGAAACTATAAACTACAGAACCTTAAAGCCGGAAAGAGACGGTTTGTTCTGCGAGAAGATTTTTGGCCCGATGAAGGACTGGGAATGTCATTGCGGAAAGTATAAGAAGATTAGATATAAGGGTAAGATATGCGACCGCTGCGGAGTTGAAGTAACAAAGGCAAAGGTTCGCCGTGAGCGTATGGGTCATATCGAGCTTGCTACTCCCGTATCTCACATCTGGTATTTTAAGGGAATCCCCTCACGCATGGGCCTCATTCTCGATATTTCACCGCGCATACTTGAAAAAGTTTTATACTTCGCTTCATATATAGTTACAGACCCCGGTGACACACCGCTTGAAAAAAAGCAGGTTCTCAGTGAAAAGGAATATCGCGATTATCGCCTTAAGTATGAGGACGATTTCAAGGCAGGTATGGGTGCTGAGACTATCCGTGAGCTTCTCGAGGAGCTTGACCTTGACGCTTTAAGTGAAGAGCTTCACAAAGAGCTCGCTGATGCTACAGGGCAGAAGAAGCTCCGTATTATCAAGCGCCTTGAGGTTGTAGAGGCATTCCGCAGCTCAGGCAACCGTCCTGAGTGGATGGTTCTCACAGCACTTCCGGTTCTCCCGCCTGAGCTTCGCCCTATGGTACAGCTCGACGGTGGCCGATTTGCAACAAGCGACCTCAACGACCTTTATCGCCGTGTTATAAACAGAAACAATCGTCTTAATCGCCTTCTTGCGCTCAGAGCGCCGGACATCATCGTCCGAAATGAGAAGCGTATGCTTCAGGAAGCGGTTGATGCACTTATTGACAACGGCCGTCGCGGACGTCCGGTTACAGGTCCTAACAACCGTGCGCTTAAGTCTCTTTCTGATATGCTTAAGGGTAAACAGGGCCGATTCAGACAGAACCTTCTTGGTAAGCGTGTTGACTATTCAGGCCGTTCCGTTATCGTTGTAGGTCCTGAACTTAAGATTTACCAGTGCGGTCTTCCGAAGGAAATGGCGCTTGAGCTATTTAAGCCGTTTGTTATGAAAAAGCTTGTCGCAGACAATGTGGCAAACAATATAAAGAGCGCGAAGAAGATGGTAGAGCGCGCAAAACCTGAGGTTTGGGATGCACTTGATACAATCATTAAAGACCATCCGGTTCTCCTTAACCGCGCACCTACACTTCACCGCCTCGGTATTCAGGCGTTTGAGCCCGTTCTCGTAGAGGGTCGTGCGCTCAAGCTTCATCCGCTTGTATGTACTGCGTTTAACGCCGACTTCGACGGTGACCAGATGGCGGTTCACGTTCCGCTTTCTGCAGAGGCTCAGGCAGAGGCTCGCTTCCTTATGCTTTCTGCTAACAACCACTTGAAGCCGCAGGACGGCTTCCCGGTAACTGTTCCGTCACAGGATATGGTTCTCGGTTCATACTACCTCACAATAGAGCGTGATGAGCCGGGCGCAGGCAAAGTGTTTGGAAACATGGATGAGGTTTTACTTGCTCTGAATGAGAAAGTAATCGGGCTCCACTCACCAATCAAAATGCGTGTAACACGCGAGATTGACGGTGTTGAAAAATCCGGAATTATTGACTGTACAGCAGGCCGTCTTATCTTCAATGAGCCCATTCCGCAGGATCTCGGCTTTGTTGACAGAACAGACCCTGAGCATGAGCTTGACCTTGAGGTAAACTTCCTTGTTACCAAGAAAGAACTCGGTAAGATTATTAACAAGTCAATTCATAAGCATGGATTTACAAAGACTGCAGAGCTTCTTGACGACCTCAAGAGCCTCGGATATAAGTACTCAACCCGCGGTGCTATAACCATCTCTATTTCAGACATGGTTGTTCCGAAGGAAAAGTATGAATATATCAAGGCATCTGAGAAGGCTATTGCTGATATTGAAAAGAAGTTCCAGCGCGGATTCATCACAAATGATGAACGCTATCGCCTCGTTATTGAGCAGTGGACAAAGACAACAAACGATGTTACAAAAGCACTCGAGAATACGCTTGACCACTTTAACCCGATATACATGATGGCAAACTCCGGTGCTCGTGGTTCTATGAATCAGATTCGTCAGCTTGCAGGTATGCGTGGACTTATGGCAAACACCGCAGGTAAGACAATCGAAATCCCGATTAAGGCTAACTTCCGTGAGGGTCTTTCTGTACTTGAGTACTTCATTTCCTCTCGTGGTGCGCGTAAGGGTCTTGCCGATACCGCGCTCCGTACTGCTGACTCGGGTTACCTCACTCGCCGTCTTGTTGATGTTTCTCAGGATGTTATCATCCGTGAGCACGATTGCGGCACGACTGAGGGTATTGAAGTGTTTGAAATCCGCGACGGTGGCCAGACTATTGAACCGCTTCGCGACAGACTTGTCGGCAGGTATCTTGCAGAGAATGTTTGTGATAAGGACGGCAATGTTCTTGTTTCAACAGATAAGCTTATGACAGCTGAGGATGCTGATAAGATTATAAATGCAGGTATTGAGCGCGTAACCATCCGCTCTGTACTCAAGTGCCGTGCAAGACATGGCGTATGTGCTAAGTGCTACGGTGCAAACCTTGCATCCGGTGAGGCTGCAAGCATCGGTGAATCTGTCGGTGTTATTGCTGCTCAGTCTATCGGTGAGCCGGGTACACAGCTTACAATGAGAACATTCCATACCGGTGGTGTTGCCGGTGATGACATCACGCAGGGTCTCCCGCGAGTTGTTGAGCTGTTTGAAGGCAGAAAGCCGAAGAAGATGGCAATACTCTCTGAAATTGACGGTACTGTATCGTTTGACGAGATTAAGAAGAATGCACCGCGTGCAATAAACGTAACAAGCCCGGTAACAGGCGAAACAAGGAGCTATCCGATTCCGTTTGGCGCTATTGTAAAGGTTGCTGAAGGCGACACGGTAACAGTGGGTGCAGAGCTTACCGAAGGTGCGCTTAATCCGCACGATGTTCTTCGCATCAGCGGTGTATCGGCTGTTCAGAACTACCTCATCCAGGAAGTTCAGCGTGTTTACCGTCAGCAGGGCGTTGATATCAACGACCGCCATATTGAGGTTATCGTAAGCCGTATGTTGCGTAAGGTAACTGTTGATGAACAGGGAGATACAAACCTCCTCTCAGGCTCAATGGTTGACTTCTTCGAGTTCGAGAGTGAGAATGCGAAGATTGCTGAGCGCGTTGCAGCAGGCGAGGTTGTTTCCCCGGCTACCTGCACACCTGTTCTTCTCGGTATTACAAAGGCAGCTCTTGCTACCGACTCCTTCCTCTCCGCGGCTTCGTTCCAGGAGACAACAAGAGTTCTTACCGACGCGGCTATCAAGGGCAAGATTGACCCGCTCGTTGGCCTTAAGGAGAACGTAATTATTGGTAAACTCATCCCCGCAGGCTCCGGCATGAAGATGTACCGTGAGTTTGATATTGAGCATAAATGCGAATGCGAGGGTGAAACGGAGTCAGAGCAAATTTAGAAAATTTTGCATTAAACATTGACTATTTGCAAATAATCTGATATAATGCATTACTGTATGATTGTAAAATCAGATTATACTCCGTAAGTATGTGTTTTTGGAGGTAAATTCAAGTGCTTTGCGAATTTGCGTCTGCAAAACCCGTTGTCGGCATAAAGCAGTCGAAAAAGGCTGTTTCAGATGGCTCTGCACACTCAGCATTTGTTGCTCGTGATGCCGACCCCGACATTATTGATCCCTTCTCACGATTATGTGAGAAGAACGGTGTCGATGTGGTTTATGTAGATACGATGGAGGAGCTCGGGCGTGCCTGCGGTATAAACGTAGGTGCAGCCGTAGCAGTGCTTCTTAAGTAGCACAGGTATATTCATTTTAAATTCCCGGTCGGCCGACCCTTTATTTGAGGGTCGGTCGGCAGAGAATATATATTTATATTTGAAGAAAGGAGGAAAAGTTTAATGCCTACAGTAAACCAGCTTGTCAGAAAGGGACGTCAGGTTTCGGTCTATAAGTCAACCGCTCCCGCTCTGCAGAACGGCTACAACTCTCTTAAGAAAGAGGTTACGAACCAGAGCTCGCCTCAGAAGCGCGGCGTATGCACAGCAGTACGTACAGCTACCCCGAAGAAGCCGAACTCCGCTCTTCGTAAGATTGCCCGTGTTCGCCTTACAAACGGTACAGAGGTTTCTGCATACATCCCCGGCGTAGGTCATAACCTTCAGGAGCACTCCGTCGTTATGATTCGCGGCGGCCGTGTTAAGGACCTTCCTGGTGTACGTTACCACATTATCCGCGGTACGCTTGATACACAGGGTGTTGCAAACCGTATGCAGTCTCGTTCTAAGTACGGTGCAAAGAAGCCGAAGGCAGGCAAGTAATTTTTTATTAACACACGACTTTACCACGCACAGCGCAAGGCAAAGTCAATGCCTTGCCCAGTGTTTATATATATGTATAAACCTCGGGCGGGCACCAGCCATACTTTAATAAAGTATTGGAGTACCTATGAAATCATTACCTATATGAAGGAGGGAAGAAAAGTGCCAAGAAGAGGATTTGTTCCGAAGAGAGATGTATTGCCTGATCCGCTTTACAACTCCAAGCTTGTCACAAAGCTTATCAACAGCATTATGCTCGACGGTAAGAAGGGCAT
>JAZNAQ010000047.1:0-6742 GCA_045586595.1 Eubacteriales bacterium | reverse complement strand
CTTACCTCACTTGGTACATGGGGGCTTCCGCAGATGGTTCAGAAGTTCTATGCTATTAAGAGCGAAAAGGCTATCAATAAGGGTATGATTATCTCTACAGTGTTTGCTCTTGTAGTTGCCGGAGGATGTTATTTCCTCGGCGGCTTCGGGCGCCTGTTCTCCGATAAGATAGACATCGCAGCAAACGGATATGACTCAGTTATCCCAACGATGCTTGAGGGGCTTCCGGAAATTCTTATCGCAGTTGTTGTGGTGCTCGTTCTCTCGGCATCTATGTCAACCCTCTCGTCGCTTGTTCTCACATCGAGCTCTACTCTTACGCTTGACTTCTTAAAAGGCTCTGTTATAAAAAATATGAGCGAGAAGGCACAGCTTCTTATAATGAGAATTCTCATCGCTGTATTTATCGCAATCTCATCTGTTATTGCTATTTTCCAGTATAAGTCCAACGTTACCTTTATTGCACAGCTCATGGGCGTATCGTGGGGAGCTCTTGCCGGCGCGTTCCTTGCTCCGTTCCTTTACGGCCTCTACTGGAAACGTGCAACAAAGGCATCGGTATGGGCAAGCTTTGTATTTTCGACAGTTGTTATGATAGCTAATATTTTCTTCAAGGCGTCTTTTCCGACACTTTTGCAGTCGCCGATTAACGCAGGCGCGTTCTGCATGATAGCAGGTATCATAATTGTTCCTGTTGTAAGCTTTATAACAAAAGCACCGTCAAATGAACATCTTAATGACGTATTTTCTTGCTATGACAAAAAGGTCGTAGTTTCTCAGAAGGATGCTATAGGCGAACCGGTTAACCAGTAATTAGGAGGGAACTTACACAATGAAAAAGTTAATGCTTGGTAATGAAGCGGTTGCACGCGGTCTCTATGAGGCAGGGTGTAGCTTTGTTTCAAGTTATCCCGGCACACCGAGTACCGAGATAACTGAAATTGTAGCGAAATACAAAGAAGTTTATGCTGAGTGGGCGCCGAATGAAAAGGTTGCAATGGAGGCAGCATTTGGTGCAGCTATGGCTGGCCGTCGCAGCTTTTGCGGCATGAAGCATGTTGGTCTTAACGTAGCGGCCGACCCGCTGTTTACAATTTCCTACACGGGCGTAAACGCCGGTATGGTTATCGCTGTTGCAGACGACCCAGGAATGCACAGCTCACAGAACGAGCAGGACTCTCGCCACTATGCGCGTGCGTCAAAAATCCCCATGCTTGAGCCGGCAGACTCTGCTGAGGCAATAGAATTTACAAAGCTTGGATATGAACTTTCTGAGAAGTTTGATACACCGGTTCTTCTCAAAATGTGTACTCGCGTTTCTCATTCTCAGAGCGTTGTTGAAACATCAGAACGCGTTGAGGTGAAAAAGGCATACGAAAAGAACCCTGCAAAGTTTATCATGATGCCGGGCAATGCAAAAAAACGCCATCCAATTGTTGAAGAACGCACAAAGGCACTTTCTGAATATGCAGAGACAGCGGCTTGCAACCGTGTTGAGAAGGGCACTGATAAAAGTATCGGCATAATTACCTCGTCAACGTCATATCAGTACGTTAAAGAGGTGTGCGGAGATACATATCCCGTGCTGAAGCTTGGCATGATTTGGCCGCTTCCCGTAAAGCTCATTTGCGAATTTGCAAAGAGCGTAGATAAGGTTATTGTTGTTGAGGAGCTTGACAGCTTTATAGAGGAGCACTGCCGTAACCTCGGGATTGAGGTGGAAGGTAAAAATACTTTCTCATGTATTGATGAGTTTTGCCAGAACATTGTTGCGAAAAAACTCGGTAAAGAAACCGTGTGTGGAGTAAAGCTTGGTGAAAACATCCCTGCGCGCCCCCCTGTAATGTGTGCAGGCTGTCCTCACAGAGGCTTGTTCTATACTCTTGCTAAGAATAAGATAACCGTAATGGGTGATATAGGCTGCTATACACTCGGTGCGGTGCCCCCGCTTTCGGCACTTGACAGCACAATCTGCATGGGTGCATCAATCTCGGGTCTCCACGGCTTTAATAAGGCTAATGAGGGCGAGAGTGACGGCAAAACCGTAGCTGTAATAGGTGACTCCACGTTTATGCATTCGGGTATGACGGGGCTTGTTAATATAGCATACAATGCCTCCAACTCAACGGTTATTATTCTTGATAACTCAATAACGGGTATGACCGGGCACCAGCAGAACCCGACTACAGGATATAACCTCAAGGGTGACCCTGCAGCGAAGATTAACCTCGAATCACTCTGTAGGGCTATGGGAATAGAACGCGTCCGAGTTGTTGACCCGTATAACCTTAAAGAATGTGAAACGGTAATCAAGGAAGAGCTTGCAGCAGATGAACCGTCGGTAATCATATCGCGCAGACCGTGTGCGTTGCTCAAGTATGTAAAGCATAATAAACCGCTCGTTGTAGATGAAGATAAGTGCAAGAGCTGTAAAATGTGCATGAAGATAGGTTGCCCTGCAATCAGCATGAGCGGCGGCAAGGCTAAGATAGATAACACACTTTGCACAGGCTGCGGAGTATGTGAACAGCTCTGTAAGTTTGATGCTTTGAAGGCACCGAAGGAGGTTTAGAATATGGAAACGAAAAATGTAATGATAGTCGGTGTCGGCGGGCAGGGTAGTCTCCTTGCTTCAAAGCTCCTCGGAAGGCTTCTTCTCACAAAAGGATATGATATAAAAGTCTCAGAGGTTCATGGCATGAGCCAGCGCGGAGGAAGCGTTGTAACATATGTCAGATACGGCGATAAGGTATATTCACCGATTATAGACCGTGGCGAGGCTGATTTCATAGTTTCGTTTGAGCTTTTAGAGGCTGCTCGTTGGACAGAGTTTTTAAAACCCGGCGGGAAAATTATAACAAACACACAGCAGATAAACCCGATGCCCGTTATTACAGGTGTGGCGGAATATCCGGCAGACCTTGATAAGAAAATGAGCGATGCGGGCATTGATATTGATGCATTTGATGCTCTTAAGCTTGCTGAAGAAGCAGGCTCTTCAAAGGCTGTTAACATTGTTCTTATGGGGCGTCTGTCCAACTACTTCGATGCAAGTGTTGAGGAGTGGATGCAGGCGATTGAGCAGAGCGTTCCGGAGAAGTTCCTTGAGATGAATAAAAAAGCATTTAATTTAGGAAGAGACTCTAAATAAAGGGGAGAAAATGTATGGAAAAGAGATATTATCAGCCGGAAATCGAAACTGCTTCATATGAGCAGATTCGGGCATGGCAGAACGAACGCCTTGTTAAGCAGGTAAAGCATGTATGGGATAATGTTCCATACTATCGCAAAAAGATGGAGGCGAAGGGGGTTACTCCTGATGACATTAAGGGTGTAGACGACCTTCATAAGCTTCCGTTCCTTACAAAGGACGACCTTCGTGAGGCGTATCCGTACGGCCTTATGGGTAAGCCCCTTTCTGATTGTGTGCGCATCCAGTCAACCTCAGGCACAACCGGCAAGCGTGTTGTTGCGTTCTATACACAGCACGACCTTGACCTCTGGGAGGATTGCTGCGCTCGTGCAATAGTTGCAGTAGGCGGCACAAAAGAGGATGTATGCCATGTCAGCTATGGCTATGGCCTCTTTACGGGAGGTGCAGGTCTTCACGGCGGTTCACACCGTGTTGGGTGTCTGACTCTGCCTATGTCCTCGGGAAACACTGACCGCCAGCTACAGTTTATGACAGATCTCGGCTCTACAATCCTCTGCTGCACACCGTCGTATGCGGCTTATCTTGCAGAGTCCATCCACGAGAAGGGGCTCCGCGATAAGATTAAGCTCAAGGCAGGTATTTTTGGTGCAGAGGCATGGAGTGAGGAAATGCGCCGAGATATTGAGAACCAGCTCGGAATACGCGCCTATGATATTTACGGCCTTACAGAAATTTCCGGCCCGGGTGTCAGCTTCGAGTGTGAAGAGCAGACCGGTATGCATGTCAACGAGGACCACTTCATAGCAGAGATTATTGACCCTGAAACAGGTGAGGTTCTTCCTGAGGGAAGTAAAGGTGAGCTCGTGTTTACCTGTATCACAAAAGAAGCTTTCCCGCTTCTTCGTTATCGTACACGCGATATATGCGTTCTTACACGTAAGCCATGCTCCTGCGGACGCACTCATGTAAAAATGTCAAAGCCCATGGGCAGAAGCGATGATATGCTCATTATCCGCGGCGTAAACGTATTTCCCTCTCAAATTGAGACTGTTCTTATCGAACAGGGCTATCAGGCAAACTATCAGATTATTGTTGACCGTGTAAACAACTCTGACACATTTGAAGTAATGGTTGAGATGACACCTGAGAACTTCTCTGACTCACTTGCAAAGATTGCAGAGATGGAGAAAGGCCTTGTGTCGGCGCTCAAGGCGATGCTCGGTATTGCCGCAAAGGTAAAGCTTGTAGCACCCAAGACCATTACGCGAAGTGAAGGCAAGGCTGTTCGCGTTGTTGATAAGCGTAAGATTTAAGGAGGCGTAGATATGAGTATTTATCAGATTTCGGTTTTTCTTGAAAATCGTGCGGGTCAGCTTGCTGAGATAACAGGCTTGCTCGCTCAGAACAATGTAAATCTTCGCGCAATTTCTATTGCAGAAACAGTTGACTACGGCGTTCTCCGTATGATTGTAGATGATGCTGAGCGCGCGTCCTCAATTCTTCTTGAAAACGGAAATGTCTTGTCTATGACACCTGTTTCTGTTGTTGCCGTACCTGACCGTCCGGCAGGCCTTTCTGAGGTTCTTACCGTGCTCTCTGAGGCAGATATTGATATTGAATATATGTATTCAATACTTTCTCACGGCGATGAGAAGGCATATATGGTATTTCGTGTTTCTGATGATGAAAAGCTTGCGGCTACCGTTTCTGCAAGCGGCATGACAATAGCAACAAAGAAAGACCTCGGACTTAAGTAAATAACAAAAATAAGGCTTGCACATATGTGCAAGCCTTATTTTTGTTATATCTGTGTTTTTTTTCGGTACACAATGAAAAACGCAACTAACTGTATTATAAATGTTAGTATCCACGAAACCGTATATGAGAAGAACAGACACTCGGGTGTGTGAAATTGCGGTATGCTGAAAATGGTATATATCCAGAATATACGGATTCCGCATACGCCGAGAATAGAGATGACCATGGGCGGTACTGATGAGCCCATACCCCGAAGTGCACCTGTTGTGACATCCATCAGCCCACATGTAAAATAGGGCAGACAGATATAGGCAAGGCGAATCATGCCATAAGCTATGGCCTCGGCCGAGTCTCTGATGTATACAGATAACAGAATCGGGCCGAATGCATATGCTGAAACGCCGACTAGCAGGCCTGCCGCAAACACACTTGCAAGCGAAGTGAAAAGAATTTTGCGGACACGGTGATACTGCTTCGCGCCCATGTTCTGACCGATAAAGTTAAGCGCGGTTTGGTGAAATGCGTTCATGGTTACATATACAAAGCCCTCAATGTTACCTGCAGCAGCACTTCCCGCCACGAACACATCGCCAAAAGAGTTTATTGAAGATTGAATAATAACGTTTGATATAGAAAACAACGAGCTCTGTATGCCCGCAGGAAGGCCGATACGGATTATTTTTGAAATCTGATTCTTGTAAAAACGCATCTCACTCAGAATGAGTCGGCAAGCATCTTCGCGATTGGTAAGCGCGATTACCGAAAGAACGGCAGATATGCCTTGTGAAATAGCTGTTGCAAGGGCAACACCTGCAACATTCATGTGAAATACCGTCACAAATATGATATTAAGAATTACGTTTATAACGCCTGCTATTGTCAGAAATACAAGCGGGCTTTTTGTATCACCTGATGCACGGAGAATTGATGCGCAGAAGTTATATACCATAGTAAAGGTTATACCGCCAAAGTATATCCTCATGTATATTGTTGAAAGGGGGAGAACCTTGTCAGGTGTCCCCATGAGCTTAAGTAGAGGCTCGCACAGAATAATCCCAACAACTGTAAGGAAAATACCGCAAACAAGAGAGACGGGGAGTGCTGTGTGTACGGTGCGGTGCACTTGGTCGTTGTCGCCTGCGCCGAGAGATTGTGCAACGGTAACGCCGGTGCCGACAGAGAGCCCGATAAAAAAGTTTACTAGCAGATTGGTTATTGAGCTTGTTGCACCTACTGCTCCGACCGATATGCTGCCACAGAATCTCCCGACAACAACAAGGTCCGCCGCATTGAAAAGAAGCTGGAGAACGCTTGTAAGTATGATTGGGATAGTGTATAGAATTACGTTTATAAACAGAGGGCCGTCGGTCATACTTCTGTTGATATTTCTCATATTATAGCCACCTTCGTGTTACGGTATAAAAATATTATAATACTTTGGTATCAAAATGCAAGTTCATTTCATGATATTTATTATACAAAAAACTTTTGAATTTTTTAATAAAGTACTATTGCAAAAAGAGTAAATCTGTGGTAAAATACTAAGGTCGTATAAATATAGGGGTATAGCTCAGTTGGTAGAGCAGCGGTCTCCAAAACCGCGTGCCGAGGGTTCAAGTCCTTCTGCCCCTGCCATCCATATCCACAATGTTGGGTATGCAAAAACCACAGTGAATTTTCACTGTGGTTTTTTTGAATAATGAAAACCACGCGATAGTCGCGTGGTTCAAAAGAGGCTATTGCCGATGAACAAAAAATTCTCCATTGTGTTAGAATAAAAATGACCTGCCAGTCAAATTAAAAACACAATGGAGGATTTATCTATGAAAA
>JAZNAQ010000046.1:0-37107 GCA_045586595.1 Eubacteriales bacterium | reverse complement strand
AACAAACAAAACAGACTTTTCAAAGGTATTATTATTCACGATGATAAGTCTGTTTTTCACTTTCCAAATTCGTCATTCGATTTTGGAAAATATGATTTAAGCCGTTTTTTCTTGCACTTTATCAAAGAATCTGTTATTATTAACATAACCAAAAATTAGGGGGTTAAAATTAATGCAACAGAGAGAAAAGTTTTCGTCACGGCTTGGCTTTTTGCTTATATCAGCAGGCTGTGCAATAGGTCTCGGCAATGTTTGGAGATTCCCGTATATTACAGGTCAGTATGGCGGCGCAGCTTTTGTGCTGGTATATCTGTTCTTCCTTATTATATTCGGTCTTCCGATTATGGCTATGGAGTTTTCTGTAGGCCGCGCAAGCCGGAAGAGTGTTGCAGCTTCTTTCCGAGCGCTTGAGCCGAAGGGAACAAAGTGGCATGTCTTCAGCTACTTTGCAATGGCAGGCAACTACTTGCTCATGATGTTTTACACAACAATTTGCGGTTGGATGTTTTCCTACTGCGTAAAGATGGCACGCGGTGAGTTTGTGGGTGCAACAACCGAAAAAGTCGGTGAAATTTTCTCAAACTTTACAGCTAACCCCACAGCACTTGTGTTCTGGATGGTTATTGCTGTGTTTGTCGGCTTTTTTATTTGCTCCTTAGGGTTGCAAAAAGGCGTTGAAAAGATAACAAAAATTATGATGTCAAGTCTGCTCATAATTATGCTCTTGCTTGTGGTTCGCGCAGTAACGCTTCCGGGCGCGGGAGAGGGGCTTTCGTTCTACCTTAAACCTGATTTTACAAAAATGGCAGAAAACGGCATTCTGAATGTTGTTTCTGCCGCCATGGGACAAGCTTTCTTCACCTTGAGCATAGGCATCGGCTCCATGGCGATATTCGGAAGTTATATTGACAAAGACCGCTCTCTTATGGGCGAATCAGTGAACATACTTGCCCTTGATACCTCAGTTGCCCTTATGTCGGGGCTCATAATCTTCCCGGCGTGCTTCTCGTTCGGGGTTAATCCGGGTCAGGGGCCGGGTTTGGTGTTTGTCACACTTCCAAATATTTTCAATGTTATGGCAGGAGGAAGAATTTGGGGAACATTGTTCTTTGTCTTTATGTCATTTGCCGCGCTTTCAACAGTTGTTGCTGTATTTGAAAATATTATATCGTTTGCTATGGACCTTCTCGGTTGGTCGAGGAAAAAGGCTGTATGGATTAACTTTGTCGCAATAATCGTTCTTTCGCTTCCGTGCGTGTTTGGGTTTAATCTCTTGAGCGGTATTCAGCCACTCGGCGCAGGCTCAAACATCATGGACCTTGAAGACTTTATAGTAAGCAATAACCTTTTGCCGCTAGGCAGCCTTGTATATCTCTTCTTCTGTGTAACAAGATACGGCTGGGGTTGGGATAACTTTATGCAAGAGGTCAATGCGGGTAAGGGAATGAAGTTCCCGAGATGGATAAGAGTATATGTGACATATATTCTTCCTATAGCTGTTCTCTTGCTTTTCGCTCATGGGTATATCAGCAAGTTCTTCCCGCAGCTTTTTGCTTAATGTATGCAATAATGTAAAAAAAATACACAGCATCATATTTGATGCTGTGTATTTTTAGAAGAATTTTGATTTGAACGGTACATTTTTTATTGTAAATGCTTGCTTGTTAAGATATTCGAGTATTCCGGATGGCGTTTTGAAATTAAAAACAAGCTTATATGAGCAAAGAGCCTGATGTTTCATACCATACTTTTTGTTATCTGCGTTTTTGCCGTATTTTCCGTCACCTACAAGCGGGTGGCCTGCGCTTGCCATTTGTGCGCGTATCTGGTGCGTTCTGCCTGTAATAAGCTCACACTCTACAAGTGAAATTTCACCGTTTGTTTTAAGTGTTGAATATTTTGTAATAGCTGTTTTCGCTCCGGGACAAGGCTTGGGGCGAACGTACACACGGTTTTCTTTTGCATCCTTGAATATATATCCCTTAAGCGTTCCGCTTGGCGGGTGCAGCTTTCCCATAACAACGCAAAGATAATACTTTGATATTTCTCTGTTTTTAATTTTATTGTTCATTATACGCAATGCTTCGGCGTTTTTTGCGGCAATTACTATGCCTGAGGTGTTGCGGTCTATTCGGTTGCAAAGTGCTGGTATAAAAGCGTTTTCATGTTCAGGGTTCCATTCACCTTTTGAAGATAGATAACTGAGGATTTGAGATATTAATGTTTCGCCGCCGAATTCATCGTCATGTACGGAGATACCTGCGGGCTTGTCTGCAAGAATAATGTTCTCGTCCTCGTATACAATATTCGGAAATGAAGCCGAAAGTTTTGGGGTTGCCTTTTTTGCACGGGTGTTTTCAAAGAATTCGTCGTTTAAATACATTTGAACGCTGTCGCCTTCGATAAGGCGTGTGTCGGGCTTTGCTCTTGAAGAGTTAACCTTAATTCGTTTCAGACGAATGTATTTCTGTATCAGGTTGGAGGGGAGTGACGGAACAGCCTTTGAAACGAATTTGTCAAGGCGTATATCAGCGTCGTTTTTTCGTATAGTAAACTCTTTCATGGTTGTCCTCCGTAGTTCTTATGCAGATAAGTATACCACAATATAGATGCTAAGTGCAATTAAACAATAAAAATAAAAGAAAAAATAAATTTATACTTGATTTTTCTTTTTATATATGATATTATACTGTGGTCATATAACGGGCGGTCCTCTGTCTTGATATCTGAGGCAAGAACGTCTACGAAGAGAGGAGGAGTGCATCAATGGATCTTATCAAGAATTTGACAGACAGTCAGATTAAGAAAGATTTGCCTGAAATAAGCATTGGTGACACTGTTCGTGTCCATGTCCTTATCAAGGAAGGTAACCGTGAGCGTGTTCAGGTTTTCGAAGGCACAATTATTGCTAAGAAGCATGGCGGCATTCAGGAAACGGTTACAGTTCGTCGCTTGTCGTACGGTGTTGGTGTTGAAAAGGTTTTCCCGATTCACTCACCGCATGTTGCTAAGTTTGAACTTGTCCGTAAGGGTAAAGTCAGACGTGCAAAGCTTTACTATCTGCGTGGCAGAGTCGGCAAGGCGGCAAAGGTCAAAGAAGATATCTAAATGGAGAAGGGGAGGGCTCAAGAGTCTTCCCCCTTTTCACTTCTTAGGGAGAGATAATGCTTATGTCTGAAAATATACATGTTGAAAATAATAATATGGATAATAATAGCTCCATATCTTCTCTAAAAAACGAAATTTTTGATTGGGTTCAGAATATAACCGTTATTCTGAGTGCAATCGTTCTTATATTTATATTTGCCATAAGGGTTGTAGGGGTTGACGGCGACTCTATGCTGCCGACGCTTCATGACAAAGATTGGCTCATAATATCAAATCTGTTCTATGAGCCGGAGCAAGGCGATATAGTTGTTCTCTCGAAGGACTCATTCCTCGATGGTAAAATGATAGTAAAGCGTATAGTTGCAACCGAACACCAGACAATAGATATAGATTTCCAAAAGGGCATTGTTTATATAGACGGAAAGGCGATTGATGAGCCTTATATAGCCGATAAAACAAAACGTCAGATAGATATGGTGTTCCCGGCAACAGTTCCCGAGGGCTGTGTGTTTGTAATGGGCGATAACCGCAACCACAGCTCTGACAGCAGAGACTCAAGCCTTGGCATGGTTCATGAGTCGTGTATTCTTGGAAGATTACTTGTGAGGATTTTACCTATTTCCGGTTTCGGTACCGTAGACTAAATTTTGATTGGAGGCGCGAAAAATGGATATACAGTGGTATCCGGGGCATATGACGAAAACGCGCCGAATGATATCAGACAACCTCAAAATGGTTGATGCTGTGTGCGAAATTTTAGATGCGCGTATTCCGGTTTCTAGTAGAAATTACGATATAGCAGAGCTCTCACGCGGCAAGCCCAGGCTTATTGTTTTAAACCGCGTTGACCTTGCAGACGATAAAAAGACAAAGGAGTGGGCGGCTTATTACCGCTCAAAAGGTTATTCTGTTTTAGAAACCAACTCAAAAAACGGTGGCGGTGTTTCGGCGTTTCCTGCTGCGATAAAACAGCTGCTTTCCGAGAAGCTTGAAATGTATCGTCAGAAAGGTCAGGTTGGCAGAAGTGTCCGCGTTATGATATGTGGCGTTCCGAATGTAGGCAAATCTTCGTTTATAAACAGGGTTTCCGGCAGGAATATTGCAAAGGCTGAGGATAGGCCCGGCGTTACGAGAGAAAAGCAGTGGATTCGTGTTGGTAACGGCATAGAGATGCTTGACACTCCTGGAATGCTCTGGCCGAAGTTTGATGATAAGCGCACCGCCCTGAATCTTGCATTTACAGGTGCTATAAAAGATGATATACTCGATATAGAAACTCTTGCGTCACTGTTTATGGAGGTTCTCTCAGAACGATATGCAGATAATCTCAACACAAGATATAAAATAACTTCAGATTGCTTTGAGCCCGGTTACGACATACTTGAGCGTGCGGGAAGAGCTCGGGGGTTTCTTGTTTCGGGAGGCGAGGTAAATACAGAGCGTATGGCAAAAACTCTGCTTGATGAGTTTCGTGCAGGCTCTTTAGGGCGCATAACTCTTGAAAATGTAGATGAGGCAGAGCGCGCTCCGCTTGAAAAGATTGAGTTTCGCGGAATGCTTTCGGAATAATTAAACGGAGAGTGTGTGCATATGGAACGCGATTTGTGGGCTTATGAGCGTGAGCATAAGGCATCGGGTTATAAACTCATATGCGGAGTTGATGAGGCGGGTAGGGGGCCGCTGGCAGGCCCTGTGTTTGCTGCTGCGGTTATTTTACCTGACGGAGTTGAGATAGAAGGCCTTAACGACTCTAAAAAAATAAGTGAAAAAAAGCGCGAAAAGCTTTTTGATGTTATTTGTGAGACGGCACTTGCGTATGGTATAGCATCTTCTTCTGAGCAAGAAATTGATGATATAAATATTCTTAACGCATCGCTTCTCGCCATGAAACGCGCCGTTTCAAAGCTTGATTATGTGCCGGATTTGGTTTTAGTTGACGGAAACAAGGTTTTTGAGACTGATATACATATAAAAAGCATTGTAAAGGGCGATAGCTTGTCGGCCAATATTGCCGCGGCTTCAATACTTGCAAAGGTAAGCAGAGACAGATATATGCTGGAGCTTGCAAAAAAGTATCCCGAGTATATGTTTGAAAAGCATAAAGGTTACCCCACAAAGCTTCACTATGAGCGTGTTGAAGAATATGGTATCTCAGACGTTCACAGAAAAACATTTTTTAAAAAATACAGAGGCGGTGTTTTGCTTAAATGAATACTCTTCTGCTTGGAAAGTGGGGGGAGGCAAAAGCCGCGGAGTATCTGAGAAAAAACAAATACACAGTAATTGGTGCAAACTTCAGAACAAGAGCGGGTGAGATAGACCTTATTGCCGAAAATAAGAGGTTTGTTGTATTTGTTGAAGTGAAGCTCCGTAAAAATGCAGATTTCGGCAGAGCGAGCGAATTTGTAAATCTGCAAAAACAACGTAAGATTATAACTACGGCAAAGTTCTGGCTATCAAGATACCCTACGGAAAAGGTTGTTAGATTTGACGTTATAGAGATTTATGCACCTGATGGTATGACAGATAATTTCACATTAAATCATATAGAAAACGCATTTTGTGGAAGTGAATTTTGACTAACATAGTTGAAACTGTGTTACATGGAGGAAAATCTATGAATTATTTCAGCACTCGAGACACATCATTAAAAGTTTCTTCTGCCGAGGCTATCGTAAAAGGACTCAGCAGAGATGGCGGATTGTTCTGTCCCGAAAGCATCCCGAAGCTTACCGATGAGGACAAAAGCTTCCTGCTTAACGCATCATATCAGGAGAGGGCTGCGTTTGTTCTTGGTAAGTTTCTTTCTGACTTTTCTGAGCAGGAGCTTCGCGAGTTTTCAGAAAAAGCATACAGCACGGAAAAGTTTGACACAGAGGCAGTTGCTCCCGTGCATATGCTTAATGGGAAGCTCGGCGTTTTAGAATTATGGCATGGCCCAACTTGTGCGTTTAAGGATATGGCTCTTCAGATGTTGCCGTATCTTCTTTCGTCATCTCTTAAAAAAACCGGAGAAAAACGCGTTGCAAGTATTCTTGTAGCAACCTCGGGCGATACAGGAAAAGCAGCTCTTGAAGGGTTTGCTGATGTTGAGGGCACAAAGATAGCAGTATTTTATCCGAAGGACGGCGTAAGCAAAATACAGGAGCGCCAGATGACAACACAGTCCGGTAATAATGTATATGTTTCTTCTGTTGTAGGTAATTTTGACGATGTTCAGTCCGCAATGAAGTCAATTTTCTCTGATGAGGAAATAAGAGAAAAAGCATCTGAAAACGGTTGTATTTTCTCCTCGGCAAACTCTATTAACTGGGGTAGAGCGGTTCCGCAGATTGCATACTATGTTTCCGGATATTTTGACTTGCTTAAAAGCGGAGCAATAAACGAAAATGATGAGATAAACGTTTGTGTGCCGACCGGTAATTTCGGAAATATACTCGCTGCATTTTATGCTAAAGAGATGGGCATTCCGATAAAGAAGTTTATCTGTGCATCTAATTCAAACAATGTACTTACTGATTTCTTCCGTGACGGCAAATACGATAAGCGTCGCGAATTTCACGTTACAACATCGCCGGCGATGGATATTCTTATCTCAAGTAACCTTGAGCGCCTCATTTTCAATCTTTCGGGTAATGACGATAAGACAGTTAAGAAATATATGGCTAAACTCCAGAGCGACGGAGCATATACAGTAAGTGCCGAGATATTTGAAAAGATTTCAGCACTCTTCTACGGCGGATGCTGTAATGATGAGGAAACATTAAAGACAATTTCTAATGTGTACAGTGAGCATAACTATCTTATAGATACTCATACTGCGGTAGGTGTTAATGTATATAATAAATATGTTGCCGAAACAGGTGACGATGCGGTGACACTTCTTGCATCGACTGCGAGCCCGTTTAAGTTTGCCGACAGTGTTTTGGCGGCACTTGGGATAGATATTTCCTCGGGTGGCGAAGAATTGCTTAAAATACTTTCAAAGACAACAGGGCAGAAGGTGCCGCTCCCGCTTTCTTCTATATTTGAAAAAGAAGAAAGATTCTTAAACACGGCGACAAGAGAAGAACTTCCGCAGATTGTTATCAAATTTACGGAAGGTACTGTATAAATGGCAATTTATGCAATTTCAGATTTGCATCTTTCTAAATCGGTGAATAAACCGATGGATGTGTTCGGCCCACTTTGGGAGGATTATGAAAATCGCATACTTCGTGGCTTTGAAGTCGTGACAGATGAAGATGTTACAATTATCCCGGGTGATATATCTTGGGGCATGTCGCTCCAAGAATCACTTCTCGATTTTAAATTCATCGACGCGCTTCCCGGAAAAAAGATTATCTCAAAAGGTAACCATGATTACTGGTGGGAGACAGCAACAAAGACAAAACGTTTTTTTACAGAGAACGGGATAACCACGATAGATATTCTTCATAATAATGCTTTTAAAATCGGAGATACCGCCATATGCGGTACACGAGGTTGGTTTTATGAGGAGGATAAGGGACAGGGCAGAAAAGTATATGAGCGCGAAATCGGAAGGCTGCGCCGTTCTCTTGAGGAAGGTGTAAAGCTCGGAGCAAAGCAGATGATTTCCTTTCTTCACTATCCGCCTCTTTGCAACGGGTATGAGTGTGAGGAGATTACGGATATGCTCAGCGAGTTTGGGGTAGAAAAGTGCTTTTACGGTCACCTCCACGGCTTCGGGCATAAGAGCGCGTTTCACGGAGTACATAAAAATGTTGATTATATCCTTATTTCTGCGGATTATCTCTCGTTCAAACCGATTTTTATAGGGTAAAAACACCAAAAAAACAGCAAAACACGATTTGAAAGTACAACAAAATAACAAAATAACGAAATAAATAAAATTTTTTAAAAAATATGTGGAAAAATCGGTAAAAATCTGTTACAATAATGTGGTTATAACCGATTCGAAAGGAATGGTCTCAAATGAAGTTGAAATCAGCAGAAAAACTCGAGAACGGAAAAGTATGTCTCGAAATACAGGTTGAAAAGCCTGAGTTTGAAGATGCAATGCAGAAGGCATATCTCAAGAACAGAGCAAAGATTACAGTTCCTGGCTTCCGTAAAGGTAAAGCTCCGAGAGCTATGATTGAGCGTATGTACGGCGCAGGTGTATTCACTGAAGATGCTATCAATATCGCATATCCTGATGCGTTTGAAGCAGCAGTTAAGGAGAGTGGATATGAGCCGATTGACTATCCTGAGGTAGAGCTTGTAGATATAAACGAAGACGGCTTTACAGTCAAGGCTACCGTATCGGTAAAGCCTGAGGTTAAGCTTGGCAAATATAAGGGTGTTGAAGCTGCAAAGCCCGCTGTTTCAGTTACAAAGAAGGATGTTGACGCAGAGCTTAAGCTTATGCTTGAGAGAAATTCACGCCTTGTTACGGTTGAGCGTGCTGCAAAAGACGGCGATACAGTTGTTATCGACTTTGAGGGTTTTGTTGACGGTGTTGCTTTTGAGGGCGGCAAGGGTGAGAATCACAATCTTAAGCTTGGTTCTAACCAGTTTATCCCCGGCTTTGAGGAGCAGCTTGTCGGCAAGAGCGCAGGCGAAGAAACTGATGTTAACGTAACGTTCCCTGAGGAGTACCACGCTGCTGACCTTTCAGGAAAGGCTGCAGTATTCAAGGTAAAGGTACATGAGGTTAAGGAAACTGAGCTTCCTGCTCTTGATGATGAGTTTGCAAAAGATGTTTCTGAGTTTGAAACACTTGATGAGCTTAAGAAGAGCATAGAAAAGAAAATTCGCGAAAGCCGCGAAAAGGTTGCAAATGACACTTTTGATGATGCTGTTCTCAAAGAAGTCGTTAAGGGCATGAAGGTTGAAATCCCTGAGGTTATGGTAGAAAATCAGCTCGACCAGATATGCAATGATTTCGGTCAGCGTTTACAGATGCAGGGCATTGCTCTTGAGCAGTACCTTGAGATGATTCAGTCAAATATGGATGATTTCCGCAAAAACTTCCGTGAGCAGGCAGAGGAGCAGGTAAAGTCAAGGCTTGCACTTGAAGCTGTAGCTAAGGCAGAAGGCATTGAGCCGACAGACGAAGACGTTGAAGCAGAGTATAAGAAGCTTGCTGAGCAGTATGGCATGGAAGAAGATCGTATTCGCGGATTTATCCCGGCAGAAGCTATGAAAAGCGACCTTTATACAATAAAGGCTCTTGCATTTATTCGTGATAACGCTGTTGCAAAGGCACCCGCCAAAAAGAGCACAGCTAAGAAGACAACCGAAAAGGCTGACGACGCAGCTGCTGAGAAGAAGCCTGCAGCGAAGAAGTCAACTACAATGAAGACAACTGACGATAAGCCGAAGACAACAAAGTCAACAGCTTCTAAGTCGACAGCGGCAAAGAAGCCTGCAGCTAAGAAGACAACTGCAAAGAAAGCAGAGTCAGAAGAATAATTTACCAAAAACTGAGCATAATCTAAACGTAGGATAGGCGGGAGGAGTTTATTTCCTCGCGCCTATCTTTAAAAAAGTGAACAGGAGAGTGACCCTAATGAGTTTAGTCCCAGTAGTAGTTGAACAAACAAACCGCGGCGAGCGTTCTTATGACATTTTCTCGCGACTTCTCAATGATAGAATTATAATTCTGTCAGAGGAGGTAAACGATACTACCGCGTCTTTAATTGTTGCACAGCTTTTATATCTTGAGTCTCAAGACCCGGATAAGGATATTGATTTTTATATAAACTCTCCGGGTGGCTCGATTACTGCAGGTATGGCTATATATGACACAATGCAGTACATTAAATGTGATGTTTCAACAATATGTGTCGGTATGGCTGCGTCTATGGGTGCATTTCTTCTTGCGTCGGGCGCTCCGGGCAAGCGACTTGCGCTTCCGAACTCAGAAATTATGATTCATCAGCCGCTTTCGGGTATGCAGGGTCAGGCGACAGATATTAAGATTCATGCAGATCGGATTATAAGAATTAAATCACACTTAAACTCAATTCTCTCAAATGTAACGGGTAAGCCGCTTGAGGTTATTGAGCAAGATACCGAGCGAGATAATTTCATGACTGCAGAGGAAGCTATGAAGTACGGCCTTATTGACCGAGTAATTACAAAGAGACAGTAATTGTTTAGCATATATCTGTCTTAGAAACGGAGTAGTATATGTCTGAGAATAAGAAAGAAATCGTATGCTCGTTTTGTGGCGAAGAAATAAAGCCCGGCACACAGGTACTTGCAGGGCTTAACGGATATATTTGCGAAAACTGTGTTGATGCCTGCAAGGAATACCTTGACTCTGTAAATGCAGCAGAACAGCAGTTTGTTGGTGAAAAGTCGAAGACCTTAACAGTGCTGAAACCCCGTGAAATACACGAGAAACTCAATGAGTATATCGTTGGGCAGGAGGGTGCAAAGCTTGCGCTCAGTGTCGCTGTTTATAACCATTATAAGAGAATTCTCAACGATGAGCCTAACGATGTTGAGCTTCAAAAGAGTAATATTTTGATGATAGGACCTACCGGCTCCGGTAAAACGCTTTTTGCACAAACGCTTGCAAAAATGCTCAATGTTCCGTTTGCCATTGCAGACGCAACCACGCTCACCGAAGCGGGATATGTAGGTGAGGACGTAGAGAATATTCTTCTTCGCCTTATTCAGGCTGCGGATTACGACATTGAAGCGGCACAGCGAGGAATAATCTTTATAGATGAGATTGATAAAATTGCAAGAAAAAGCGAGAACACCTCAATTACACGCGATGTTTCGGGTGAGGGTGTTCAGCAGGCAATTCTGAAAATTCTTGAAGGTACGGTTGCAAACGTTCCTCCGCAGGGAGGGCGAAAGCACCCGCATCAGGAGTTTATACAGATTGATACAAGCAACATCCTGTTTATTTGTGGCGGGGCGTTTGACGGGATTGAAAAGGTTATCTCAAAACGCAAAACACAAAAAGGAATAGGTTTTGGCTCAGAAGTTGTATCAAAGACAAAAGAGGATAAAGCAGAGCTTCTTGCCGATATTCAGCCGCATGATCTGCTGAAGTTTGGCATAATTCCCGAGCTTGTAGGAAGACTGCCTGTAATTGCACCTCTCGCGCCGCTTGACAAAGAAGCGATGATAAATATTTTGACAAAACCTAAAAACGCACTCACAAAGCAGTATATCAGACTGCTTGACATGGACGGTGTAAAGCTTGAGTTTGAGCAGAGCGCGCTTGAAGCAATAGCAGAGCTCGCCATTGAGCGAGAAATCGGTGCCCGTGGTCTTCGGGCTGTAGTTGAGGGCGTGATGCAGAAGATCATGTATGACGTTCCATCTGAACCGGATATAGTAAGCGTAACTGTTACAGAAGAGTCTGTGCGTAAAAAGAGCGCACCGAAGATTTTGAGACGCGAGCAAAAACTTGCACAGTAAAGGAGAAACAAATGATGCCTGAGATTACAACGAGAAGAAGCATAATGCCTGTTCTTCCGCTTCGTGGGCTTACGGCATTTCCGCATATGATGCTCAATTTTGATATTGGGCGAGATAAATCAATGAAATCTCTTGATGACGCAATGGCGAAGAATCAGAATATTTTTCTCGTTGCTCAGAAAGAGATACGAACAGATAACCCTGCGGCGGAAGATATATATGAAATAGGAACGGTGGCAAAAGTTAAGCAGGTGCTTAAGTTTCCTGCCAATAACGTCAGAGTGCTCGTTGAGGGTATATACCGCGCAAAAATAGTAAATATTACACACCTTGAGCCGTTTATTGAAGCAGAGGTTGAAGAGCTTGTTGAGCCTAAAGCGCGTGAAAACAGCGTAAAGTGTGAAGCGTTGATGCGCTCAACTCAGGAGCTGTTTTCAGAATATATAGAATTTGCGCCCAAGCTTTCGAATGATGTTATGATAAACGTCATTTCTGCAGATACAATGGGTGACCTGGCAGACCTTATTGCACAGAGCATACCTTCAAAGTTTACAAATAAGCAACAGGTCCTTGAGGAGCTTCATCCCTATAAGCGCCTTTCACTTGTAAGCAAGCTTCTCTCGCGTGAGCTTGAAATTTTTAAGGTAGAGAGCAATATTGCAGGTAAAGTCCAGGAGCAGATGGATAAAAATCAGCGCGACTACTTCTTGCGTGAGCAGATGAAGGCCATACATCAGGAGCTCGGCGACGATGATGATACAGAGAACGAATATGAGGCATACCTGAAAAGAATTAACGCCGTAACACTTCCTGATGAAGTGAGTGAAAAGCTGATAAAAGAAGCTGCAAGACTTCGTAAGATGCAGTATAACTCTCCTGAGAGCACTGTAATCAGGACTTATCTTGACACAGTTCTTGAGCTCCCGTGGAATAAGGCGACAAAGGATAAATTGAATCTCGACAGTGCGCAGAGGGTGCTTGACCGCGACCATTACGGTATGGAAAAGGTCAAAGAGCGCATGCTGGAGTTTCTTGCAGTAAAGCAGCTTGCACCTGAGAGCAACGGACAGATTATATGTCTTGTCGGCCCTCCGGGAGTTGGCAAGACTTCTATCGGTAAAAGTATAGCCCAGGCTATGGGTAGAAGGTTTGCAAGGCTGTCTCTCGGCGGTGTTCGTGACGAGGCAGATATTCGTGGCCACAGGAAAACGTATATAGGCGCGATGCCGGGGCGTATAATGAATGCAGTGAAAACAGCAGGCTCAAAAAATGCCCTTATTTTGCTTGATGAGATTGATAAAATGTCAAGCGATTTCAGAGGAGACCCTTCTGCTGCAATGCTGGAGGTTCTTGACTCTGAGCAAAATGTTGCTTTCCGCGACCATTACCTTGAAATACCGTTTGATTTGTCAGATGTATTGTTCATAACCACGGCAAATACAACATCCACAATTCCGCTTCCGCTACTTGACCGTATGGAGGTTATAGAGCTTACAAGCTATACGGTTGAGGACAAGTTCCATATCGCAAGGAATTATCTCATAAAGAAGCAGATGAAGAAAAACGGAATAACGGGTGCAATGCTTAAGGTTTCAGATGATGCGATATATAAAATTATATCGGACTATACGCGTGAGGCAGGCGTAAGAACATTAGAACGCGAAATTGGCACACTTATGCGTAAGGTTGCAAAGGCGATTGTGTCCGACGATGCATCTAAAATACGTATAACCGCAGATAATCTTGCTAATTATCTCGGTGTTGAGAAATTTAAGGATGATAAGCTTTCTGACGGCAAAGAGGCAGGCGTTGTCAATGGTCTTGCCTGGACTTCTGTCGGGGGTGAAATCCTTGAGGTAGAGGTAAATGTTGTTGAGGGAACCGGCAAACTTGAGATTACAGGAAACCTCGGCACAGTCATGAATGAGTCTGCAAAGGCGGCACTCACTTATGTAAGAAGCCGCGTTGGGGAGTATAACATCTCTCCGGACTTTTATAAGACCCGAGATATTCACATTCATTTTCCAGAAGGTGCCATACCTAAAGACGGCCCGTCTGCAGGCATAACGATTGCCACTGCTTTGGTTTCCGCGCTTACCGGTGTTCCGGCAAGGAACGATGTTGCAATGACAGGTGAAATTTCAATCCGTGGAAGAGTTCTTCCGATAGGCGGTCTTAAAGAAAAGACAATGGCTGCATATCGCCATGGAATAAAGACGGTAATAATACCTGAAGAAAACATTAAAGACCTTGAGGATATAGATAAGACAGTACGAGAGGCTCTCTCGTTCTGTACAGTATCGCATGCCGATGATGTAATTAAGTGTGCGCTTGATTTGTCAGACGTTTGCAAGAATAAAAAAGAAGAATCAAAAACGGCATATACTGCAGTGGTTGAAGACACCCGTCCCAAGGGTAAGCTTTGCGGTATCCGACAGTAGGAGATAAGGCAATGACGATGAAGCCCAACTTAAATTTGCATATTGCAGAGTTTATAAAGTCGGCAGCAACACCTGACGGATTTATAGAGACAGACCTCCCGCAAATTATATTTGCGGGAAAGTCTAATGTCGGTAAATCCTCGGTAATAAACAGAGTGCTGAACAGAAAAAACTTTGCGAGAGTTGGCGCATCGCCGGGTAAGACGATACACATAAATTATTTTCTCATTGATGATAAGGCGTTCTTCGTTGACCTTCCCGGATATGGTTATGCAAAGGTTTCAATGGGTGAAAAAAAGCGTTGGGCAAAGCTTATTGAAACCTATTTAAACCGTGAAGATGGTTTTAATCTCGGTATATTTATCGTAGATATACGTCACAAGCCCACAGCAGATGATATGGTAATGGCTGACTGGTTTATTCAGTCGGGTATGCCGTTTTATATCGTCGCCAATAAGCTGGACAAACTCAAAAAAAGTCAGGTTGAGCCGGCAATACAGCTTATTGCCGATACGTTCAATGTCCCGAAGGGTATTATTATTCCTTTCTCGGCAGAAAAGGGGACAGGCCGTGATGAGCTTGTTCGTATAATACAGAATTCGCTTGAATAATAAGGAGCTGCTAAAATGTTCATTTCCGATTCACTGTCAACAAATTGCAGCGGACACCTTACAATAGGTGGTGCTGACGTTGTTTCGCTTGCAAAAAAATACGGCACTCCGCTGTATATAATGGACGAGGCAAAGATAAGGCGTACTTGTAAAGAATATACCGATGCAATGCACGAGTGCTACGGTGATAACTTTATGGTGTTCTATGCAAGCAAGGCGTTTTGCTCTAAATACATTTATAAAATTATTGAGTCAGAGGGCTTGGGTGCAGATGTTGTGTCTGGCGGTGAGCTCTATACCGCAATACAGGCAGGCTTTCCTGCAAGCCGAATATCTTTTCACGGAAACAACAAAACCCCGGACGAAATTGCACTTGCACTAGATAACGATATAAGAGAATTTATTGTAGATAATGCTGAAGAGCTTGAGCTTCTTAACAGTATGGCGGCCGAGCGTGGGAAAGTTGCAAATATTTCATTTCGCGTAAAGCCCGGCATTGATGCCCATACACATGACTTTGTAAAGACAGGTCAGATTGATTCAAAGTTCGGTGTTGCCCTTGAAAACAACGAGGCATTTGAAATAATAAAAAAAGCACTCAAGCTTTCAAATATAAAGCTTTGCGGAGTTCATTGCCATATAGGCTCACAAATATTTGATTCTGAGCCATTTGCTCATGCTGCTGAGGTCATGATGGCGTTTATTGCAAAAGTCAAGAATGAGCTTTCCTGTGAGATTGAAGAACTGAATCTCGGTGGCGGGTTTGGTATAAGGTATACCGAAAAAGACGACCCCAAAACCGTATGTGAGTCGGTTAAAAACTTTACAGATGTAGTAAAGCGAGATGCGGCAAAATACGGTTTAAAACTTCCGTTTATTTCAATCGAGCCGGGTCGGTCGGTTGTAGCAGAAGCAGGCATTACCGTATATACTGTTGGTGCGGTAAAAGAGATAAAAGATGTAAGAACATATGTTTCAGTTGACGGTGGGATGACAGATAACCCCAGATACGCACTCTATGGTTCTGAGTATACTATGCTGCTTCCGGAAAGACCAAACGACGATCCTACAGAAACCGTTACTGTGGCGGGGCGTAACTGTGAAAGCGGAGACCTTCTCGGCGAGAACATACGCTTGCCACGCGTAAAAGCAGGAGCGTTGCTTGCGGTACTTTCTACAGGCGCGTATAACTACTCTATGGCTTCTAATTATAACAGAGTTCCCAGACCGCCTGTTGTTATGGTTAACGATGGAGAGGATAAGCTCGCGGTAAAAAGAGAATCATATGACGATATTATAGCAAATGACTTAGTGTAGCAGAAAGATACACAGGGGAGAGTGGTTTGTGTGGAATCGAAAAAGGTTCATAATAAACTCAGTTTCGATAGACCAGATTTTCCTATTAAATTAGGAGTTGACAGACAGAGTAACCCGAACTATATTAGTCGTGTATCGAGAACATGGCATGAAGAGATAGAGATTAAGTGCTTTACTGAGGGGAGTTCTACCGTGCTGGTAGGCACAGAGTCTATTGTCACAAGGCCAGGGGATATAATTATTATTAATCCTTACGAATTTCACTCTACTCTGGATGTAGGAGAACGGACGGGTAAATATCATATCCTTATGATAGGTATGAATATGTTTACCAGTAAGAATCTCGACAACTTTGATATGAAGCATTTGCTGCTTGGGCGCCGCATTAAGTTTAATAACCTCATCCGTGGCAATGAACGCATAAAAGAAGTAATACTTAATATAGTCTCTGAGCTTATCAACAAAGAGCCTTCTTACGAAATGGCAGTTAGAGGGTTAGTGATGGAGTTGTTTGCTTTGCTTCTGCGAAGTGAGGTAAGAGACGTTGTTTCACAAGATAGGATTGAAGACAATATAAGGTTTTATGATTCAATAGAGCCCGCAATCGAACATATACGGACACAGTATGATAAAGAAATAAGCGTGGATGAGCTTGCTGCGCTGTGTAAGATGAGTAAATACCATTTTTGTCGTATATTTAAGCGTGCAACAAATATGACAGCAATACAGTATTTAACCGAATATAAGCTCAGTATTGCAGATGTAATGCTGCGTAATTCTGATATGAGCGTGTCTGAGGTTGCTCATCTTGCAGGTTTTGACGACGAAAGTTATTTTAGTAGGTGCTATAAAAAATCCCGAGGGGGTTCACCTAAAAAGGTTCGTATAAAAACGGTAGAATAGAAAACAGAAAATGCAATGCTGTGCATTGCATTTTCTGTTTTTTTATGGTATAGTAGCAATGCAAAATGGGCATAAAAAAGAATAAATGAAAGAGAGAGGTCCAAATGAAAAAAATAGATATCCATTGTCATGTAATAGCATTTCCGGAGTTTTCAACAACCCGACCTAACGGACAGAATTTTCTTTCTGCCGAAGAACAGATTGCAATTCATGACAAATCAGATGTAGACCTTGGCGTTCTTCTTCCGCTTATATCACCGGAAGCTCGCTGGTCCTGCATGAGCAATGAAGAAACTCAGTATGTTGTAAGCAAGTATCCTGACAGGTTTACTTGGTTTTGTAATGTCGACCCGCGTCAGGGCAAGTACAACCCGCAGTCTGACTTGCTCCATCTCATCGGTCAATATAAAGAAAAGGGTGCAAAGGGCCTTGGCGAGTTAACAGCAACACTTTACGCAGATGACCCGATGATGCACAATCTTTTTAAATCATGTGTAGAGCTTGATATGCCCGTTCTTATACATATAGCTCCTCAGCATGGCAACACATATGGTATTGTAGACGAACTCGGTCTGCCGAGAATTGAGAGTATGCTTAAGAAATATCCTGACTTGAAGCTTATAGGGCATTCTGCTGCGTTCTGGAGCGAGATTTCTGATGAAGTTGTTCAGGAAACACGCAACACCAGACCCGGTGGAAAGGTAAATGAGGGAAGACTCCCGAAGCTTATGCGAGAATACGGCAACCTTTATTGCGACCTTTCAGCGGGGAGCGGTCATAATGCAATGATGCGTGACCCTGAATATGCAGCAAAATTTCTCACTGAGTTTGCTGACAGAATATACTATGGTGCAGATGTTTGCGCACCGACACAAACGCGCCAGTATGACTTTATTGATTTCCTTGAAAACCTTGTAAAAGAAGGTGGACTCAGTCAGGGAAATTATGAGAAGATTATTCGCAAAAATGCAGTAAAGCTTCTTGGTTTACCTGAATAATTGCTCTGAAAACATTATGATTTTTATGTTTGTCGCAAGATTGTCTAAGTAAAAAACAATGCTGTGTATTGATTTTTACTTTCTGGTAAAGTTATAATAATATAGTTATAAGCTCAATTTGATTTTTCAGGATTTATCTGAATATGAATTTAAAAGAAAGGTGTGTGAATGTTATCTTATATGGGGTAATATTCACAAATGGTGGACAAGTATGAAGAAAACCAACTTTGCACTTATTGGTTGCGGTGCCATTGCCGTACACCATGTTGCAGCTATGCAGTATGTTGACAATGCTGAATTTGTCGGTGTATACGGTGCGATACCTGAGCAGACAAAGCAGTTTGCTGAAAAGCATAACCTTAAAGTGTATGAAACACTTGAGGAGCTTCTTGCTGATTCAAACATTGATGTTGTTAACATCTGTACTCCGAGCGGCTCTCATGCTGAGCTTGCCATCAAGGCGATGGAAGCAGGTAAGCATGTTGTAGTTGAAAAACCGCTTGCACTCAATAATGAGGATTGTAAGGCAGTTGTTGAAACAGCTAAGAAATACAACAGAAAGTGTGAAGTTGTATGTCAGCTTAGATTTGAAGAAACCTCAAGATATGTTAAAAAGATTGTTGATGAAGGCCACCTTGGCAAAATCGTAAGCTGTGGCATACATATGAAGTACTGGCGTACAGATGAGTACTACGATGCATCCGATTGGCGTGGTACATGGAAACATGACGGCGGCGGAGCACTTATGAACCAGGGTATTCACGGTATAGACCTTTTACGTTACTTTGTTGGTTCTCCTGTTAAAATCAGTGCTTTCTGCAACACTCTTGCTCATAACATCGAGGTTGAGGATACAGCTGTTGCAATTATGGAATTTGAAAACGGCGCTGTAGGTGTTATTGAGGGAACAACCTCTGTATATCCGGGCTATGCACGTCGACTTGAGCTTTGCGGCACAAAGGGCAGCATCATAATGACAGAAAATGATATAACAACATGGGATGTTGAAGGTATAGAAAAGCCTGATTTTGACCTTGCCAAGAGCGGCAATAGCGCAAGCGACCCCAATGCTATATCATGTCTTGGCCACGCAAAACAGTTTAATGATATTGTTAACGCTATTAACAATGATGTTCCTGTTTCAAACGGCCCTGAAGACGGCGCGGCTACTGTTGAGCTTATTCTCGGCGTTTATGAGGCATCACGCAAAAATTCTCAGATTGATTTTAAAACTCAATACTAATTAAATTACAAAAGAGACCGAATATTCGGTCTCTTTTGGCATAACTCGTACATTCCTCCCATATATTTGTAACAGCAGAAAGATTGAGCAAGGAGGAATGTTTTGTGGAGAATATCTATCAGGATATATCACAAAGGACACAGGGAGATATTTACATAGGCGTTGTAGGTCCGGTGCGCACGGGTAAGTCTACATTCATAAAGCGTTTTATGGAGACACTTGTCATCCCCAATATAGATAATGTTTATAGTAAAGAGCGCGCACGAGATGAGTTGCCTCAGAGCGGGTCAGGAAAAACTATTATGACTGCAGAACCCAAGTTTGTTCCCGAGGAGGCGATAAGTGTTTCACTTGGTGGTAATTCAGCGTTTAATGTACGCATGATAGATTGCGTAGGCTACATGGTAAACGGCGCGATTGGTGTAATGGAAAACGATGAGCCACGCATGGTAACAACCCCTTGGTATGACCATGAGATACCTATGACGGAAGCTGCTGAAATCGGTACCCGCAAGGTGATTTCAGAACATTCTACGATAGGTCTCGTTATAACTACGGACGGCAGCGTTACGGATATTCCTCGTGAAGACTATATTCAGGCGGAAGAGCGTGTTATTGAAGAGCTTTCTGAAATAGGCAAACCGTTTATTGTACTTATAAACTCAGCACATCCGAATGCTCCGGAGACACAAAGGCTCTGCTCGGATATTTCTGAAAAGTATAATATAACATGCCTTGCGATAAACTGTATGACCGCAGATGAACCTGAGATACGCAGTATAATCAAGGGGGTGCTGTATGAGTTTCCTGTATCTGAGCTGGATGTTTATATGCCGCCGTGGGTTGACACGCTGCCTTTTGCGCACCCGATAAAGAACGAGTTGTATTCAAGTATTCTTGACGGTGCACGAAAAATGCAGAAAATACGTGATATTGATGACTGCGTTGATGCTATGAAGGAGTGTCAGCTTGTGTCTGATGTAACCGTAACATCAATTAATCTCGGTACAGGTATTGCGCGGGCAAAAGCTGAGTTGCCAAGAGAATTGTTTTATGATATCCTCAGCAAACAGACAGGGTTTGAAGTGAAGAATGATGGAGACCTGTTACCGTTATTATCGAGCCTTTCGGTTGTTAATAGTGAGTACGAGAGAGTCGCCGAAGCACTCGAGCAGGTTCGCGAAACGGGTTACGGCATAGTAATGCCTGAAACCGATGAGCTGACGCTGGAGGCTCCGGAAATTGTAAAACAGGGCGGGCAGTACGGTGTCAGACTACGCGCAAGTGCGCCATCAATACACATGCTCCGAGCTGATATTACTACAGAGGTTGCACCAATTGTGGGGAGCGAGAAACAGTCAGAAGAGCTTGTTGTATGTATGCTTAAGGAGTTTGAAAATATGCCCGAAAAGATTTGGGAGTCAAACATATTTGGCAAGTCGCTCTATGACCTTGTTAATGAGGGCTTGCATAATAAGCTATGCAAAATGCCTCAGGATGCGCGCATGAAGTTGAAAGAGACCGTTGAACGTATTACAAACGAAAACTGTTCAGGACTTATTTGCATTATAATATAAGAACAAAAAACACAGGAGATTCAATCTCCTGTGTTTTTGTGTTTAAAAACTTATTAAAGATTTTTTTCGCAGAACTCAAGGTCTTCAACTGTGTTTACACCGTAAATTTCACAGGTATCACCGATGGTATAAGAGTCAACCTTTTTACCGTCTGCAATGAGAAGCTTCGGGACGTCTGTAAGATAATATTCACCCTGAGCGTTGTCGTTTTTCAGCTTTGAAAGGTTTTCAAAGAGTGCCTTTGAGTCAAAGACATATACGCCAACGTTGAGCTCACGGATAGCAAGCTGCTCGGGGGTGCAGTCCTTTTGTTCGACAATATCGACAATCTTACCGTTTTCACGGACAATTCGACCATAGGCAAGGGGAGATTCACTTATAGCCGTAAGGAATGTGCAGTCAGCGCCGCTTTCTTCGTGCTTCTTGACCATGGCGGCGTAGGTTTCCTTTTTAAGCATTGGCATATCACCATAAAGGACAAGCACGCTTCCGTCATAGTCTTCGAAATATTCTTTAGCACTTGCAACGGCATGGCCGGTTCCGAGCTGTTCCTCCTGAGTTGCAAACTTATAGTCGCCTGCAGTTTTTTCAATGACCTTATCGCGCATATATCCGACCACTATGACAGTGTCTTCTTGCGGAATAAAGCTTATGTTGTCAAGAACATAAGAGAGTAGCGAGCGGCCTTTTGCCTCACGAAGAACCTTGGGAGCATTGAATTTTTCGCTCTGAAGGCGTTTCCCTTTTCCTGCTGCTAAAACGATTGCTTTCATTTTTATACTTCCTTTCAGATATTATTCTTTAATTAATGCTTCGCATATTTCACAAATGTAAAGTTTGTGGAACTTGTCGCCATCATAGAATTTAAGTATTGATTTGTCAATGAACTCGAAGTTTTCAATGTCTGCCGTGGATATTTTTTTGCAGTTTAAGATTATGCGTGCTTCATTAAATCCGATATTGCCATCATCGAGGGTGACCGGGGTTAAATCACATTCTGTCATTTTGTTGATTTCTCTGCCGCTTTTTCTTCCGCAAAGAGTAAGTGTGTCTCTGTAGTCTTCGGTAAAAAAATTAAGTGAGAGCGTGTCGAGGATTTCTGTGAATTCGTATGTATACCGTGTCGGGCGAATGAATACAAATGCAACATTCTTGTTCCATAAATAACCAACACCCGCCCAGTTTGCTGTCATCATATTGTAATGCGATTCGTTTCCGGCTGCTATGAGCGTCCAGTCCTTGGCAATGAGCTTAAACATGTTGTCTGAAAGTGCTTCTGGGTTTATTTGCTTAAAACCGTTCAAAGCTGTTCACCTCTTAAAACTTTTTATAATAGTATATCAATAAATTTTACCTTTTACAAGTGTTACGGCGTAAAAAGTACGTGCAGTGGCTATGCTTTTTCGGTTAATGTGCCGTAAATACCACTAAATATCACGCTTTTTGCAGTTTTGTACTTGTATGTGAAGGGGGATTGTGATATAATTAACTTGCGATAATATATGCTTTGGTGGTTTTGGGAGGTAATTGGCTTTGGGGATAGTAAACAGAATACTCGCTCTTTTTCAAGGGTTTAATTGGCTGATTATCCCTGCGGCACTTTTGGCAATAGTTTTTCATGAGGTATGTCACGGCTATGTTGCATATCTTATGGGTGACAGAACCGCAAAGCAAAGCGGGAGGCTCTCACTTAACCCATTAAAACATATTGACCCGCTTGGGGTTATTTGTATGATTGTTTTCGGCTTTGGTTGGGCAAAGCCTGTTCCGGTTAATCCATACTACTTTAAATATAAAAGGCTTGGAATGTCTCTTGTTGCGTTTGCGGGGCCACTCTCCAATTTAATTCTGGCAACGTTTGCAATGATTTTGGCAGAGCTTCTTATGAACATTGGTGTTACAAGCACAATTATCCTAAATGTAATGGTGCTTTTGATTCATTTTCTTTTATATCTTGCAATACTCAATGTTGGGCTGGCTGTCTTCAATCTTATACCGATACCGCCGCTTGATGGGTCAAAGGTGCTTTTTGCAGTCTTGCCGCGTAAAGCTTACGGGTATCTTCTAAGATATGAGCGCTATGGAATGCTTGCTTTGATAATACTTATAAACATACCATTCTTTACGGATTTTCTTATGTACATAAGAAGTGGAGTTCTGGATGGTATACGAGGATTAATATCTGCAATTCTTTATTAAGGAAGTTTACAAATGTCTGAAATTACTTATCATCTTGATGTGTTTGACGGTCCGCTTGACCTTCTGCTACATCTCATTTCTAAAAATAAACTTAATATATACGACATACCGATAGTAGAAATTCTTGAGCAATATAACAAAGCGCTCGAGGAAATGCAGGACAAAAACCTTGCGGTTACTTGCGAGTTTGTTGCAATGTCTGCACACCTTTTGTATATTAAGTCTAAAATGCTCCTTCCCAAGCATGATGAAAATGATGATGAGGAAGACCCGAGAGCACGCCTTGTTGAGATGCTTCTTGAATATCAGAAAATAAAAGAAGTAAGCGGAACTCTTAATCTGAGGGCAGAAACAGGTCTTGATATATATACAAAGATGCCTGAGCAGATAACCCCGGATAAAACATATAAATTTTCGCATGACAAATCAGACCTGCGTCTTGCAATTTTAAATATGCTTGACCGTGCAGAAAGCAAGATACCGCCTAAGATAACAAATTTTGCAGGTATTGTCGGTCGTGAGGTATACTCGGTCGGCAAGAAGGTAGCCTATATATTAAAAAGGTTGCTTTCGCCAAAAAAGACAAGCTTCATGGATTTGTTTGACAATGTACGCACTCGTTCTGAGGTTGTAGCCACATTTCTTGCGGTGCTTGAGCTTTGTAAAACAAATAGAATAAAAATATCAGATGACACAAAAGATATTTCGCTTCTCACAGAAGAAAAACGAGAAAACGTGTAAAGGAATGTTGATATGGAAATAGCAGAAATTGAACGTGCTGTTGAAGCTGTGCTTTTTGCGGCAGGAGACCCTGTTGAGCTATCACGTCTTTCTGAGATACTTGACGTTGACGAGCCCTCGCTTGAAAAAATAATAACTAATCTACGTGACTATTATGATTTTGAACAGCGAGGTGTACGGATAGTAAAGCTTGATAATGCATATCAGATGTGTTCTTCTCCGCGTCATGCAGAGGTTATTCGTAGAGCACTTGAAACAAAAAAGCCGCCGAGACTATCCCCGCCGCTTCTTGAGGTATTGTCTGTGATAGCATATCGCCAGCCGGTAACGAGGGCATATGTAGAGCAGGTGAGAGGTGTTGACTGCTCATACTCTATTGCATCTTTAACCGAAAAAGGCTTGATTATGGAATCCGGTAGATTGGATGTGCCGGGCAAACCGATTCTTTATAGAACCACAAAGGATTTTCTTCGTGTGTTTGGCTTGGAGAGCCTTAACGACCTTCCAGACCTTCCGGAATTTGCAGATACGGAGGACGGACAGGTTTCGTTTAACGAAATTGAACAACAATAGGTAAATTGCTTATGTATGTTTTGTTGACGGTTTTTGCAGTAATCGTTTTATTGGGTTTTATTCGTATACGCCTTGTTGTTGAATATGATGAGGCAGGATTTGACGGATTTTTGCAAGTCTTTCCGGTTAAAATAAAGTTTCCCGTCAAAAACAAAAAAGCACCATCGGACGTAGATGCTTCTGTCGGTAGGAAGGATGAAAAGAAACGCGGGAGCCTTAAGCTTTTCAAAAATATGATTACGCCCGCACTAAATGCAATCAGAAAGCTTATTCGCAAGATTAAAATTAAAAAACTTGTTGCAGATATAACGGTTGCCGGAGAAGACGCTTTTTCAACGGCGATGATGTACGGAGGGGCAGCTGCAGGTGTTGGAATGTTGTTTCCTGTTCTTGACAGCAATCTGAGAATAAAGAAAAAAACAATATCCGTAAGTGCTGATTTTGAAGCGGATGAATCCGCTATATACTTTTATACCGATATGTCGATAAATATATGGCAGGCTATGGCTGTTGCCACATGTTTTATATATCTATTTTTAAAGAAAACAATTTATGAGAATAAAAAAGAGAAAGGAATTAAATAACATGGCTGAGCACGCATTAAATGATGTAATGAAGACCACAATGGAGAAACTCCGCAGTATGGTGGATGTAAATACCATAATCGGGGATGCCATAACAACTCCTGATGGGACAACCATTATACCGATTTCAAAGGTATCTTTTGGCTTTGCGTCGGGCGGTTCCGATTTTGACAGCAAAAAAGAGGGCGTGAACTTTGGTGGAGGAAGTGGCGCAGGTGTTTCTATAACTCCTGAAGCTTTCCTTGCCGTAAAAGACGGAAATGTCAGACTTATTCCTATGGCTGCTGCCCCCAGCACAACCGTTGACAGGCTTGTAGAGCTTGTTCCGGACGTTATGGACAGAGTTGAAGGATATATTAAAAAGAGTAAAAAGGATAAATCGGCAGAGTAATAGGTAATACTTTTTCTTCTCCAATCGTATTATTTTGATTGGAGGTGAAAAATGTGCTAAAACTCATTTGCTCAATTCTTATAAGTGTTTCTCTGTTGCTTACACCCTGCATGGCTGTTGAAGTTTCAGCACGCTCTGCGATATTATATGAGCCTGAGACCGGCACGGTTTTGTATTCGAAGGATTCAGAGACTCAACGGGAGATAGCTTCTACTACAAAAATAATGACGGCTGTTGTTACTTTGGAAAATGCAGAGTTTTCAGATATTGTAAGTGTTCATAAGTCATGCGTCGGCATAGAGGGAACTTCGATGTATCTCCGGGAGAATGAGAAGCTATCGGTTTCTGACCTGCTTTATGGGTTGCTTCTCCGCTCAGGAAATGATGCGGCAGTAACTCTTGCATATCATGTGGGAAGCGGAGATGTTTCACGCTTTGTTGATATGATGAATGCCACCGCCGCGAGAATCGGGATGAAGAACACAACATTTATGAATCCAAACGGTCTTCCTGCCGATGGTCATGTTTCTACAGCTTATGATATGGCTGTTTTGACAGCATATGCTATGAGGATACCGGAGTTTGCTGAAATTGTATCGACTAAGGAGAAAACAGTTGCGGGCAGACTGCTCACAAATCATAATAAGCTGTTGCGTATGTATGATGGAGCAAATGGCGTTAAAACAGGTTACACAAAGGCTGCCGGCAGGTGCCTTGTTTCCAGTGCAGAGCGAAATGGAATGAGTCTTATAGCTGTAACGCTTTCAGCCCCTGATGACTGGGATGACCATACAGCCCTTTTGAATTTTGGGTTTAATAACTTTTCGGTTTATAAATCACCCAAAGCAGGAGAAGTTATAGCTGAAGTTGCAGTTGTTGGTGGAGAAAATACGAGAACAGTTTCTGCAGTGCTCGCAGGTGAAGTTTCGCTTATTGAAAAGAAAGCGGAAAACAGTAGGGTTGAGCAGGAAATTTATCTTCCGAGGTTTTTATACGCTCCCGTAACACGAGGCGATATTATCGGAGAAATAAGATATGTTAAAGATGGTGAGGTCATAGCAACAACATCACTTGTAAGTTGTGATTCCGTTGGTGCTTATGAAAAAGACAGCTTTTTTGACAGGCTTTTCAGCTTTTTTAGGAGGACGTGAACATATGGCAAAGAAAAACCAGGAAAGTAATGAACATAGGTGGTTATTCCATCAAGGAAATGATGTTTTTGCTTATAAATATTTCGGAGCTCATTTTACTGAAGAAAAGGGAGTCCCAGGAGTTGTTTTTAGGGTTTGGGCGCCAAATGCCGTTTCTGTATCTGTAGTAGGTGATTTTAACGGTTGGGACAAAACACTTCACGTTATGCATAATGCAGCAGACGACAAAAGCGTCTGGGAGCTGTTTGTACCGTCACTCAATGAGTATGATATATATAAATTCAGCATTGAAACAAAATCAGGTACTACGGTTTTGAAGGCAGACCCATACGCATTTCATTCTGAGACACGCCCGGGCACCGCTTCTAAGGTATATAACCTAGAGGGGTATAAATGGGGTGATGAGCGTTGGCTAAAGTATAAATCAGAACAGAATATTTTTTCTGAGCCTGTAAATATCTATGAGCTTCATATTGGCTCGTGGAAAAGGCATTCGGATGGCAATTTTTACTCATATATCGACATGGCGAGAGAGCTTGTTCCGTATGTCAAAAAAATGGGGTATACGCATATTGAGCTCATGCCTATTTCTGAATATCCTTATGATGGCTCGTGGGGATACCAGGCAACAGGATATTTTGCTGTAACTTCAAGATACGGAACTCCTAAAGACTTTATGTATTTTGTTGACGAGTGCCACAAAAACGGTATCGGAGTTATAATAGACTGGGTTGCAGCACATTTCCCGAAAGATGCACACGGCTTGTACGAATTTGACGGAGAATGTGTATATGAATATTCAGACCCGCTAAAGCGCGAGCATCCAGATTGGGGGACACGCATTTTCGATTACGGTAGAAACGAAGTAAAAAACTTTCTTATCTCAAATGCTGTTTTCTGGTGCGATTGTTTCCATATTGACGGTATCAGAGTTGATGCTGTTGCAAGTATGCTTTATCTTGACTACGGTAAGCAAGACGGTCAGTGGCGTGCCAATAAATATGGCGGAAATGAAAACCTTGAAGCGGCAGATTTTCTGCGTTCTTTAAACTCAGCTGTCACTGAGGTGTTTCCCAACACAATGATGATTGCCGAGGAGTCTACGGCATGGCCAATGGTCACAAAACCGCCGTATATGGGCGGATTAGGCTTCCACTTTAAGTGGAATATGGGTTGGATGAATGATACCTTGAGGTATTTCTCCACAGACCCATTCTTCAGAAAGCACAACCATAACGCGCTTACGTTTTCTATGACGTATGCTTTCTCTGAAAACTATATACTTCCGTTTTCTCACGATGAGGTAGTTCACGGCAAATGTTCGCTTATGAACAAGCAGCCAGGAGAGTACGAACAAAAATTCGCGGGACTTCGCACTTTGCTTGGGTATACAATAGCGCATCCGGGTAAAAAGCTCAGTTTTATGGGTAATGAGTTTGGCCAGTTTATTGAGTGGAATTATGAGCAGGGCCTCGATTGGAATTTACTCGAATATGACATGCACAGAAAAATGCATGACTATGTTCGCGATTTAAATAAATTCTATCTCAAAAACTCAGAACTATGGGAAATCGAAGATGGTTGGGGCGGATTTGAGTGGATAACGGTAGACGACTCTGACAATAACGTAGTTGTTTTTAAACGTAGAAACTCAGCCGGCAATGAGATAATTGCTGCAATTAATATGTCTCCCGTTAAGCGCGACGAATACAGATTCGGTGTATCAACACCGGGAAGCTATCGGGTTGTATTTAACAGCGACAGCGAAAAATACGGCGGTTCGGGTATTTCTTACCCATCATATATAAGGGCTAAGCGAGAGGGAATAAACGGATTTGAATTTTCTCTTAAGCTTACGCTTCCTCCTATGAGCGCAATATTTATCCGAAGGAAAGGATGAGGAAAATGTTAAAGAGTAAGGAATGCATAGCAATGCTGCTGGCAGGCGGGCAGGGGAGCAGACTTCATGTACTGACAAAAAATGTTGCAAAGCCGGCGGTTCCTTTTGGAGGGAAGTACAGAATAATTGACTTTCCGCTCTCAAACTGTATAAACTCAGGCATTGATACTGTCGGAGTTCTTACACAGTATCAACCGCTTGAACTCAATACCTATATCGGAAACGGTCAGCCGTGGGACCTTGACCGCTCTAACGGAGGTGTGTCTATCCTCCCGCCCTATATGACAAGCACAAGCGGTGCTTGGTATAAGGGTACGGCTAATGCTATTTACCAGAACATAAATTTCATAAAGAGCTTTAACCCTAAATATGTTCTTGTTCTCTCGGGAGACCATATATATAAAATGAATTATGATTGGATGCTTCGTGAGCACAAGAAGACAAATGCTGATTGCACAATAGCGGTTATTGATGTTCCGATAGAGGAGGCATCAAGGTTTGGAATTATGAATCTCCGCGACGATAAATCAGTGTATGAATTTGAGGAGAAGCCGAAGAAACCTAAGAGTACAAAGGCCTCCATGGGTGTATACATATTTACATGGGAGGTTCTTGAAAAGTATCTTATTGAAGACGAAAATAATCCGGATAGCCAGAACGACTTTGGTAAGAATATAATCCCCTCAATGCTTGCAGACGGCAAAAAGCTTTTTGCATATGAGTATAAGGGGTACTGGAAGGACGTAGGAACAATCGACAGCCTCTGGGAATCCAATATGGATGTAATAACTCCGGGAAGCGGGTTGGTTCTCCACGATAAAGGCTGGAGAATTTATGCGAGAAACCCAGCGAAGCCGTCGCAGTTCATATCTTCCGATGCAGTTGTTAAAAACTCTATGATTTCAGAAGGCTGCAACACCAACGGAACAGTAGAGCATTCGATTGTTTTTTATGACGTTACCATAGGTGAAAACGCCGTAGTAAACAACTCGATTATAATGCCGGGAAGCGTGATTGAGCCTGGTGCTGTTGTAGAATACTCAATAATTGCCGAAAACGTAACAGTTAAGGCAGGTGCACACATCGGCGAAGTTCCGAAGGAAGGCGAAAAACGTCAGATTGCAGTTGTAGGCAATTCTCTCTGTATAGGCAAGAATGCGCGTGTAGGAGCAGGAAAAATAATTGATGAAGACGTTGCAGACGGTGAGGTGGCATTATGATAAAGGATACTTTGGGAATAATATTTGCACACGATAAAGTTGATGCCATGCGTGAACTTACAGAAAACAGAACAGTTGCTTCCGTTCCGTTTGGAGGAAGGTACAGAATGATAGACTTTCCGCTTTCAAGCATGGTGAATTCGGGAATCAAAGACGTTGGCGTAGTAACAAAGAGTGATTACTATTCATTGATGACTCATCTCGGAACAGGCAAGGAGTGGGACTTAAACCGCAAAAAGGGCGGCCTTGCAATTCTTCCGCCGTCAATAGGCAGCCGCGATGTATTATCTGATAAGAGCAGTAAAATTTCTGTACTTATGGGTATTATAGACTATATAAGAAGCAGTGATTGCAAGTATATACTGCTTTCTGATGCCAATGTAATCGCTAATATTGATTATACTGAGCTTCTTGAAAAACACATAGAGAAGCAGGCATATATGACAGCCCTTTATAAATCTAACGTATATGAGCCCGCAAAGTTTAAGAACAATGCGTTCATTGACGTTGATAAAGACGGCCGTATCAGTGATATAACGATAAATCAGGACATACAACTTCATAGCAATATGCTGCTCGGAACATATATTATTGAGCGCGGGCTTCTTGAGTTTCTTGTATGCCAGTGCGTGGCTCATAATAAGTTTGATTTTGAGCGCGATATAATACAGGATATGTCGCAGTCGCTTGATATCTATGCTTGTGAGTATACAGGGTTTGCTGAGAAGATTGATACATTAGAATCTTATTTTAAAGCAAATCTTGACTTGCTCAATTCAGACATACGAAATGAGCTATTTAATGTGGGCGGCGAAATACTTACAAAGGTCCGTGATGAAGTACCTTCGCTGTTTGGCGAGGAGTCATGCGTTAAAAACAGCCTTATTGCGGACGGCTGTGTAATAGAGGGTTGTGTTGAAAACTCAGTAATCTTCAGAAATGTAAAAATAGCAAAAGGCGCACATGTAAAGAATTGTGTAATAATGCAGGGAACCGAAATAGGCAAAGATGCAAATGTTGAATATTGCGTAACGGATAGCCTTGTAAATATTTCAAAAGGAACGACCTTGCGAGGTGCAGAGGCATACCCGACAGTATTACCAAAGGGCTGCAAGGTATAAGTAAAGTAAAGGAGAAAATATCGAAATGACAAAGATTTTAATAGCGGCATCGGAGGCAGCTCCGTTTATAAAGTCAGGTGGCCTCGGCGATGTTATAGGTTCTCTACCTAAGGCTATATCGGGCAAAAACCGTGAGGTTGCTGTTATCATTCCGCTTCACGAAGGTGTTTCTGAAGAAGTAAGAAGCAAAATGACTTATATAACAAACATCTTTGTGCCTGTTGCATGGCGTAGCCAGTATTGCGGAATATTCAAGTATGAAGAAAAAGGCGTTACTTGGTATTTTATAGACAACGAGTATTATTTTAAACGCGGAACCGCTCTTTATGGATGCTATGATGATGCAGAACGCTTTGCGTTTTTCTCAACTGCGGTGCTTGAGGTTTTACCGTATATTGATTATTATCCGGATGTTTTGCATTGCCACGATTGGCAGACTGCACTTATTCCGATATACTACAAGCTTAAATACTATAACCGCGAAAGATACGAGGGTATCAAAACAGTATTTACAATTCATAATATAGAGTACCAGGGTGTTTTCGGTAAAGAAATTATGGAGAATGTTCTTGGTTTGTCTATGAATGAGTTTGATAACGGTTTCCTCGAGTATAGCGGGGCAGTAAACCTCATGAAAGCCGCTATTGTATGTTCGGATAAGGTTACTACGGTAAGCCCGTCATATGCTGAGGAAATTAAAACGCCTGAATTTGGTCACGGTCTTGATTCTGTGCTTAGAAATGAGGCCGGAAAGCTTTCGGGTATTATAAACGGAATAGACCTCAGGGCTTATGACCCTTCAAAAGACAAGCGTCTGTTCTTTAAGTTTTCTAAAAAGGATATGAGCGGCAAGGCTAAAAACAAAGCCGAACTTCAGGCGCTTGTAAATCTGCCGTGCGATGCTGATATTCCCGTAATCGGTATGGTAACCCGCCTTGTTTCTCATAAGGGTCTTGACCTTGTGTCGGGCATTATTGATGAACTGCTAAATGATAATGTCCAGCTTGTTGTTATCGGAACGGGTGACTGGAAGTATGAGCAGTTCCTTCGCGATAAGCAGTGGCAGTATCCGTTTAAGTTGTCGGTTAATATTGCATTCAACAGCGAGCTTGCTCAAAAGGTATACGGCGGGTCTGATATGTTCCTTATGCCGTCAAAGAGCGAGCCGTGCGGCCTTGCACAGATGATAGCTCTGAGATACGGGACAATACCGATAGTTCGCGAAACAGGCGGTCTTCGCGACAGCATAATTCCGTATAATAAGTTTACCGGAGAGGGTAACGGCTTCTCGTTTAGGGACTACAACGCACATGATATGTTACATGTGATCCGTGAAGCATGTGAGCTTTATAGCGACAAGGATGCGTGGAATAAGTTGGTAGAAAACGGCATGAATACTGACTTTTCGTGGAAAAAGTCTGCACAAAAATATAATAAGCTCTATGATGAGCTTCTCGGCGAGATGTAAAGCATGTTTTTTAATATAAATTTGAAGAGGTACATTTAATGGGGATACACATAGACGAAAAAAAGCTTAAGACACTTATTTCAGGTAAGCTTTCAAGACACTTTGGCAAAGAAATTAAAGAGGCAAGCAACGAGCAGATTTATGCTGCATGTGCTTTTGTTGTGCGAGATATTATGATGGAAAACTGGGCGAAGACTCAGGAGGAGATAGAAAAGAAAGAACTCAAGCAGGTATACTATCTGTCCATGGAGTTTCTTATTGGTAAATCTCTGCATAACAATATCAATAATCTTGGGCTTGGCGAAGTCTTTGAAAAGACACTATCAAAGCTTAAGGTTTCTTTTGAAGACATACTCGATGTAGAGCGTGATGCAGGTCTTGGTAATGGCGGGCTCGGTCGCCTCGCCGCATGCTATATGGACTCGCTTGCTGCACAGGGATATCCGGGAATGGGTTTTTCAATTCTGTATGAGTATGGTATTTTTAAGCAAAAAATAATTGACGGTATGCAGATTGAGCTCCCCGATAACTGGCTTGAGACCGGTAGCGTCTGGACTGTTCCGAGAATTGAAGAAACGCAGGAAGTACGTTTTGGCGGTAAGGTAGACCCGTATATGGAAAACGGAGAACTCAAATTCTCACATCACGACTACTACACGGTTCTTGCCGTGCCAAATGATATGCTTGTTTCAGGGTATCCTGGCGATACAATAAATACACTTCGTCTATGGAGTGCTAAGTCCACAAAGAGCATCGACATGCAGCTTTTCTCAAAAGGTGAGTATGCAAAGTCGATGGAGCAGAAGGCTATGAGCGAGGTTATCTCAAAAATCCTTTATCCAGAAGATAACCATGAGGAAGGGAAGTCACTTCGCTTAAAGCAGCAGTATTTCTTTGTATCTGCTACAATTTCAAGTATCGTAAAGAAACATAAAGCTCAGTATGGTACTATGGCTAACTTTGCAGATAAGGCAATAATTCATATAAACGATACCCACCCGACGCTTGCTATACCCGAGCTTATGCGAATACTTCTTGATGAAGAGGGATATAGCTGGGATGAGAGCTGGAGAATTGTGTCAAACTGTATGGCGTATACAAACCATACAATAATGGCAGAAGCGCTCGAGCGCTGGACCATTTCGATGTTCAAGCATCTTCTTCCGCGTATATATATGATTGTTGAAGAAATCAACAGGAGATTCTGTGCTGACCTTTGGAATGCATTTCCCGAGGACCGCGAGAAAATCGGCAGACTTGCTATAATTGCAAACGACGAGATACGCATGGCAAACCTCTGCATTGCAACGTGTTATTCAGTCAACGGTGTTTCTGCACTTCACAGCAACATTCTTAAAGAAACCGTATTTTCTGACTATAACTATATGTTCCCGGGAAAGTTTACAAACGTCACAAACGGTATAGCGCACAGACGTTGGCTCTGTCAGTCAAACCCCGAGCTTACATCGCTTTTGGTTGATCTTATAGGTAAGGATTTCTATACCGATGCGTCTGCGCTTAAGGGGCTTGTGCAGTATACCGATGATAAGTCTGTGCTTGAGCAGCTTGCAAAAATTAAGCACAATAACAAAAAGCGGTTTGTAGAGCGTGTAAAGTTTGATACTAAGATAGACCCGAATTCAATATTTGATGTTCAGTCAAAGCGTTTACACGAATATAAGCGTCAGCTTCTGAATGTTTTGCATATTCTTTATGAATATCATATGCTGCTTGACAACCCCAATATGGAATTTACGCCCAAAACCTATTTCTTTGGTGCAAAATCCGCAGCGGGCTACGCTATGGCAAAGAATATTATACGGCTTATTAACTCTATAGCATCTGAAATCAATTCAAACCCCGTAGTGTCAGATAAGCTTAAGGTTGTTTTTGTTGAGGATTATAACGTATCAATCGCTGAGGTAATGATACCATCTGCAGAAATTTCAGAGCAGATTTCTATTGCAGGTAAAGAAGCTTCGGGAACAGGCAACATGAAGTTTATGCTCAATGGCGCGCTTACAATAGGAACGCTTGATGGCGCAAACGTAGAGATTTGCGAAGCTGTAGGTGAGGAGAATATTTATATCTTCGGCCTTAAGGCGCACGAGGTTGCAGACATTGTTGCAGCGGGTAATTATTCTCCGATTGATTATTACCATAACAATCCGCACCTCAGACGTGTCCTCGACCATATACGAGACGGAATCGGCGTTGGTGTATTGAGAAATGCATATCCCGATATAGTCAACTCGCTTCTGTTCCGCGACCAGTATATGCTTCTTGCAGACTTTGACTCATACTGCCGCGCACATGATAAGATTTATAAGGAATATAGCGACAAGTTGCTGTTTAATAAAAAATCACTTATAAATATTGCAAATGCAGGCCGTTTTGCGGCAGACAGAAGCATAAATGAATATGCGGACAATATCTGGCATATAAAAAGAGTTACAGATTAATGAGGGGTATCAATGAACGAGCTTTTTCGTTTTGACTCACAATTAAAAAAGTATAAGCAGCCATTCGGCGCAGTTGTATGCGGAGAGCAAGTAAAACTCTCCGCATATGCTCTGCGTACAGACGTTTTGGCTGTTACGCTTATTATGTTTTCTGAATACGATGGCACGCAACTGCATTTTAAAATGCAGTGGAGCGGGCTTGAGGGCGGATATGATGTTTTTGAAGCAGAGTTTAATGCAAGCGAAAATCCCGGAATATTCTGGTATTGCTTTAAATTGGACACAGTGGACGGTCGGTCTGTTTTCTTCGGCAAAAACGGAGTCCAGCACGATATAAACAATGTTTTGAGCTTTCAGCTTACAGTAAGCGCGAAGAGTTATACAACACCGTCGTGGTTTTGCGAGGGTGTTACATATCATGTGTTTGTTGATCGTTTCTTCAGAGCATCATCGTCTCCAAGACTGACCGAAGACCCATACTTCAGAGTTCACACCGACACAGCAGAGACACCGCATTTCAGACCAAACGAGCAAGGCGTTGTTGAAAATCGTGACATATACGGCGGAAACCTTGCGGGAATTGTAGAAAAACTTCCGTATCTTGAGTCTTTGGGTGTTAAAACTATATATTTAAGCCCGGTTTTTGAGGCATGGTCTAACCATAAGTACAACACCGCTGATTACAAAAAAATAGATTCACATTTCGGTGATGAAGGTGAGCTTAAAAAGCTTTGCAGAGCCGCTAAAAAGCTTGGGATGAGAGTAATCCTTGACGGAGTGTTCAGCCATACAGGCTCAGATAGCCTCTACTTTAACCGTGAAGGCAGATACGGAGAGGGTGTGGGTGCATGGCGTGATACACAGTCACCTTACCGCCCGTGGTTTGATATTGATAATAACGGCAATTACTCCTCGTGGTGGGGTATAGATACTCTTCCGCAGGTTAATGAGCTTAATAATGAATATCAGAACTTTATAATCAACGATGAAGACAGCGTTATAGCGCATTGGATGCGTGCGGGGGTTTCAGGGTGGCGACTTGATGTTGCAGACGAGCTTCCTGATGAGTTTATTTCAAAACTAAAAAAACGTGCAGTGAGCGAAAAGCGAGACGCTCTCATCATCGGTGAGGTATGGGAAGATGCCTCTACAAAGAAAGCGTACGGTGTAAATAAAACATACTTTACAGATGGCGTGCTCGATGGTGTTATGAACTACCCGCTCAAAAATGCTATTTTGGACTTTCTTTGCGGAAGAATGACGGCAAAAGCTATGAAGACAGCCTTGTTGTCTCTTGTTGAAAACTATCCGCTTGTGTCTCAGAGATGCCTTATGAATATAATCGGAACACATGACACAGTTCGCGCCGTAAATGAACTTTCTGTCGGCTCTCTTCATAACACATCCAAAGAGTTCAGAGCAGAGCGAAGCCTTGATGAAAACGAGCTCAAAACAGGTAAAACCCGTCTGCGTCAGGCGGCAGTAATACAGTATATGTTTCCGGGGTCTCCGTGCATTTATTATGGGGACGAAATTGGCATGCAGGGCTTTGAAGACCCGTTTAACCGCCGTTATTTCACTTGGAACGATATGGATGAAGAACTCCTGTCCTTTTACCGCAAATTGGGCAAAATTAAAGCTTGTGAGCCGTGTATGAATAACGGTAGCTTCAGTTTCCTATATGCCAGAGGAGATATTGTTGCGATTTCACGCGGAAAGGTTTTTGCGTTTGTAAACCGTGGGGGAAGAGCTGCACTGTTTTCGGTACCTGAAGGCTTTGAATGTGTATTGGAAAACGGAGGTTGTAAAGTAAAACACGGAAAACTCAAGATTCCACCGTATTCATGCTGTGTGCTGATAAAAAAATAATTCTATGTATATTTACCTTATAGACGGGTAAAATAAAAAGGAAAGTTTTTGAAAAAAGTTCTTGACTTTTAAAAGCTTTTCTCTTATAATATAAGAGTTCGTTGCCGGATTGTGTAAGGGTAGCACGACAGACTCTGACTCTGTTTGTCTGGGTTCAAATCCTAGTCCGGCAGCCATGAAAAAGGCATCCGTTTGGATGTCTTTTTTTCAACGAAATAATACTTTTTAAAACTAACGAACGAAAAGTTTTTTCCTAACTTGACAAAATCATATAAAGAGTGTCCAAAGAGATTGAAAATAAACGGAGGCAAATAAAATGGAAAAACTTATAGAGAGAATTAATGAACTTGCAAAAAAATCAAGAGAAGAAGGGCTCAGTGAAGAAGAAACATCTGAGCAGGCGATTCTCAGACAGGAATATATAAAGAAATTCCGCCAGGGTATGGAAAATGCCTTAAGTAATGTCTATATCATGGACGAAAATGGCAATAAAAGAAAAGTTGAAAAGAAAAAATAATATGTATGAAAATTGACTGTAAGTGCCAAAAACAGCGTATTGCAAAAACAATACGCTGTTTTTTATTATAGGCTGAGAATATGATTTATGGCATAGGTGATTCCGTGCTTGTCATTTGTTTTTGTAACGAAATCACAGATTTCTTTTATTGAGTTCTCGGCACTTCCCATCGCAACTGAGAAGCCTGCTGCACGGAGCATAGACTCATCATTTTGGCTGTCGCCAAAGGCAACAACTTCAGAAATGGGTATGCCGAGCCGTTCGGCAAGTATCCTTACTCCGTTACCCTTTGTTGTGTCTGCGG
>JAZNAQ010000045.1:0-32040 GCA_045586595.1 Eubacteriales bacterium | reverse complement strand
TAGTTTAAAAACCTCCATGATTTTTTAGTAATGCGGTCGCCAAACCTTTACTATTTTATCATGGAGGTTTTTCTCTTGCTAAAGCTTTTTATCTTCCCCCAGTAAAACTGGGGGTTTATTTCCACGCCTAAAGGCACCAATTAGAACGGCAGACATATAATTGTCTGCCGCTTTTCTCTCGATACACGTTAAACAACCGATGCGTTTTGCATCGGTTGTTCTTTTGAGGTTTATGACACTTCCATAATAACGGTTTGTCCTGTTGCCATGGCATAACGCAAAAGGTCTGCGATAAGCTCAAAAACCTGACTTGTTTCTTCAAACCTGAACTGTTTTTTAGCATATTGCAGCATATCTTGCAGATATTCCTCCAAATCAGGGAGTTCTATGCGGTTGTCGTTCGCATCGGAGTACGCGCCCTTGAATTCATTGCGGTCCCTAGTGAAACCATGCCAACCCATACCGTGTAAAGGCGGATTGCAAAAAATATCACTAAAGTATGCGTCCCATATATGCAGATTGAACTCAGGGTTCTCCTTTAATGACAGTATAATCTCAGTATCACATATGTCCTCTTCGAGATACTCCTTGTTGTTCTTAAGCCTTCCAATGTCCATCTTTCAACAACTCCTTCTGTTTCTTTGTTAATGTTTTTCTCCACTCATCTCCTCCCACAGCTCATTAACTTCTCCGTAAACTTTCTTCGTTCTATCTCCCAGATGTGCATATATATCAACATTTAGTTCATCAGAAAATATCAGATTTTCTAAAACGCTGAAAGCAACAACTTCTTGCGAATATAAGTCATTATACGACAAAACCATCTCTATGAAATCCAGAGACTTTTGAAGTTTTAGAACATCTCTTTCATTTGCGCTTTTTATAATATACGGTACTAATACGCAACTAAAGACTACGTGCGAACCGGTATCGTCACCGTCGAAATTTGAAACACAAGAGCTGTATTCATCCTCAAGTTCTGGTAAAAAGGATAGTAACTTAATATTCAATTCTTTTGCTGTCATATTCATTCGCCTCCCAAAGCTTTTTCTAAATCATCAATCAATTCTTCAAGGATTTTTTCCTCTTTTATGGTTAAAATTTCATTTTCCCGAATCCTCTTGAGTGCTCGAAGCCAGTCTTGTCCTTTTTGAATGTGACTACGGCCATAGAGCAATGAACCCGTCAACCTCTCATGTCGGATTGCATCTGCAGTCCCGCCATCCCCCGTAGTTGCTCCCGGTCTATAAAGTTGATTTACTGCATTTCTGACCTTTGGATTTGTTGTTTGTGATAACATATACTCTCTTTTGGGTGATGTGTTTTTAATTGAAGCATCAAGTATTGTCTGCAGGCTCTCGGGAGTCCCCGCCGCTTCTCCTGCAAGAGTGGCTTCATTGTTTTTGCGAAAGTGATTTAATGTATCGCTTACACTTCAGCGTATTCTCTGTTGGGAAGTGTAGGGTTTTTGAGATATTCATTCCAGGCAAGTGCCTCGTCCTGCGAGATTCGGCCTGCCCGATAGCTCGCCCCGAATTGCCCCATGAAATCATCATTATATCTTCGGTTGAGATTGTCAAGGATATACTTCACCCTTTTCCTTTGCGTTTCCATTTCTTTCTCAACGCGTTCATACGTTTCAAGGTCGCCGGAGTCCCATGCCCGTTCAAGCCTTTTATACCATTTTGATGTGTAGTCCTGATTTTTGGCAGCCTCTATATCTTCAAGTTCTCTTTTTAAGGCAGCTTCATCTGAGAGGTCTATCTGTCTTTGTCGCGCCGCATATTGGCTACGTACACGGGCATCATATTCGTCGCGACTTTCGCCTGCTTTTGTAGCTTTACAAGCTGTCAATTTAATCTCAGGGATTTCATCCTCGGGCTTGTCTGCAACGGAATAGAAGCCGGTGAGAAAGTCGTAGTCATCCTTTGAAGTTGTTTCTACATATGTACGCTTTTTTACACTCGGGGCTGTGGTCTGCGTGGTCTCTCGTGGCTTATCAGCGACAGAATAAAACCCTTCTAAAAACAGGTCATCTTGCTTTGCCCGGGTTGTTGTTTTGTTTTCTTCTTTGTTTTGATTTTTAACGTTGTTTACTATATTTGCTCTTACTGTTTCCGCAAAGCTTTTAATTATATCCTTTATAATCGGGCTTTGCTGTTTCTTTTTCATAAACAGCTCATCAACCATCATTTTGATTGTCTCCTTTCATTATAAATTATTGATGTTTTTTTTGCAAACGATATTTGTCATTTCATCTGCTCACCTCCCTCATTTTTTAAACCCAAGCCAAAGAGGCAAGCCTATACGGCTCGCCTCATGATAATATTATAGCACGTTTTAAATTAACTCTTTGCCAAATTTATGCCAACTTTTTGTCTTGGTGGAGATAATAACAAAAAAAGAAGTACCGAACCGGTACTTCTCCTGTTTTATATCTCTATATATTCACCGAGAGAGACGAGATAGAGTATAAGGCTTTTTGCCTGTTTTCCCGTCATCTCATAAAGCGCACGCCGATATATGCGAAGCTGCTCGGAATATTTCTCAAGCGTATCTCCGGACGGGCGCTTTTTATCCGTCTTGAAGTCCACTATCGAAATGCCTTCTGACGTTTCGTAGTACATATCCATAACACCTTGCGCAAGAACCTTCTCGCCCGAGAGTGACTTATCGCCAAGCGCCTCATCTGCGGGCAAAAGCACAGAGAACTTAAACTCACGCCGCACATACTCGGCACCCAGGACCTCTCTGCCTATATCAGACGTAATAAACCCAAATATCTTTTCGGCATCAACCGCCTCAAGCTGTTTGGCTGTCAGATATTTTTCATCGCCGAGGCGCAAAAGCTCGCTCTTTACTCCGTCAAGCGTATTGCACTTTTTAAAATCTGCAAACTGCATAGCCATATGAAGCGCAGTGCCGCGCTCTGCCGCGGTGAGTGATTTTTCTCTCATAAATTCGGGGCGCGGAACGCTTCGGCGAATATATCTTTGCTTTGTACTCTTTGCCGCACCTATGCCGGTTGCAGTGACCTTTGAAGGCGTTTCTGTTGCCGAAGAATACGGGTAAACAAACCCGAGCATCTCCCGCGCTGCTTCAAACTCATCCGTCTGCACATCGCCCACGGTATCACTAACAGAGGCTTTTTCATTCTCTGCAGGGCAAGCCTCTGCATGTGCCAGAATTCCGCCGAGTTGATTATTTTCGTTTTCAGGAAGGCCCGCATACCTTAAAAGCCCGTTTCCGCAGGCGCTACGAAGTATCGGCAACATAAACCACATCTGCGTGCCCATACGCGATGCAAGCGTTTTTTCATCAAGCTCAGGGTATGAGTTTTCTGTATATGTTTTTTCAATCATCTTCGCCGCGTCGTTGTGCGATGCTACAATATACAGCTTTTCGCGTGCTCTTGTCATCGCGACATAGAGGATGCGCATTTCCTCGCTCTTCATCTCATCAACTATTGCGTGGGCTATAACATCGCGCGCAAGCGTTGAGACTTCACGGCCGAGGCTTTCGTCTCTGTATCGAAGCCCCACACCAAGCTCTGGGTGAATAAGCACAGGCCGTCGGATGTCGTCAGTATTGAAATTTCTTATGCTTCCGCCGAGGAAGACTACAGGGAACTCCAGCCCTTTTGATTTATGTATCGTCATTATCGTGACTGCATTTGATGTATGCGCCGCAGGTGCGGGTATATCCCCGCCACGCTCGGCAATTTGTGCAATATGCGAAATGAACCGGTACAGGCCGTTGTAACCCGTGTTACACAGTGAGTCGGCGAATTTATAAAACTCAACTAAATTCCGCTGGCGTTCCTCGCCATAAGGCAGTGCGCCAAACATGCCGAGCGCGTTTGTCCTGTTATATACCTCCCAAATGAGCGAGCCTGCGCTCATCCCTCGCGAACACGCGCGAAGTTCAGAGAGTTGCGTAAGAAATGCACGGCACTTATCGGCTGTTTCACCGCTTTTCTTTGCAAGTAGCTCCATTGCATATATAAGGTTATCACCGCCGCTCCGCCGAATATGACACAGGTCGTCGGCACTGAATGCAAAAAGTGGTGATTTTAAAACCGCAAGAAGAGGAATATCGGATGTTGGGTTGTCTATAACGGAGAGGTAAGACACTATTGCACTGACTTCGCTTTTGCACAACAGCCCCTCTGCACGCGGAGATATATACGGTATGCCATACTCAGCCAGTGCGCGCTCATACACCTCAGCATTGCCGGAAACAGAGCGTAGCAATATCGCAAAGTCGCGGTATTCTACACGTCTTCTCCCCTTGTCTTTATCATATATCTCAAATCCTGCATTTACAAGCTCTGATATTTTTTTCGAAACCATGCGCGCCTCGGCCTCCGCTGCACTGCAGTTTTCAGAGTCTTTGCGGTCAACAAGGCAGAATTCGCACGCCATATCCTCCCGCTCAGAGTCGACTATCTCCTCACGCGGGATAAGATACTGCTCCTTGGTATAGTCAACACCGCCGAGCTTTTCTGTCATAATTTCTGCAAAAAGTGCATTTGATGCGTCAAGCACCTCGGCACGGGAGCGGAAGTTCTGTGCAAGCGTTATGCATCGCGGCTCATCACCCATTGCATCTTCATACTTTTTAAACGACTTGTACTTCTTCATGAATATTGAAGGGTCGGCAAGTCTGAAGCGGTATATAGACTGCTTTACGTCACCCACCATAACAATATTTTTCTCATTTCTCGATACGGCGCGAAATATTATATCCTGCACGTTGTTACTGTCCTGAAACTCGTCGAGCAAAATCTCGCAAAAGCTCTTTGCGACATCGTTTGCCACAGCACTCGGTACAACCGAATCAAGCTCTGCATCATAGCTCTCAACGAGTAGCGCAACAGCGAAGTGTTCAAGATCTGAGTAGTCCAGAACTCCGCGGCGAAGCTTCTCCTTTTTAAACCGCGCAGAAAGCTCACACACCAGAGAGGAAAGCTCTTTTATATGCGGCGCAAGCTCTGACAATTCAGAAAGCAGTATGTCTGATGAGTCGGGCAGAAACTTTTCTAAAACCTCGGCTACATCAGACTTAATGCGGGCATGCCCCGCCTTTATGCGCTCGGCAAGAGCCTTATCATCAAGCTTTTTTGACGACGGAAGCCTGAGAAATTCAATACCGGAAAGCCTTTTTCTCATTTCATCCCAGTCGTCACAAACAGCGTCGTTAAGAGAATCGCGCTCTGTGTCAAGAAGCTCGGCATAAAGCTCGCTTCCGACGGCGCTCCGCTCTGCATCTCTTATCATACAATCTATAGTCTTGACAATATTCTCAAGCGCTTCGCGCGCGGTTCTGAAAGAGTATTCTCCCCAGCGCGTGTCTAGGATGTTGTTTTTGCCGCTCATATCATATGATTCTGCTACTTCACAAAGCCACTTTTCGGGGTATGGGTGACTTATACTTTTATCATACAGTTCAAGCACCGCAGAAAAAAGCTGCTTATCGTTTCTTGCTCCGCTTAAATAGTCGGCAAGCGCGAGAAAGCTCTTTTCTGACTCATCATATTTTTCATCGACAAGTTCAGAGAGAATGTCCTCAAGGATAAACCTTCCTTCATTTTCATCGAGAACACGAAAGCCGCCCGGAAGCTCTTCCTGGTCGCCGAAATTGCGGAGAACCCATGTACAAAATGAATGTACGGTTGAAATTCTTGCACTCCCTACAAGCGCAAGCTGGCGGCGGATATGCTTGTCTCCGGGGTTCGCGGCAGCGCGTTCATACAGCGCATCACTGATTTTGCGACGAAGCTCAGATGCCGCCGCTTTTGTGTAAGTGATTATAAGAAACTGCGTTATGTCAAGACGCTCATCAACTATACGGCGAAGAAGGCGCTCTACAAGCACAGCGGTTTTTCCCGAGCCTGCTGCCGCAGAAACGAGAATGGAACTCCCGCGCGATTCTATCGCACGGAGCTGGTCACGAGTCCATTTCACTTGGCTCATCTTCCTCACCTCCCAATTCCTTTAGCATATCCCTAAAGCTTATATCAATAAGCTCACGCTTTGAGTCACACGAGCGTGTCTCATCAAATGCGCATATACTCTTATATTCGCACCAGTCACAAGAACTGCTGGTTTTGTTTATATAAGGGTTAGGCTCTATCTCACCGCGATACAGTTCATCACCTATTTTTGCAAGGACCTGTTTCATTCTGTCCTTGACGGCTTGAAACTCATGTTTTGTGAGAACAACTGAGCCCTTTTTTATCCCGCCGTGCTTATCCAGCGACACGGGGATATACACCTTATCCTCTCCTGTTTCCATCGCGTGTATTATCTTCATATCGCGCAAAACAACGCCCTCTCGGCGAACCTCCCGTGCGATTTCGCCACGTCCGCGCGCAAGCTCCCTCGCTATGGGGACATACATAACCCCTGCGGAACATGGTTTCTTGCCGTACCTGACCTCGCCCATTTCCTCAAGTGCAAACATATACAGAAGCATCTGCATTCCGACACCGTTGATTGCCTCATCAAGCGAGAACTCCTTTTTCCCCGATTTATAATCTATTACACGGAAATACATCTCGCCGTCAAGCTCATATGTGTCCACACGGTCTACTGCGCCGCGGAGCAGAACAGTTGCCTGTTCTCCGCGTATTTCAAGAGGGGGCAGCGCATCTTCTCCGCCCGTAAACTTAAGCTCAAATTCAAGAGGGGTGAACTCACTTTTTGAAAGCTCACAGCATATATCCTCTACTGCCTTCTTTACGGTCTTCTGCAACCGACCTATTAAAAATTCCATTCTTGCCGGGAGCTTATCTGAGCCCTTTAGGGTCATGGCTACATACTCACGGCATGCCTCTTCTGCAAGAACGAGGGCAGTTTCAACATCATAGCTACCCTTATCGGCGAGCTCAGATATAACCTTTTCAAGCACATAGTGCATGAGGCTACCTGCCTCTATAGGCGAAATTTCGGCACGCTCACGGAGCCGTGCGTTCATGCCGTATTTCAAAAAGTATGCATACCTGCACGACGAGAATAAATCTGCTCTTGATGCGCTCAGACGTATCTTCTCACCAAATATCGCTTCAATGTTTTCCCGCTCAAATATCGGCCCGCGGCGACCGCGCGAATTTATTTCGGCGGTGCGGAGTTTGGGCTCATATTCCTCATCATTCTCCCAGTAATCGCGCAGCCTTTTTGTCGCAACACTCTCATCAAAGCAGGGTACCTTTGCGCGAAGGCGTGCCTGTCTTAAAGTCAGGCCATCGCTCACTACATCAAAGATACTTCTTATCCTTGCGACTATGGGTGACTCACTTTTTTCTTCTCCATCCTTGCCGAGCGCACACGAACTAATATATAGTCCCTTCTCAGCTGAACAAACAACACTGTGAATGTTTCGGTATTCTTCAAAAATTCTGTCACTCATGGCAGGGGCAAGCTCTATTCCAAAATCAGCAAGCTCTGCGCGGTCGTTATCTGAAAGAAGCCCTCCACTTTCAGCACTTTGCGGGAATACACCTTGGTTGGCACCAAGAATTATCCTTATGCAACAACGCTCTCCGTCAGCACGGTCAAACCCGCCTACGCTGACACAGTCAAGTGATGCGGGTATCGTGCCGAGTTCATACTGCGACACAACTATTTTAAAGAGCATATAAAGCTCATCTGCATCTATCTCTCGCTCAAGATTAGCGCGACCTATACTGTCTATCGCATCACATAATATCTTTATAAGCGACCTGTATTCCTGCGCATCGGAAAGCTTCCCGGAGGTTTCTGCAAGATATGCATATGCCTCACAACGTCTCGGGAGATTTATATCGTTTATAAACTCATATAGAGCCTCGGCACAAGCCTCACCTGTTTTTCTGCTTTTTAGCGTATTTGAAAGCTTTGAGATCGGCTCATAAATCTTTTTTCTTACACAATTCACTGTGCGCAAAAGAGCTCGCGACTGTTCGGTTTCTTCTGCTGTGAGCCCCATGGGGTTTTGGGTGAAGTCCTTACCTGATGTCCATGCAGAGGGTTTGGGCGACCATGTATAGAGATAGTTTTCAAACACATCAAGGCTTCTCGCACACACGCCCGAAAAGCCTGTCTTTAAATACCCCATTACTGCATCCGCCCTGAAACCGCGCAGAATACAATCAAACGCAGAGAGAATCAGCGAGACAGGAGGTTTTTCGGTAATCTCATGCGCTGTGCTCATATACACCGGTATGCCGTAGCGTGAAAAAACACTCTCGCATATGCCAAGGTACTCTGCCTCATCTGCCACCGCAACTGAAAAATCGCGAAATCTCGCACCTTCGCGCACCTGGTCAAGGATATATGCCGCAGCAAGCTCACACTCTTCAAAAACACCATCGGCACGGGCAAGCGTTATCTCGCGCGCCTCACCGCAAAACTTTTTTACATTATCAGAAAACAGCGCGCCATCAAGGTGGTGCAGTGCCCCATCGCCTTTTTGCGGAAGATATACCTCATCACATTCAACACCCCGACGTTTTGCAAGCTCCTCTATTCTTTTTTTGGTTTCAAACGCCTTATCAAATATACCATTTTCTGCCCCTGTATCCTCTTCTTCAGGAAGCTCAAGTGCTATAAATACATCGCGAGCCTTATAAATCGCAGTCTCAATTATATCAAATTGAGCGGCGGTAAAGCCCGAGAATCCATCAAGATACAAGGTTTTGTCAAACATAAAATCGTTTTCTTCAAGGCTCTTTGCAACATACATAAGCTCATCGTACGCGTCAAACTCGTCCTCTCCCAGCTTGTTTTCGTATGCCGCGTATATCATGGCAAGGTCAGATAGTTTTTTTGCGAGGTTTTCAGATACATCTGCCGCAACCCCTGCAACATCTTCGGGAGACACCCCGTATGCCTTAAACTCATCTATTGCTGAAAGAATCTCAGAAAGACGCTCGGGACGGTGTGCAGCTCTGCCGAGCATCTTCAGCGATGGAGCAACATCTCCTAAAACAGAATGAAGAAGAAGTATCCGCCTTCCGCCGCCTACGGTTTCGGCGGCAATTCCGCCATTTTCACTCTTTACCCTTGTTGCAAGGCGGCGAAAGCTTGTTACCTCGGCATAGCTCGAAATCGTATTCCCGCACATTTCACAAAGCAAGCGTTCCATTGAGTGCGAGTATGTCTCGGGCACGAGAAATAAAGTCCCCTCCTCGCGGCGACTTTTTATCCTGTCAATCATATATGAGGTTTTTCCGCTTTTTACACGGCCGAGAACAAAATGAAGCATAACACTTATCCCCCGAAACGGATTATCTTTATAAATAAGTATATCATATTAGTGTATTTTCGGCAAACTTTATGTTGCGGCAGAAGTGTTTTTAAGTTATACTGAATATATAGTGCAAACGGAGGCTTTTATGGAAAACCACAACGAAGAAATTATAGAACGTGCCGTTCTCATAGGCCTTGATGCTGACATTTACTCTGAAGCAGAGGCTGTAAACGACAGCACGATGGACGAGCTCTCCGAGCTTCTTTCAACCGCAGGAGGTGAAGAGGCCGCCCGCGTAATCCAGCACCGGCAGAGCCCTGAACCGAAAACTCTGATCGGCACAGGCAAGGCGCGCGAGATTGCAGAATTTATCGCTGCAAACGATGTCACACTTGCCGTGTTTGACAACGAGCTCTCGCCGGCACAGACAAAAAACCTCGAGGATATACTCGGAGTACGCGTTATTGACCGCTCTACTCTTATTCTCGATATATTTGCGAGCCGCGCCCAATCACGCGAAGGGCGGCTTCAGGTTGAGCTGGCACAATACAAATACCTTTTGCCTCGCCTTGCAGGAAGCGGCGCGTCACTTTCAAGACTCGGCGGCGGAATTGGTACTCGCGGCCCAGGTGAGACAAAGCTCGAAACAGACCGCCGACACATAAGACGGCGTATCTCCAAGATAGAGGACGAGCTTGAAAATGTCATGCGGGTTCGCGGAGAACAACGGCGCGCTCGGCTCAAGCGCGAAGTGCCTCTCGTTGCGCTTATAGGATATACAAACGCGGGCAAATCAACTCTGCTAAACGCCCTTACCGGCTCTGACATCCATGCTGCCAACCGGCTTTTTGATACGCTTGACCCCACCGCACGCAAATTTCGCATAAGCGATACTGCCGAGGTCGTTCTCTCTGATACCGTAGGTTTTATCAGAAAGCTCCCGCATCACCTTACACGCGCATTCCGCGCAACGCTTGAGGAGCTTTTATATGCAGACCTTCTTCTCTACGTTGTAGATGCATCAAACCCTGAAATGGGCACACACGGGCTTGTTGTAGAGGAGGTTATAAAGAATCTCGGCGCAGGCGAGACACCGAGGCTTTGCGTTTTTAATAAATGTGACCTCGTTGCCGACAAGTCTCACTTTGAAAATGACGAGGATTCGGTCTGTGTGTCTGCAAAAACAGGCGTTGGGTTTGAGGAATTAAAACAAAAAATCTGTCAGGCACTCTCCATGACTTCACGACGTGCCGAAATAGAAATACCGTATGCAAAATCAGCACTGCTTGATATTCTGCACCGCGAGGCAAAGGTTATCTCGCTCGAATATCACGACGAGTTCATTCTCGCCATCACTCAGGTTGATGACCGCGTGTACGGGCTTATCAATAATGAGCTTCGAGGTGATTAAATGACCAGCTTCAGGATTCCCGCACATGACGGGATTGACGAGTTTGTGGAAAAACGCTCACGCTTTATCGGAACGGTTCGCTATACAAAGACAGAGGAAGAGGCGCTCGCGTTTATTGCAGAGCAGAACGAAAAGCACAAGTCGGCAACGCACAACGTATACGCATATTCTATCCGTGACAACAATATTATGCGCTACTCCGACAACGGTGAGCCGCAAGGCACTGCGGGGATGCCGGTGCTTGACGTTTTCAGAAAAGAAGAGGTCTTCGATTTCTGCTGTGTTGTTACCAGATATTTCGGCGGCACGCTTCTCGGTGCCGGAGGGCTTGTCCGCGCATACTCACACGCCGCAAAGATAGCTCTTGATGCTGCAGGGATAGCAGTAATGCGACTCTGGACCGACGGTAAGCTCAGTGTACCGTACAACTTGTTTGAAATCGTACAAAAAGAACTTATTTCTCTCGGTGCGCGAATACAAGCCACAGACTATGGTGCAGAAGTGACGGTCTCATATCTCCTCCCTGCCGAGGAATTTGACATTGTGGCTGCAAGGATTTTTGACATTACCGCAGGTCGGGTTCTCACCCGTCGCGGTGAAGACAAGTTCATGGCGGTTGCGGAATAAAAACACAAATATACTGTAAAAAGCTACCCTGAAGAGTCACTTCCTCAGGGTAGCTTTATTTTATTTAAAATTCAATTTTCTTCTCAATATATGCTGCAAGGTCGGAAATTGCGATGCGCTCCTGCTGCATTGTGTCACGGTCACGAACTGTAACACATCCATCCTCTTCGCTGTCGAAGTCATAGGTGATGCAAATCGGTGTTCCGATTTCATCCTGACGGCGATAGCGCTTACCGATAGAACCGGCATCGTCGTAGTCAATCATAAACTTCTTCGCAAGGTCTGCATATACCTTGCCTGCCTGTTCTGAAAGCTTCTTTGAAAGCGGAAGAACAGCAGCTTTAAACGGAGCAAGGTAGGGATGGAGACGAAGAACAACTCTGACATCGTTCTTCTCAGCATCAACAACCTCTTCGTCGTATGCCTCGCAGAGGAATGCAAGAGCTACGCGGTCACAGCCAAGCGACGGCTCAACGACGTACGGAACATACTTCTCGTTTGTTTCAGCATCGAAAAATTCCATACTCTCGCCCGAATGTGTCTGATGAGCGGTGAGGTCAAAATCGGTTCTGTCGGCAATGCCCCAGAGCTCGCCCCATCCGAACGGGAACATAAACTCAATATCTGTTGTTGCGTTAGAGTAGTGAGAGAGCTCCTCCTGCTCGTGGTCACGGAGCTTGATGTTCTCAGGCGCAATGCCGAGAGAAAGGAGGAAGTTTTCGCAATAGTCCTTCCAATATTTAAACCAGTCAAGGTCTGTGCCCGGACGGCAGAAGAACTCGAGCTCCATCTGCTCGAACTCGCGTGTGCGGAAGGTGAAGTTTCCGGGGGTGATTTCGTTTCTGAAAGACTTTCCTATCTGAGCAACGCCGAACGGCATCTTCTTTCTTGTTGTACGAGCAATGTTCTTAAAGTCAACGAATATGCCCTGTGCAGTCTCCGGACGGAGGTAAAGCTCGTTCTTTGCATCCTCTGTAACACCCTGGAAGGTCTTGAACATAAGGTTAAATTTACGGATGTCGGTGAAGTTATGCTTTCCGCAGTCGGGGCAGCAAATGTTGTTTTCTTCTATATACTTTGACATCTCCTCAAAGCTCCAGCCGGCGGGATTAACGCCTGTATCCTCTATGAGCTTGTCCGCGCGGTGACGCGTCTTGCACTCCTTGCAATCCATAAGCGGGTCAGAAAAGCCGCCCACATGGCCTGAAGCCACCCATACCTGCGGGTTCATAAGAATTGCACTGTCAAGCCCTACGTTATAGGGAGACTCCTGAACAAACTTTTTCCACCATGCGCGCTTGACGTTATTTTTAAACTCAACACCGAGTGGGCCGTAGTCCCAAGTGTTAGCAAGACCGCCGTAGATTTCACTACCGCTGTATACAAAACCGCGGCCTTTGCACAATGCAACAATTTTTTCCATGGTTTTTTCGCTATTCTTCATAATGCACCGGTCCTTTACTGAAAACATTTCCTTTTTATCATTACGAATAAGTATATCACAAATTATCAAACAGCACAATACAAAAAACAAAAAAGTACTGTTAACAGCATTTAAATTCAAAAATTCACCCTGCCTTGTGGCAGGATGAATTTAAACTGATAGTTGTTTACTTAAAAAATAAGATTTACTATCGCATGAAGCACCGACGGGCAGAGCAAGCAGCCAAGACCTGTATAGAAGGTTGCTGTCATTGCGCCGTAAGGCACAAGTGCCGGGTCGGTAGCCGCAAGGCCTGCGCTCGTACCGCTTGTCGTGCCCATAAGGCCACCAAAAACCATAGCTGCGCGCGGAGTTGTAAGACCGATTTTCTTTGCAACCATAGGTGTAAGGAGCATAACTGCGATCGATTTAACAACGCCTGCAGCAATTGAAATCGTGATAACCGTTGACTCAGCGCCAAGTGCTGCACCGGTAACCGGGCCAACAACGAAGGTTACAACACCCGCCGCGATAGTAGAGACGCTTACTGCATCTGTATATCCGAATATTACGGCCACAACTGCGCCTACCGCAAACGAGACCACAACACCTGCAACGAGAGCGATTATGCCTATGAGGCCGCACTTCTTAATTTCAGACATCTTTGCACCGAATGCTGTTGAGATGATAGCAAAGTCACGAAGTGATGAGCCGCCGAGAACACCTATTCCTGCAAAAACGGGTATATCCGAAAGCCCCTTTGTTCCGCCGGCTACTCTGCCGCCTATGTATGCGAGTATCAAACCGATGAATATGGCTATCGCAGATGAATGAATCCTGTTCTTTGTTATCTTGGATGAAACAAAGTTTGAAAACAAAGAAATTATTCCTACAATAAGAAATGCCATTACGAAACCGTTTGAAGTAAACAGCTTTGTAAATATATCAGCAAACACCTTCATTATTTATCCTCCTTTTTTTCGCCCTTTGGAGAAAGCAAGTTGAAAACAGGCACAAGAAGCAGGCAAACAACTACTACAGCAAGGCCTGCAACAAGAGCAAGCCAACCCTCTGAAAGGGCGCTCACGACATTCTGTGAAGCGGACATCGCAATAATTACCGGAATAAACATAGCCTTCCAGAAGTTGATTCCCTTCGAATAGTCCTCCGGGAGAATTGAGGAAATCTTTTTCGAATTGGTTACTATAAGGAGCAAGAGCATCGCGAAGCCTACTCCACCGATATCAGAGCCTATTCCAGTCAACTGCCCGAGTATGCTGCCGATAAACATACCGACAAACATGCATCCGGCCAACAATGCTACGCCGAAAATCATACCATATCATTCCTTTTATGTATTTGGTCAAAAACCATTGACGTATTTATTATTAAGCTTTAAAAAAAGCCCCGCCAAAGACGAGGCTTTTTAAAGTTATCTTACTTGTGGTCAACAGAGTACATGTGCTTAATAAGCTCAAGAACCTTGTTGGAGTAACCGATTTCGTTATCGTACCAGGAAACAACCTTTACGAATGTGTCGGTAAGAGCGATGCCTGCATCCTTATCAAAGATGGATGTGCGTGTGTCGCCGAGGAAGTCAGAAGAAACAACAGCCTCTTCTGTGTAGCCGAGGATGCCCTTAAGCTCGCCCTCAGAAGCTGCCTTCATAGCTGCACAAATCTCGTCGTACTTAGCCGGCTTTGCGAGGTTGACTGTGAGGTCAACAACTGAAACGTCAAGAGTCGGAACACGCATTGACATACCTGTGAGCTTGCCGTTGAGCTCGGGGATAACCTTACCAACAGCCTTTGCAGCGCCAGTGGATGACGGGATGATGTTGCCGCTTGCTGCACGGCCGCCGCGCCAGTCCTTAAGAGACGGGCCGTCAACTGTCTTCTGAGTAGCAGTTGCAGAGTGAACTGTTGTCATGAGGCCTTCTGTGATGCCCCAGTTATCGTTAAGAACCTTAGCGATAGGAGCAAGGCAGTTTGTTGTGCAAGATGCGTTAGAAACAAAGTTCATGTCTGATGTGTAGTCCTTGTTGTTAACGCCCATAACGAACATTGGAGTGTCATCCTTAGACGGAGCAGACATAACAACCTTCTTAGCGCCTGCCTTGAGGTGGCCTTCTGCCTTTTCTTTTGTGAGGAAGAGACCTGTAGACTCAACAACATACTCAGCACCGAGCTTGCCCCACGGGAGGTTTGCCGGATCGCGCTCAGCAGAGATGGGAATCTCCTTGCCGTTTACGATGATAGCGTTGTCTGTAGCTTCTACAGTGCCTTCAAACTGACCGTGCATTGTGTCATACTTGAGCATGTATGCAAGGTAGTCTGCCGGGCAGAGGTCGTTGATACCTACAACCTCGATTTCGGGATGATTTATGCTTGCGCGGAAAACCATACGACCGATTCGGCCAAAGCCGTTGATACCGATTTTGATACTCATTGTGATATTCCTCCTAAAAATTTTCGTATGCTAACATTATAAACGATTGTTTGCAAATTTACAACTACAATTTGTGAAAAAAATGGCAAAAATATGTAGAATTTTTTGTATAAAAAATATAAACACTCGACAGAAAAAGAAAACCAATGTTGTAAAACATTGGTTTTCCTGAATTTTTATTCAAAAACTTTTGAATGAAAGTCTTTTGCCATACTCTCTACTGCGTATGCCATGCGGTTACCCGGCAAGACGCTCTCGAGCGTGATTGTCGCAAATCGCTCATTCTTTACGCATTCAAGGCGAGAAAGCGTGGGGTTTGCTTTTATCTCTGCAATTTTTGCTTCTACCGAGGGTGAGTCATAGTCGTGTATAAGGATTACATCGGGCTCTCGTTTGAGGACTTCTTCATAGCTTACGGTTGTCCACTGTTTTTCTGTCAAATCATCGAATATGTTTTTTCCGCCTGCAAGCGATATGAGAAGTGACTCAAAATTTGTTCCCGAGCAGGTAAACACTCCGTCGTTTCCGCTATCGTATACAAGGACCTTCACAGGCTCTTCATCCTTGAGCCTTTCTCCCACTGCCGCAATGCGGCTTTTTTGGTCTGCGATGAAGGCTTCGGCTTTTTCTTCAATCTTGAAGATTTTGCCTATATCCTCAATTTCCTTATACTGCTCATCTAATGTTGTTGCCGAATTTACATACACATCAATGCCGTAAGTCTTCGCCTCTTCGATATTGCAGCCCGTATCGCTTATCTCCCAATCGAGTGCATATACAAAGTCTGCACCGCTTGTAAGAATTGCCTCGCGCGTTGCCTCTGCGTAGTTAAGCTGAGGTATTGCATTTACAGCATCAGAATATTCAGGAAGCGGGCCTCGGCTGTGGTTTATAAGGCTTCTGCCTATTACCTTATCTGCAAGGCCGAGAGCCGCAAAAAGCTCTGTGCAGTTGGGGCCGAGCGTAAGAACTTTCTCAGGAATGGCAGAAATTGCAACGTCTCTGCCATAGTTTGAAACAACAAGCGCACCCGGTTCTGCAACTTCCGTTACCGGAGCAGTTCCGCAACCGGCAAGAAGCGTAAGTGCGAGCATCAATGTTATTATTCTTTTCATTATTCTTCAATCCCTTTCGTTGAAAATCCGCTGTAGTATGATATTGTAAGTTTTCCATTTTCGGGGTTTTTGAAAACGGTTGAACGTACGCCGTATACATTAAATATATTCTGAGGAGTCAGTACCTCTTCAGGCGTTCCCGAAAGCACAACCTTTCCGTCCTTTAACGCATAGAGCCTGTCGCAGTAGAGCGCCGCCATGTTCAGGTCGTGTATTGCGGCAAGGACGGTTATGTTAAGGCGTTTTATAAAGTCAAATATCTCTAGCTGATAGCTTATATCAAGGTGGTTGGTAGGCTCGTCAAGAACAAACAGGTCGCTTTCCTGTGCAACCGCACGGGCAAGAAGCACCCGCTGTTTTTCACCGCCCGACAGGCTTAAATAACTCCGCTTTGTCATACCTTCCATACCGAGATGCTCAAGCGCGTGATGCACCATGTGCTTGTCCTCGTCGGTGTCGATATCAAACAATTTTTTCTTCGGGCTTCTTCCCATCGCTACGATTTCGTCAACGTGGAAATCAAACGGGACATCATTCTCCTGACCGACAACTGCCATTTTCTGAGCGGACTTTTTATACGGCATCTTTAGTAAGTCTTCGCCATCAAGCATAATGCTTCCGCCATCGGGCTTAAGTGCACGGTAAATATTTTTCAGTACTGTTGATTTGCCGCTGCCGTTAGGGCCTATAAGCCCTACAAACTCGCCATCATTCACATGAAGGCAAATATCCCGAACTGCGTTTTTTTCACTGTATGAATACCGCAAATTTTCAACTTTAATTCTCATATGCGCCTCACTTTCCCGCTCTGCCGGTTTTCTTCAGCATCACGATAAAAACAGGCCCACCTAACACTGCCGTAAGGACACCTACCGGGAGTTCCTCAGGGGCAATCAGCATACGAGCTGCAACATCTACCCACACAACAAGGATGCCTCCGAGAAGGGCAGATGCCGGCAGAACTCGCCGATGGTCTGCGCCGATAATGAGGCGTGTAAAATGAGGCACCATAAGGCCAACAAACCCAATAGAGCCACTCACCGCAACAGTTGCCCCTGCCATAAGTGATGTGATAAGTATTAGCTGTTTCTGAAAGCTTTTTACATTTACGCCAAGCGTCCCCGCACTTTCATCGCCAAGAAGCAGGAGATTTAAACTCCTGTAATTTATCATAAGGTATATCATGCAAAGCACAAGCACGGTTGTGGGGACCCCAAGATATGCCCATTTTGCACCGGCAAGGCTCCCCGCCATCCAAAACTCGGCATTATGAAGCCCTAGGGCATTTGGCGCAGAGAGCTTTATTATGTTTGTTATACCATCCATAATCATAGACACTGCGACACCTGAGAGAAGGAGCTGTGTTATGTTTATCCTACCTCTGTGGCGAGAAAGGATATACACTGCGATTATGGTTGCCGCCGCGCCAAGAAACGCACTTATCGAAAGCGAGTACACACCGAGAAATGAGAATGCGCCAAACAGCATACCGAGAGTGGCAAATGCCGATGCGCCCGATGACACTCCGAGTATGAACGGGTCGGCGAGGTTGTTGCGGACAAGCGCCTGCATTGTAACACCGCACACGGCAAGCGATGCACCTACAACAAAGCCGAGAAGAACTCTCGGCAACCTAAGCCCGAGCACAATATTCTCTGAAAGAGGCTCCCAGGTTTTTGGTATTAAATCACCCAGAAACGGAATTTTGCCGAGAAGCACCTTTGCAGTTGTCATGGGTGATACGGACACCGGACCTATACCTGCGGCTAGTATCACTGTGATAACTGCAAAAATTGCAAACAAAGCTATCATAGGTGCCGTATTCTTTTTTATATGGTTTGAGGTTTTTTCCATTCTCATTGAACTCACCCTAAAAAATCAGACAAAAACAAGGCGCAGAAAACCTGCCCCTTGTTTTTTGCAATAATTATTACTTGTTTTCAAGCTTATCGAGCATATCCCATACACCGTGCATATACATAATGCCGAGTGCACGGTCATAGAGGCCATAGCCGGGGCGGACATTGCCCGGGCCCTCATCCCACAGGTGTCTGCCGTGGTCAGGGCGGATATATCCCTCAAAACCGCAGTCGTGGTATGCCTTGAGTATATCAAGAATACCTGTATCGCCATCGCAGTCGCGGTGTGATGCCTCAGAGAAGTCGCCGTTCGGGAAGTTCTTGACGTTTCTGATATGAGCAAATGCGATTCTGTCGCAATGCTTGCGTACAATTTCAGCAACATTGTTGTCCGGATTTGCGCCGAGAGAGCCGGAGCAGAGCGTGAGGCAGTTGTACGGGTCGTCAACCATCTTGAGGAAGCGGTCAATGTTTTCTTCGTTGATGAGAAGACGCGGAATGCCGAAAATATCCCATGGCGGGTCATCCATATGGATAGCCATTTTTACATCGCACTCATGGCAGGTGGGCATAATAGCTTCGAGGAAGTACTTGAGATTTGCCCAGAGTTTTTCATGGGTAACCCCTTCATATGCCTTAAAGAGTTCGTCAAGCTTTGCCATTCTCTCAGGCTCCCAACCCGGGAATGACATATTGTACTTCTCGGTAAAGCCGAGAATATAATCTGCCATAGCCTTATAGTCGTCCTGAATCATGCCCTTTTCATAGAAAAGAGCTGTAGAGCCGTCGCCAACCTCGTGGAAAAGATTGCTTCTTGTCCAGTCAAAAATCGGCATGAAGTTATAGCAGATAACCTTAACGCCGAACTTTGCAACGTTTCGGATGCACTGCTTGTAGTTTTCTATGTATTTATCTCTTGTGGGAAGGCCGATCTTAATGTCATCGTGGACATTGATAGACTCGATAACGTCCATATTAAAGCCGTACTCATCAAGCTGGCGCTTAACCTCGGCAATTTCATGTTCTTCCCATATTTCTCCGGGCATTTTGTGATGAAGCGCCCAGACGATGCCATCTACACCCGGAATCTGCTTGATATCGGAGAGGCTGATTTTGTCGTTGCCCTCGCCGTACCAGCGGAATGTCATTTTCATCATTATCGCTCCTTTACTTGGTACTTTTTTACATTATATCACCATTTATGAGTAATTGCAATGTGCGTTAAAAATAAAACATTACTTTCGCGGCAATGCAAATTTTCGCTCAGGACGTGCCTTAATAATTATTTCTTTGCCGGTTATCGGGTGGGTAAAGCCGAGTGCTGATGCATGAAGGCCAAGCCTGCCGAGCGGATTCTGTGTGCTGCCGTACTTTTTGTCCCCGACAACGGGGTGGCCGAGCTCTTTCATGTGTACGCGTATCTGATTTTTTCGCCCTGTATGAAGTTCTAAACGCACAAGTGAAAACCCTGCACCTTCGCGCACAACCTCATAGTCAGTTATCGCGCGCTTTCCCTCGCGGGAAGAGTACATAACGTGTGCGCTGTTTTCTGCTATTAACGTATCGCACGTGCCACGCTTTTTCTCAAGGCTCCCCTCGCATATCGCGAGATACTCGCGCAGAGTTACGGTCTCGTTCCAGTCCTCCTGCAGCATATCGCGAACATTTGCACTCTTTGCAAAAAGAAGTACGCCCGACGTATCACGGTCAAGCCTGTGCACAACATATATACTGCCTCTGCGGTTTTCTGACAGCATGGCATATGCAGTGCGTAGTTTCTCGCCGTCGGTAGCAACTGTCAGAAGTTTTGCAGGCTTATTGACTGCGATGAGATTCTCGTCTTCATATATAATCTCTATCCCCCGTGTTTCACGCGCGCCCTCACTCATCGAGATTTTTACAACATCGCGGGGTTTAAGCTCAAGGTTAAATTTAGTTGTCACACTACCATTTACCATGACCTGCCGGTGCTCAAGATATGATTTAACCTTGCCACGTGGCATGGGGCTGAGTTCTGCGTATAAAAACTTCAAAAGCTCACAGCTCTCTCTTGCATTTAAAACAATATCCTTCTTCATGTCACTGCTCCTGAATATTCCTCTCAATTTTCGCCATTTATTTTATTGTGGCACGTGGGCTTGTATTTGTCAAGTATGAGCCAAGCCTACCCTTCATCTGTGCAAACTCAGTTTTTATTTATTTTGCCCGAATATTTTTGTTATTTTTTTCACATTTTTGTTGCAGTTTTGTTTGACATAACGCTGATGTAGTTATATAATATAATCTATTATAGTTGTATAAATTTATATTGGAGGTCTTCTCAATGTTTGAAAATCGCGTTTATAATTTTTCTGCAGGTCCTTCCATGCTCCCCGAGTCGGTTCTTTGCCGCGCTCGCGATGAGATGTTAAACTATAACGGTTCTAGTATGACCGTAATGGAGATGAGCCACCGCAGTAAGGTCTATGACGAAATAATCAAGTCATGCGAGGCAAAGCTCCGTAAGCTTCTCGGTGTTCCGGACAACTACAAGGTCCTTTTCCTTCAGGGCGGCGCATCCCTTCAGTTTGCTTCCGTTCCGATGAACCTTATGAAGAACGGTAAGGCTGACTACATAATCACAGGCCAGTTCTCCGGCAACGCTGCCAAAGAGGCTAAGAAATACGGCGAACCAAACGTAGTTGCAGACCTTAAGGGCGAGAACTTCAAGCGCATCCCGAAGCAGAGTGAGCTAAACCTCTCCCCTGATGCCGATTATGTACATATCTGCGTAAACAACACTATCTTTGGCACACATTGGAATTATGTTCTCGACACAGGCAATGTTCCGCTCGTTGCAGACATGTCCTCCTGCATCCTCTCTGAAGAAATTGACGTTACAAAGTATGGCGTTATCTATGCAGGCGCACAGAAGAACATGGCTCCGGCAGGCCTTACAGTCGTTATCGTCCGTGATGACCTTCTCGGAAACGCACGCGCCGACATTCCGACAGTTATGGATTGGAAGGTAATGGCTGAGAAAGAGTCCATGTATAACACACCGAGCACATACCCGATTTACGTCTGCGGTCTTGTTCTTGATTGGATTGAGTCGCTCGGCGGCATAGGCGAGCTTGAGAAAATAAACCGCGCAAAGGCAGCTCTTCTCTATGATTATCTCGATGAGAGCAAGCTCTTTATCCCACATGCTGACAAAGACTCACGCTCACTCATGAACGTAACCTTCAGAACAGGCGACGAGGAGCTTGATGCAAAGTTCGTCAAGGAGGCGGCCTCAATCGGCCTTCTCACACTCAAAGGCCACCGTTCAGTCGGCGGTATGCGCGCTTCTATCTACAACGCAATGCCGGTTGAGGGCGTAGAAAAGCTCGTAGCATTCATGCGCGACTTTGAGGTTAAAAACAAGTAGGAGGGAATTCCGTTATGTATAATGTAAAGCTGATGAATAAAATCTCGTCAAACGGCCTTAACCGTTTGCCGTCTGATTCTTTTACCTGCGGCGCAGACGTTACAAACCCCGACGCAATACTCGTCCGCTCGGCAGACCTCCATTCGGAGGAGTTTAACCCTGAGCTTCTGTGTATAGCTCGCGCAGGCGCAGGCGTTAACAATATCCCGCTCGACCGCGCAGCAGAGGCAGGTGTTGTTGTTTTCAACACTCCCGGCGCTAACGCAAACGCTGTTAAGGAGCTCGTTCTCACAGGTCTTTTCCTTGCCTCCCGCAAGATTGCAGAAGGCATTGAGTGGGCAAAGTCGCTTCGTGACAGCGGCGATGAGGTAGGCAAGCTCGTAGAAAAGGGCAAGAGCCAGTTCGTCGGCCCTGAAATTGAGGGCAAAACTCTCGGCGTTATCGGCCTTGGCGCAATCGGCGTCCTTGTTGCAAACGCGGCAGAACGTCTTGGCATGACCGTTCTCGGTTATGACCCGTACCTCTCTGTTGACGCAGCTTGGAGCGTATCGCGTAACATCCGCCATTGCACAGACATCAACGAGATTTACGAAAAGAGCGACTACATCACAATCCACGTTCCGGCTACCCCCGAAACAACAGGCATGATTAACTCTGCAACAATTTCGGTTATGAAAGACGGTGTACGCATACTCAACTTTGCGCGCGGCTCACTTGTAAACACCGATGATATATTAAAGGCACTTGCTGACGGCAAGGTTGCAAAGTATATTACCGACTTCCCCGATGCAAAGGTTATCGGCGCAGAGAACGTCGTAGCACTCCCGCACCTTGGCGCTTCTACTCCCGAGAGCGAAGAGAACTGTGCTGTTATGGCTGTTGATGAGCTTAAAAACTACATTCTTAAGGGCAACATCAAAAACTCTGTCAACTTCCCAACAGTATGCATGCCGATGAGCGGCGTGTGCCGCATCTGTGTTCTTCACAAGAACATACCGAACACGGTTAACAGCATAACCTCGGTCGTTTCTGAAGCAGGGCTTAATATTGCAAATATGCAGAATGCTTCAAAGCGCGACTGGGCATATACGGTGCTTGACCTCGACAACAATGCAGACGAGTCAATTCTTTCTAAAATCTCTGCACTCGACAACATTGTCCGCGCAAGAATTATAAAGTAAAAAACAAAAATTAAATCCTCGGGTAGTAAAACCCCGAGGATTTTTTTATTATACAAAAAGGCTTTTCGGAGTTTTCCGAAAAGCCTTTTCTTTTATTTGATTAGTCTTCGTTCTTAGCTTCTGCCTCGCGCTTTGCAAGGTCGTTGTATGCATCCTTACGGGAGAAGTTTGTTCTGCCCTTATCGTCAACGCCCATGAACTTAACCCATGTCATATCGCCGACATTGAGAACATCTTCAACCTTTTCTACACGGCGGTTCTCAAGTTTAGAGATGTGTACCATGCCGTCCTTACCCGGAGCAATTTCAACGAACGCACCAATCGGGATAACGCGGACAACCTTGCCGTAGTAGAGCTCACCGACAACCGGGTCGAGAACGATAGTCTCGATAACCTTCTTGGCGTTCTGGCAAGCCTCAGCGTCAATAGCCGAGATGTACACGTTGCCGTCATCCTCAATATCAATCTTTGCGCCTGTATCGGCAACAATCTTCTGGATAACGCTTCCGCCCTTACCGATAACGTCACGAATCTTATCCGGGTCGATTGTCATATGGAGCATCTTCGGAGCGTACTTTGAAAGCTCTGCACGCGGCTGGGCAATACACGGGAGCATAATCTCATCAAGGATGCGGTATCTTGCATCGCGTGTAATTGTGAGAGCACTGCGGATAATCTCAGGTGTGAGACCGTCTGTCTTAAGGTCCATCTGGATAGCTGTGATACCTGCTTTTGTACCTGCTACCTTAAAGTCCATATCGCCGTAGAAGTCTTCTACGCCCTGGATGTCGATAAATGTGAGCCACTTGTCCTCGTCTGTAACAAGGCCGCATGAGATACCTGCAACGGGTGCCTTAATCGGAACACCTGCGTCCATAAGCGCGAGAGTACTGCCGCAGATAGAACCCTGTGAAGTTGAGCCGTTTGAGCTGAGAACCTCAGAAACGAGGCGGATGCTGTACGGGAACTCCTCCTCACTCGGGATAACCGGCTCAAGAGCACGCTCAGCGAGAGCACCGTGGCCGATTTCGCGGCGACCGGGGCCGCGGCTCGGGCGAGCTTCACCTACAGAGTAGGACGGGAAGTTGTAGTGGTGGATATATCTCTTGAATTCTTCTTCATAGATAGTATCAAGCTTCTGTTGGTCAGCGATTGTGCCGAGTGTTGCAACGGTGAGAACCTGTGTCTGACCGCGTGTGAACATACCGCTTCCGTGTGTACGCGGGAGAACTCCTACCTCTGCTGCGAGGGGGCGGATTTCGTCAAGGGCACGGCCGTCTACTCGCTTGCCCTCAAGAAGCCACTTGCGTACTACGATTTTCTGGAGCTTGTAGAGGCACTCGCCGAGGAACTGCTCAATGTCAGGATATTTCTCGGAATATTCTGCAATGAGCTCGTCTGAGAGAACCTTTAAACGCTTGTCGCGGATTGTCTTGTCATCGGTATCCATGCACTCGCGCACACGGTCGAGGATGTTGGTCTTGAGCTCTTCAAATAGCTCGTCGTTAAACTCTACATGCTCATACTCAAACTTTTCAAGGCCTATTTCAGCCTGAATGTCAGAGATGAACTTGACAACCTTCTTAATCTCCTCATGTGCGAGCATAATTCCGTCGTACATAACGTCTTCGGGAACCTGGTCAGCACCTGCTTCAATCATAACAACCTTTGCCGCAGTACCTGCAACAGTAAGGTTCATTGTGCTCTTCTCACGCTGTGCAGATGTCGGGTTTACAACATACTGGCCGTCAACATAGCCGATGTTTACGCCGGCAATCGGGCCATTCCACGGAATGTCGGAGATAGAAAGCGCAACGGATGTGCCTACCATACCTGCAATTTCAGGTGCGTTGTCATTATCTACCGAAAGAACCGTGATAGAAACCGCAACGTCGTTGCGGAGGTCCTTCGGGAAAAGAGGACGGATAGGCCTGTCGATAAGGCGTGATGTAAGGATTGCGCGTTCCGACGGGCGGCCCTCACGGCGCATAAAGCTGCCGGGGATGCGACCTACGGAATAAAGGCGCTCTTCAAAATCAACAGCAAGCGGGAAGAAATCTATACCCGCGCGCGGCTTGTCAGAAGCTGTTGCAGTAACGAGAACTACTGTTTCGCCATAGCGGACAAGGCATGAGCCGTTTGCAAGGCCCGCCATCTTACCTGTTTCAATGGTAAGCTTTCTTCCGGCAAATTCTGTTTCGAACACTCTGTTCTTAGAAAAAACCATTTCTTTCATTTTTTTCGCTCCTTCTTTTTTATTTGTTTGGGAGCTTTTTCGCTGTGGGTTTAGCACTTGGAGCCGCTGTCAAAACGCCTTGACAAAAGCTCCAATTGCTAAACAAAACCATAAGCGAAAAAGCTTTAAATCCCTCGGACGGCACTCCGCCCGAGGGATGTGTTCAGACTTACTTACGGAGTCCGAGCTTTGCTACTATTGCACGGTAACGCTCAATATCCTTCTTCTGAAGGTAGTTGAGCAGGCTGCGGCGCTTACCGACCATCTTGAGAAGACCACGGCGTGAGTGGTTGTCCTTGTGGTGGACCTTAAGATGCTCTGTGAGCTCCGAAATGCGCTGTGTAAGAATAGCAATCTGTACCTCCGGCGAGCCTGTGTCAGTCTCGTGGAGTCGGTTATTTGTGATAACCTCTGTCTTTTTTTCCTTGAGAATCATGTTTTTCACCTTTCTCCTTTTAAATTTTTCGCCTCGGTCGAAGTATTCGGCGGGTGAACTCCCCGATTAACGGGCGTTTTATCCGAAAACTGCGACGCGGGCATTATGCGCAAAGCCGGCCGAAACTACGGCAACTTAGCATACTGTAGTATTGTAACACATATTTCCCAAAAAGTAAATACCCTAAAAAAATTTATTTTGACTAATCTTTAAAATCTTTTACATTTATATATAAAGTGTGGTACAATAATATTGTCTTATTCATTATTTTAAAAGGGAAAATAGTTCAATGAGCAATTCCGTATGCTCCTTTTCAGGGCACAGGCAGATTTACCGCATACATTCTGAGGCTCTTCCGCAGCGGCTTTCAGAACTTATAGACACGCTTATAGAGGCAGGCGTTGTCCGCTTTTGCAGCGGGGGCGCAACAGGGTTTGACCTTCTTGCGGCAGAGCTTGTCTTAACGAAGCGCAATGAGGGTAAGAAGGTTTCACTTTCGATGATACTCCCCTGCCGCGACCAGTCGTTCTTCTGGCCTGCGGAGTTGCGCGCTCAATACAACCACATTCTCTCAGGCGCAAACGAGGTCGAGTACATAACCGACAAATATAACCAATTCTGTATGCACCAGCGCAACCGCCGCCTGGTTGACGAGGCTGACATTCTGCTCTGCTACCTTATGCGCGATACAGGCGGCACGGCATATACACGAAATTATGCCGCAGAAAAGAAAAAGAAGGTTATAAACATAGCTGACCTTCTATGAAATATTTTGACAAACCACACTTCGCGGTTTACAATATAGATTGCGGGGGAATATGAAATGATAACTGAAATAACTTATGATAAAATTTCTTTGCCGAAACGTGACAAAAACGCTCACAAAGGAAGCTTTGGCAAAGTCCTTATTATAGCCGGCAGTAAAAAGTATACGGGCGCAGCTTTCTTTTCTGCACAAAGCGCCGTAAACTCCGGCAGCGGCCTTGTATTTCTCTCAGTTCCCCAGGCAATACGGCCCATTCTTGCCGCAAAGCTCAACGAGCCTATAATAATTTCGCGCAAGATAAAGACCTTCAAATCGGACGCAACTCTTCTAGGCTGCGGCATCGGGCTTTCGCGAAAAAGCGCAAATCTTACCAAATCTGAAATTTTTTCAAGCGGCTCGCCCCTTGTTCTTGATGCTGATGCAATAACACTCGCGGCTCGCTTAAATCTACCACTCGACAAATCTCCCCGCGAGCTGGTCCTCACTCCGCACGAGGGCGAATTTGCGCGGCTTGTCCCCGATTTTGACAATAGCCGCCGTGAGGAATTTGCAGAAAACTTTGCGAGAAAAAACGGCTGTGTTCTTGTTCTAAAGGGCCACCGCACCATTACCGCCTCACCTGACGGCAGCCTGTATATTAACACAACGGGCAACCCCGGCATGGCAAAGGGCGGAAGCGGCGATGTTCTCGCCGGTATCATAACATCGCTCATAGGTCAGGGCATACCCACTGTCCGCGCGGCATATACTGGAGTATGGCTGCACGGCGTGGCAGGGAATGTTGCTGCCGAGAAATTCGGCGAATATTCCATGACTCCCACCGATATGCTGTGCACGCTCAAATCGGTTATGGGGCAGGTGTTGTAAGCTTTGATAAAACGCAAAGCGCTTATACTCAGCATTTTCTTGATTTTTGCAGTTATTTTTTCGTCATGTGCCGCAAGCACTGAGGACACCTCACAAATCGCAGAGAAGATGCGCGGGGTCTCGTCGGCGAAATACCTTGCTAATATTACGGCAAACTTCCCCTCGCGTGAGGTGAAGTTTTCTCTTGATTATTCATACTCCAAAGACGGCGATGACCGCATAACCGTCATTTCTCCCGAGGATGTTGCCGGAATTGCGCTGACCGTATCCCAGGGCACGTCATACCTGGAATTTGACGGAGCCCGTCTTGAAACAGGAGCACTTAACGAAAGCGGATTTTCTCCGTTTTCTGCACTTCCCGCTCTCATAACAGCATGGACAAACGGCAACTTTGCAGAGGCATCAGGCACACGCATATATGACACTGACGCAACTTTGCTGATTTCGCGTATCTCTGACGGCGATATTCCCATCGAGTACCGCACATGGTTTTCAAAAGATGAAACAATTCCTCTGTATGCTGAAATTTTCTCCGACGGCGAGAGAATTATACAGTGTGAATTTGAAAGGGTTGAACACAACTGAAGATGAACATTTTAAGCAGAACTGAAGCAAAAATAGACCTCAAGGCAATAGAGCATAATTTCAACGAAATCCGCCGTTTTACTAACGCTGAAAAAATAATATGTGTCATTAAAGCCGATGCTTATGGCCACGGCGCCGTGCCTGTTGCGAGGCTTTATGCGTCCTTAGGCGCAGATATACTCGCTGTGGCTTGCCTTGACGAGGCACTTGAGCTTCGCCGAAGCGGAATAACCGCACCTGTTATGATTCTTGGCGCAACACCGACAAAGCTTGCCGGTCTTCTTGCTGAAAACAACATTATTCAGTCTGTACACAGCCTTGATTATGCAAAAGAGCTGAATAGCGCCGCTTTAAATCTTAAAAAAAATATAACTGTACATATAAAGCTTGATACCGGTATGTCGCGTTTCGGAATTTACGCCCATCGAGGGTATATCGAATCTGCGGCCGATGCCGCAGAGGACATTTCAAAGCTTTCAAATCTCCGTGCAGACGGTATTTTTACGCATTTTGCCGAGGCAGAAAATAGCGATACAGCCTTTACCGATGAGCAGTTTGACGCGTTTTCGCAGATATGTGATATTCTGAAAAAACGCGGTATTACATTTAATTTTTGCCATTGCGCAAACAGTGCGTCTGTGGTAAACTATAAAAAAGCGCATCTCAACTGTGTGCGCCCAGGGCTTATTCTTTACGGATATTCCCCTACAGGAAAGACGATACCCGGGCTTAATCTCGTGCCTGCAATGACCTTTAAAAGCCTCATCGCAGACGTGAGAGAGATAAAGGCGGGCGACACGGTCAGCTATAACCGAAACTTCACGGCGCAAAGTGATATGAAGATTGCCGTTGTTTTATGTGGCTATGCAGACGGGCTTCCACGCGCCTTGTCAGGCAAGGGCTATTTTCTCATAAACGGGGTGCGCGCCCCTATCCTCGGCAACGTGTGCATGGATTTGACACTTGTTGACGTGAGCAACATCAACGATGTAAAACCCTTTGATGAAGCTGTTATTTTTGGCAAGCAGAGCAGCTCATACACATCTCCGTGCGAGCTTGCAGTTCTTGCCGGAACCATTTCATATGAGCTTCTAACATCTATCTCAAAGCGCGTTCCGAGAACATATAACACTCCTTCTGCATAGTATAGAGCGGAGGATAAATGAGAATTTTTAGAAATTTTCGCAAGGCTGATTAAAATACGCACGCCTGTGGAAAAATATAGTTGTCAAAAGCAAAGCTTTTGGCTACTACATTCCTGCGGAGCGTGAATTTTAGTGGATTACAGCATAAAACGTGGAGATATTTACTACGCCGACCTAAGCCCCGTTGTGGGGAGCGAGCAGGGCGGGATGCGCCCCGTTTTGATTATCCAAAACGATGTCGGCAACAAGCACAGCCCGACGGGTATCGCCGCGGCGATAACCTCGCAGATGAACAAAGCAAAGCTACCTACACACATAGAGCTTGGGGGCAAAAGCTTTGGTCTCTCAAAGGACTCGGTTGTTTTGCTTGAGCAAGTAAGAACGATTGACAAAACACGCCTCAAAGAAAAAATGGGCAGGCTCGACGAAAATCTTATGCACCGCGTTGATAACGCGATTGCGGTAAGCTTCGGGCTTCCTGGAAACTAACACAAAAGAGAAACGGGAGGTTACCTTACAAATGAAACAGAAAAAGTGGAAAGCGATAACATCTGTACTACTCCTTGCAGCACTCATCGTTGCCGGAGCTCTTGCGATTGCGGCTGAATATGGAACTTCGGATGACCCGTTGGTTAGCCTGAGTTACATAAACAACGTACTCGCTCCACAGATTTCAGAAAAGGTGGATGAAATAATCGCAGAGAAGACAGGCTCTCTTGAGGATGACCTCGACAGCAAGATAAACTCTATCTCAGGTGAGATTGATGACAAAATTGCTCAGTATACCTCAAAGAGCTCAGATGAAATTGTAACCGACGCTTTTGTTCAGAGTGTTGCCGACAAGGTCGCCGACAAGGTTCAGACCTCCTCAGGCACAAGTTCAACGTTTGCACTTGTAAAGCTCACCTCGGGGCAAACGCTCACCGCAAAGGTTGGTTGCGAAATACTCCTTCGCATAGGCACCGCAAACTGCGTTTCTTCAGGCACTCCGGGGCTTATCGACATGACCACGGGCGGTGACCTCGCAGGAGGTAAACCCCTCGAGAAGAACCACCTTTATCTCTGCACTGTAGATGGCAGAGGTGTAAAGGCGACCTCTAACGTAACCGCGTTAGTGCGCGGCCCCTACACTGTTTCATAGACCATACAAAACGACAAAACCGCAAAGCTACGGTAAAACCCGTTACTTTGCGGTTTTTATTTTATGTCTTAGGAGGAACTATATGGAAAAAACTCTTCCGCTATACCTCGGCCCATCAGTCATAGGCTCCGTCGTCTGCCACGAGGATGAGCGGCACGTAACTCTGATGGCCAAGACATACGCCACGCTAAGCGGCATATGCCGCGCATACGTGCGCGGAAATGAAAGCAGCCTTCTCGTAGGTGTGCTCGCACCTGAAGGCACTGCTTTTTCTGCTGAAAAGTCGATAACAAAAACCAACCTATGGAGAGCGGGGCTGACTTTTGATGACATTACATACGCATATGCACTGTGTCCGTCAAACAGTGCTGATGATGACTCAACGGAATGGCGAAAGCTCGACCAACTGCCGGATATTCTGTGCCGCGACAAGGTCGTCTGTGCTCTTGCAAAGTCTTCCGACGCACTCGCCGACAGTAATTTTGCCCCTACACGCATCGCGGTCCCTCTTATCACAAACCGTCCCTTCCCCCGCCCCGACATATTATGCCTGCTCACACCCTGCAGAATAAACGGTAATTTGTACGGTGTTCTCGGTATATCTAAAACAGGTACACCGAGAAAAATATAACACCCGATGCAAATGCATCGGGTGTTCTTGGGGTTGTTCCCTATTCAAACTCTCCTCATCCATTTAAATGTACTTTTAAAGTTTTTGTATGTGCACATCCTCAGCATAAATTATGACAAAGTATACAGTTTGTTTAATGTCATTAAAAACCGTCAATTTAATACCTTCGCGCCCCACATCATCCTTTATTAAATCGGCATCCATGATTTCATCACTATTTAGTTTTAGATTTGGAATAGTAACATCAGAAACTTTTTCAAAAACAATCATAATTTCTTCTGTTTCTTCTCCCCCTTCAACATATGAGTCTTGTCTCCATTTGCAAAAATCAATTTCGAGAACCAACTGTTCTTCTTTGATGGACACTTTTTCTAGCAAACTGTCATGAAAATCATATTGCTGCAATAGTTTAGAAATCCTCATTATTTATTCCTCCTTTATTATATGAGATGCTTTTGAGTTTTTAGGAATCGGTCTTCCATATCTATCTAGATAATAGTCGTGCTTACCTGTAGAATTAGGATTTAATATGTGATAGTGGTCTTTTCCTCGATAACCACCCTCTCCGATTTTTGCCTTATCATATCTAATAGTAATTCCTCCCTTTGTGTATGTTCGAGAATTACTATTCTGCTTCGTTACAGGCAATGTTATATCTTTCCACCCCGTTTTCGTCAAATCCGACGGATTTACTGGCAACTCTTCTATCGCCTTTACTACATCAACCGCATCATCCATCACTCTTGCTGCATCGGTTACATCATCAACTGTTTCGAGTGCGTCAACTGCCCTGCCGGCGTGTTTAACTACATCGATTGCTTTATCTGCCGTTCTTGCTCCGTCGATGATTTTGTCTGCTGTGCGGGCTGTCTTTGCTACGTCGGCTATTTCTCCCACAAACGGTATTACGCCCAAAAGGTCAAGCCCTGCTGATATGTAGTCTCCGCGCAGAAGGTCTACCGGTATTGACAAAATATTCGTAGCTGTATCTGCACCCGGTATTAATTACTTGTCGTTTTCTTCCTTGTCTCTCTTGATCTTCGCTTTTCTTATGAAAATTCCTTTTACAATGTCGCTTATTATAAATATCAGAAAAGATATGCCTATGCTATAAAGAACAAGCTTCATGAGAAACCATACTGTTTCTTCCTCAAGTCTTCTATCAAACAAACTCGCAATAAATACCAAAAAGGCTATTAAAACGATTTTCACTTTTCTTGATAATTTCATTTCGTTTCACCTCTGCCTGTTTATTATATCTTAACCCCTGCTCTTTTTCAATAATGATCCCCCCGTGTAACGGGGGGTATTTCATTTTCGGGCATAGCCCTAACTGTTACTGGCGACGCACAAGTGCGTTTTAGGTTGGCCTGCCAGCCACGCAACTCTTACTTATTACCCATAAATGGGTCCCGCGGGTCGTACAAACTTATTTGATCACTTTCCTTGTCGTGTTTTAATTGATTTGAGATGTATTCCTTTATTGCTTTTGTGTTTTTACCCGCGGTATCAACATAATATCCCTTACA
>JAZNAQ010000044.1:0-39614 GCA_045586595.1 Eubacteriales bacterium | reverse complement strand
AATTTAGAAAGCGTTGCCGCAGCCGCAAGGCTGTGCGTACTGATAGCAACAGTTGGGATTAGGCACGACGTATGCAGGGACCGGAATATCGTGGCCAAGTCTGCGAATAAGTTCTGCGGTCTGTGCTTCCTGGTTTGCGGTAAAGAAAGCATTCTGTGCCTGCTGGGAAGCGGCAAATTTAAGGCTCTGATTTTCCGCAGTAAGAGTTGCGATTTTGTCACTGGTAAGGAAGTCGAGAATCGCTCTGCTGTTGGCATTTTCGTTTTCGATAATATCCCGTGCGGTACTGTGAATCGCATTTGTGGTGTCGCAGAAACCGCGTTCAATAAGACGCTGGGTTTCGCAACAACATTTTGCATTCGCCATTGCTGCGTTAGAAAAACCAGTGTTGATAGCATTGTTCAGCGCATAAGTTGCGTCGGTAATGCCTGCGGTAATGCCGTCAAGTTTTCCGATAAAAGTCTGGCGATCAACTGCGGTGGTAACATCGCCAGGTGTTGCATATACTGCGTTTGCGCCACCTACGCCGTTGCTGCCGCCATAGCCAAAGCCGCGTCCGCCGAAGATAAGGAAGAGAAGTATAAGCCACCATCCGCCGTTGTTGCCATCAAACATCCCGCCGTTGTTATTGCCGGTTGCTGCGGCGATATCGGAGAGAGAATAACCGTTTTCCATCATTTTAAAAAAGTCCCCTTTCGGTAAATAAATTTTGTATATGCCAAATCACGCGCGCTGTGATAAAAGCCTTATTTGAACATTCCGGCAATTTGATTTGCCATCTGTGCGTAACTGTTGAATTCTTCCTGCGAAAGCTGACCGTTTTTCATCATCTTTTCAACTTCCGCTTTTGGGTCGCCTTTAAAGCTGTTTTTAAACTGGTTAAATTCGTTTATAAACTCCGCCATAGGATTTTTCGGTGCTCCGAACATCTGAAATAAAGAATTATTCATCGTCTTCCTCCTCCACTCGTTTCATTATCTTTGATTTTGGTTTTGAAAGTGTTTCAATTCTTTTCGTTAAACGCTCGACTTCGCCCTGCAAGGCGGCAAAGTCTTCTTTCAAAGCAAACTTGTCGCCGCAGGAACAAACGTGTTCTGTGGGCTTTGTAGGCGTTTCTGTTTGGTCTTTGTATTCAATAACTCGGATATTCGGCATACCCGAAGCGTCTGCGGATTTTACATAAATAATCGGCTTTTCGCTGTCCCAAAGAATAACCGTGTTTCCCGGTGCGACAAGATAAGCCTTTGCCGCTTCTTCGCCCTGCACCCAAATAAACGGGTTTTGCTGTGTCTGCTGAACCGGAAGAACTTGCGGAGTTTGATACGGTGCTTTATAGCTGTTGAGCATATCTGGAACCGCGTTGTTTGCCGGTGCGTAATAATTCTGTGTCGGATAATATCCGCCCATATAGTTTCCAAATGCCATTTTTAACCTTCTTCCTTAAACCAGTAATAAATAGGAACTTCGTCGCCTGAATCCCATGTGTCGTAAAAATCTCCGTCAACGATTGCAACAACGTGACCGGAAAGAGCAAGAATAAAAATCCCTCTCGGGTGCTCGGCACAAAAATCCCGAACCGTATAACATTCCGGACATTCGTTTGAAATAATGTTCCGGCGGAAACCTTTGCTTTTAAGGTATGCTCCCCAAACGTGATTTGCGGAAGGGATATCGCAACGGATAAATCCTTCAATGCAAAGTCCGATATATGTTTTTTCCCAAGATTGATTTAATGCTTTTGAAATGGCTCTGACCGTGCAATCGCCAACCCTTTTATTAAGCGGATTTGCGTTGTATTCAATCGTTTTATCACCCCCTGTTTACAAGAAAATTGTATAAAAAAATAGAGCCGTTCACGAGCAAGCGAACGGCTGTCTTTGTGCTGTATTACGGCTGATTTTTGGTTGACTTTGCCGAAATACGCTATATAATAATTGGGGAGATGATATTATGTTCAAAGTAACTTTGGAAAGATTTGAAACAAAAGCGGATTTACAGATATTGTGGGATACGGAAGATATCACCGAACAATATCTTTCCGAAAACCTCTGTTGCGAAGAATTTATTTTTGAATCTGATTCATGCAAAGAAGCAAAAAACTTTTTTGAATGTGAAAAAAACGATTGCAAAACTTTTTTCGACGGAATTTATGTAAAAGCTGACGTAATTTGTTTATACCAAAATGAGGAGCTTATAGAAACTTTTGCTGCCCCTCTTAAAAACAAGCATAAAAAAAGAGCCGAGAGCAAAACTGCCCTCGGCTTTTTTTATATGTGTTTTATTAAAATTTTAATAGAACGTTGTAAAATGGTTTTTGTTTGCTGAACGGAAAGCTCAAATTCTTCCGAAAGCGGTTCAAGTTTTATGTTGTCAAGAAACCGCCTTTTTGTAATCTTTCTGTCTCGCTCGTTAAAAATCCATTCATCAATAATATGTTCCCATTCAGAATATGAATAATTGTAATCGTAAGGATTAAATTTCAAAAAAGGTCACCCGATAAGAAATAAAATTATCCAAAAAAAGTTTGTTCCCGCAAGTGCCCAAAGAAGCTGTTTTATTTGCTTTTGGTATTTTGCTTCAGACACCGCAAAAACTATATAAGGAACAGTTGCAAGCTCTTTTTCTTCATTCATTATTTCCCTCCGACAATAAATCCGTCAAAGCCCGCCGCTTTAAGGCTGTCGAGCATAGTTTTCGCGTTTTCTTTTACGGAAAATGCTCCGACCTGCACTCTGTAAAGCGTTTTTTCTTCCGGAATTTCTTCCGGTTCTTCCTGTCCCGGAAGTAGCCCTTTTAATATTGGCTTCCATTCCTGCTTGAACCCTTCAACAATGCTTCTCGCAATGGCGTCCGCGATTTCGTCGGTTTTTTCGGTGTAGGTTCTAAAATCGTTGGGGTTCGTAAGGAAGCAAACCTCAAGAAGATCGGCGGAAACTCCGCCTTCCCAGCAAGTTCGGATAAATCCGAAATAATCTTTCTTGTCCGAAACCGCGTCAAATCTTCTTGTAACCGGGTTCAGCTTCTTGTCAAAGGTTTCGTCCCTGTTGTAATAATTGTTGCTCCGGGCAAAAGGTGCTCTCTCTCTGAAAAAAGCTCCGAGATATTTTTTATATCCCGCTTCGATTCCCGCGGCTGTTTCTCCGTATGGAACAAAAACTTCCGTTCCGTTCGCGCTTTCGCTTCCGAATCCGTTAAAATGTATGCTCACCGCATAATCGCATTTTGCGTTCACGCAAAATTGAGCACGTTTGCTCACGTTTCCGGGGTTTATGTCCGTTGTCCTTGTGAGCACGGTTTTAAAACCGTGCTCAACAAGTCTTGCGTTAACTCTTTTGGTAAGGTCAAGAGCAAAGTCTTTTTCAAAAAGTCCGTCCTTCGGTGTGTTCACCGAAAATGTACCGGAAGAACTTCCGCCGTGGCCGGCATCAAGTCCAATCGTAATCATTCAGATTCCTTCTTCCTCTGCAACATCGTCTTTTCTCGGTGCGGTATAGGTCTGCGCAAGTTTGCTGTCCCCGATTCCGTTGGTGGTCGGGTCAACAAGAACGCCCAGCATGGTAAGTGCGGTGATTACAGCCGTCATAATATTAAGCACCATATTTTCGGTAAGTGCCGGAACAATTCCGAAAGCGCCGAGAATGGTGTAAACGCAAGCTACAACCGCGGGAATAATTGTGGTCCAAAAGACCGGGTTTTTGATTCTTACTTTCCAGTTGATTTTCATAAATTTTCTCCTTTCTTATAGGCGTGTGCTTTTTCATTTAAGTGTTTGTCCATTTTGTTTTTTGCTTCTGTAACCGTATGGTTACAGCCAAGTTGCTGAAGTCCGTCAAGGCAAGCCGCAAGCGCAAAACATATAAGCTGTCTTTCTTCGTTGCTTTCAGCCATATCGTTTTCATGTTTTTCCCGAAGCGATTTAATTTCCGTTTCAAGTTTTTCCGGTTTCAAAAACCATTTAAAACCGTTTTTTACAAAAACAAAAATTGCAGTCAAAGCTCCGAGAAAAGCCGCAGCAGTTATAATTGCCTGCGCGTCAATATGTACGTCCATCGGATTTTCCTCCTTTTTCTTTTTTTCTGTTTTCATCCGGTGGATGTTCTGTTTTTTCTATAAGCCATATCATAACCTGACCGCCAATCATTCCGATTGCTCCCGCCAGAAGTGTGGCACAAATTATCACTTCAGGGATTTCCATTTGTTTTCCTCCCTCAGTTTTTGTTGCCGGCATAAATTTTTATAAATCCGTTTTCGCCTTTCTTTCCGTCACGGCTGTGAAGTCCCCATGAACCGGAATCGAATATCGTTCCTCCAAGTCCCCCGTTTCTTCCGCCAATGGCCTGTGAAATACCTTTTGTTCCCGCCGCCGGAGCTTCTTTTGCTTTCGGGTCGGAACTTCCTTTTCCGCCGGAAAGTCCCTCAAAGTTCCGGAAGTTTCCTCCCTCTGCCTTTCCGCCGGCTCCGCCGTTTCCGCCCTCAAGATTAATGTCTTTTGGGTCGTCCCATATATGCGGAGGTTCCTTTCCGTTCTCCGCAGGATAAACTGTAATGTTGTGGCTTCGGTCAATAGAACTTTCGATCTTCGCTGTGGAACTGTTTCCAACCGCTCCCGCGGCGCAAAAGATTTTGTCGCCTTTCCTCATCTTGACCCTTGAAGCGGAAAAACCTCCGCCTCCGCCGCCTCCTGCGGCCGCCATGCTGATTGCGCCGAAAAGGTTATAAAAATGTTTTCCAGCTCCGCCGCTTCCGGAAGCTCCGTAAACTTCGATTTGATAATATCCGTCCTTCGGAACAACAAATTCCTCCGCGCCGTCTATCGTTTTTATTTCAATATATCTTTCCGGAACTTCGGGAAAACCCGCCGTTTCTCCGTCCATCATCATTCTTCGCCGTAATTTGTTCATCAAAAACCTCCCCTCGAATTTGTTTTGCCAAAATGTTATTCAACAACATCGCAAATATACATAAACGCCGCACCGTAAAGATAACTGGTGCTTGCATAACTTTGCATTACCCAGCAAGGTTTTCCGTCAAGATACGTTGCGTAGCGAATTTGTGCGTTATTCGGAATATATCCCAGATAAGTTACCGAATTGTCAGCAGGATTAAACCGCGATATTTGCCCTTCTGTAGCTCTCATCAAATATACATATTTATCGCTCGCAACTATTTCATCTGCATTAAAGTTCAATGTTGCAATTTGTGTCATAGTGCCGTTTTCGTATTTATATATTACGCTATTTTTGACTGCATAAACATCATTGCCTATATTTGCAAAATAATAATAATCGTACGTTGAACCAACTGTCGCTTCTTCCGTCCATGTGTTTTCCGCTTCGTTCAAAACATATATTTTTCCGTCATAATAAGAATATATTTTTAATTTACCGTTTTGAACAAACCAGCTTGATCCGCTTATCTTATTGGGAAGACTGTTATATTCTGTAAAACTTGCTGCCACGCCGTCCCAGACCATATAACGGGTAGTATTGTATAAAAATAAATACAACTTGTTGTTAAAAACACAGATGTGGTTATCAGTGCTTGAGTATAAAGTAAATTGGGCAACAACTTCGGTCCAGGTTCCGTTATCATACCTATATACTGTATAATCTTTTCCACTTCCTGCAAAAGGAAGCGTCATTGCATACAAAGTACCCGAAAGATAAAACCAAATTTGACTGTATTTGTTAACCGGTTTTATTCCGGTAGGTTTAAGATAAATTCCCGCAGGAAGCGAACCGCCGCCGGAACCACCCTTTGCCGTTTGCCTTCCGATTGCAAAGGATAAAACATCAAATGCCATAAAATCCCTCCTCACCAGGTCAGTCTGTAAAATTAACCCATTCTCCGCTTGCGTTTACCATAAAAATTGCACCGCCGTTTGCGACAATAGCTATGCTCATAGGGTCACAAGTCGGAAGATCTTTTACATCTTCTGCACTGTCAAGAACAAAAGTTTCCAAAACGCTTTTTGAAACGCTTTTTGCTTCAACACGTTCTATTTCAACGCGTTTATATGCCATTGTTTTACCTTCTTTCTTTACCAAATTAAAATAGTTTCATTACCTTTACTATCTGTTATTTTTGTCGGGTTTTTGTTTGCATCAAATTGAAAACTATAAGTTACAGTTGAATTATCCGAATATGTTTCAACAATTTCCCCGTTGCTTTCATATTCTGAAAAGTCTATTGAAATTACCGTTTTTTCTTCTGGAACAATCCCATCTTCGCCATCTTTCCCATCGGTTCCGTCCATTACATTAAAATCTTGTGTTCCGTTTATATCTGTAACAGAAATTTTGTGCCCTCCGGTAATTTCAGTAATTTCAATGGTTGGAGAAAATCCGTCTTCACCATCTTTACCCGGTTCTCCGTTGGCTCCATCTTTTCCGTTTGCACCATTAGTTCCGTTTTCGCCGTCTTTTCCGTTCATAACGTCAAAAGTTTCGGTGCCTGTTGCATCAGTAATTGAAACTTTGTGTCCTCCAGAAATCGGTGTTACCTCAACAATGGGAGAAAATCCATCTTTTCCGTTTTCACCTGTTCCGCCAGAATTTTCGCCGAGCCTGTCAAGTTCTTCTTCAATGGCTTCAAATCTTTCGTTTGAAGAAGCAAGTTCTTCGCCAAACTGTGTTTCAGTACCCGTATATCCGCTTTCCACAGCATATTCAAAAGCACTTTTGCCCGGTACTCCGTCTTGACCGTCAAAATAATCAATCCCTTTAATCGGAGTGTATCCGTCTTTTCCGGGTTTGCCGTCCGCACCTGGTGCTCCGTCTTTGCCCGGTGCTCCGTCTGCGCCTTTTTCGCCGGGGTCGCCTTTGTCACCCTTCGCGCCTTTTTCTCCCGGTGCTCCGGCGGGTCCGGTTTTTCCCTGGGGTCCTTGTTCACCTTGAATGCCCTGCGGGCCTTGAATTCCCTGTTTTCCCTGTGGCCCTTGAATTCCTTGTTCGCCCCTGTCGCCCTTATCTCCCTTGTCGCCTTTGTCGCCTTTAAAATCTCCGCTTTCCTTTGCTTCAAAAAGCGTCCGGTCAATGGCGTTTTTAAGTTCCGTTCGGGGAAGTTTTTCTTCAAGCTCTTTTTCAAGTCCCGTAATTGCTCTTATGGGGTGCTGGTTCAAAAACTCTCTTTCCAAAAGTTCACTGTGTTTTCTTGTCCCACAACTTTCCCCGCCAATGTGGAAGCCCGGAAGATTGACCGAAAGTAGCGGCATCGTGATAATCGTTGCTTTAAGTTCTTCCATGTTAAAGCACCACCTTTGATGTTGCTTTTGCAAGGTCAACCGTTCCCGCGTCAATTCCAATTACGTCGCCGCCAAAAGTTTTGACCCTTATTTGAACTGAAACTTTTTCTTTTTGCCGAAAAGTTTCTTTTTGCGAAAGCGGCACCATAAAGGCCTCTTTTTCTTCGTCAAAAACAATTTGGCCATTTAAAAAGGTTTTTCGGACATTTCCAAAAAAAACCTCAATTTCTTCGAACATAGAAGGGTTTGCAGTTCCTTCCGCCGTTTCGATTTTAATTGGAAGCAGATAAGAATCACCCATCATCATTATTAACTCCCCCTTTGTGGTTTAAAGTTTTTCCCAGTCCGGCGCGTAATCTTTAGGGCTGTAAACAGTATCCCGAACCGCTCTGTATTTAAAACCGTCCGTAAAAATCATACATTCGCCCAAAAGATACATATCCGATGTGTTTGTCGGTCTGATCCAAGGTTTTGCTTTTTCCGGATTTGTTGTGTGTTTGATTCTCCAAAGTGCTGTAAGTTCCGGCGGGGTGTTTGGGTAATAACTTGCATTATGCGGTTGAAGCAAAGTGTAAATTTGTTCTTCAAATTTAACAGGAGCACCAACAGTAACATTAGTGTAATCCTTGTCAGCTTTCCAGTCGGGAACGTATTCTTCCTCTGCAATAATTTCTGTTCCGTCCATTTCGGGAGAACGAGCGCGAAGGTCTTTTGCAGCAAGTTCCGCCATTTTCTTAACCTCATTAAGTGCGTCGTTAATCAATACTGTTCACCCCTTCCGCAATAGCTTCGTTAATCTGTTCCTCTGTTGCAGAACTTTCAATAACCGCCTGCTGTTCTTCGATTTTTTGTGCAAGGCTTTCTGTAACAAAAACATCGGGGTTGTTCACCCAAAATTCCGAATAAAATTCGTTTTCTTTTTCTTCAATAATTCCGTCAACGGTGTAATCATAGCTTTTGTCTTTTGTCATACAAAAAACTTTGTTTGCAGTTTTTGCAAATTCTTTTGCCTGCTCAAAAGGATAATCGCTTTTCGGAAAGCAAATAATCAAAACCTTATCCCAAACTTCGCCGTTTTCTTTGTATGCTTCGTTGACCGTAACGGAAAGAAGTTCAATATTCTCATTAATTGTTACCATTTTTTACTTCCCCTTTAAGCAAGATTTGTGTTTCCGCGATAAATTTTGATAAAGGCTTTTTTGCCGTAACCCCTGTTATGGTCTATTGTGTCAAGAGCGTTGTCTTCACCTTTACCGCCGGCGTTTCCTCCGGAATATCCGGCTTTACCGCCGCTGCCTCCGGTTACAGTAATCCCCCATTCAAGATCAACTCGCGAGCCGTCTTCACCTTTTTCTCCTGTATAATTTGCGTAATTACCATTAGAGCCTTTTCCTCCAATGCCGCCTTTACCGGTTGAATAACCACTTGTATTCGTTCCGTTGGCCGCTCCGGTAACTTCAAGAGCAGAATAAGTTTCAAGAGAGCTTTTTATTACGGCTGTTGAATTTTCGGCGTACGTTGCTGAATAGGAAGTTGAGGTGTTCGGTGAACCTAAAGTAAAAGTAACGGTATCGCCTTTTTTCATTTTTATTCTTGAAATAGCACAACCGCCACCGCCACCGCCACCGGCACTCGGAATACCATCTGTACCGCTCGAACGTGCTGTACCGCCTGTCCCGCTTGCGCCGTGTAATTCAATTTGATAATAACCGTCTTCCGGTGCTGTAAATATCGAAGAAGCTTCATAAGTTCCGATAAGCGAATAAGACGTCGGTTCCGAAGGAAAAAGTGAAACAACTGCAACAACAACATCCGCAAGCATCTGTTTTTCCGCGCAAGCAAGAGTTTTGTCGCCAACAACGACGTTGGTAAGCATATATTTGCCCGAACATTTAAGCGTTTTAGTATTGCCCGGAGCGATGGTTGCAAGAGTTTTTCCGTTATAAGTAACAGCAAAATTTCCCTCTCTGTCTTCGGTTGAGATTGTTTTTCCGTTATAAGTTATCGTCGCTCTGTTGGCCATCAGCTCACCGTCCCATCATAGGTAGGAATAGCGGCAACTTTAATTGCTCCTGTGGTGTAAACTCCTGCCGCAACTGCGGTTTGTTCAGAAGTTGTCGGAGTAATCGTTGTCGCCGCTTTTGTCGAAAGCTGTTTTGTTGCGCTTTTTGTTCCTGCCGAAACATAGCCTGCACTTTGTGCCGCCGCCGCTGTAATAAGTCCCGAAGCGGAAATCGTAATACTCGGCGTTGCCTGCGTTGCTGTTGCCATGGCGTTTACCGTAACTTTGGAAAGGCCGTTATATCCGCTGTCTGGGGTTACTGTTTGTTTTGCCGTGGAAGAATTGACTGTTTTTTCCTGGAGTTTTGCCGTATCAATTTTTGCAATTTCATCAGGAAAATCATCTGCAATAATTGATGCTGTTGTTCCGTTTTTTGCTCTTATTGCGTCCGCTATCGCTTTAAAAAGAGCCGTAAGGGTTGAATGTTTGTTTGCCATTAATAAGCACCCCCGATTACGGAACCGATTGCGTTTTCAACGTATTCAATGCTTGCCGCTCCGATGGATTCGGGCGATATCGGATCTGTTCCGTCCTTTGCGTGCGATTCTGCGTGCCGTGGAATGTTTCCCGCAAGTGTTTCTTCAAGGTGTTTTTTTATCTGTGCAATAAGTTCTTCAACCTGTGTATAAAGCGACGCTGTCGGAATTCCGGTAACTGCGTCCCTCATAAGTCCGCAAACGTTTTCGTCAAGCATCGTGTTAGAGATTTGCGAAGCGTTCAGCGCAATATTTGCTGCAGGAATTTCAATAACGTAAAGGCCAAGTTCATATATTGTTCCGTCACGAACAAGCCCCGGTGCTTCTGCTGCCGTTGCGGGCGTTCCCTGTTTGAGCACAATGTTTGTTGCGTTGCTTGCCTTATCAAACTGAATAACGATCCTGTCTTTTCTGTTGAGCACGCTGTCCGCAATCGGAATATTAATAAGCACCGATTCGGTGCTTAAAACGGATTTTCCGGCAAATTCTCCGTCTTTAATCCATGCAAGGCCTTTTCCAATGGAAACGCTCGAACTTCCGCTTATTGTTAGAGCAAAGTTATCTTCTGCGGAATAAACTCCGCTTTTTCTTGTGCAAAGGTAAGTTTCCGCATCTTCGGCCGTATAGTCGATGTTATTAAGCGGATAAGTAATAATTGCCATTTTTTACCTCCGTATAATAGGTGTGCCGAATTCAAGGCTGACTTCGTTTTGATTGTTTTGGCTCGTATAGGAAAACCCAATAATTCTTGTCTGGATTTTTATTCCGATATCGTCAAGAAGGCAGGTTACTATATCTCCAAGTTCATATCTTTTCCCAAAATCTTCGTCGTTGATTTCAACACTTATGTTTTGAATTTTTATTTGTTCCGCAAGCTTTTCGAGTCCATAATTGGAAAGCCTTGTTTTATAATTTGTTTCCGTTTCTCCGTTTTCAATTTGAACGTTTCTTGCGTCAACATAAAGTTCTCGTCTTGCCGTTCCAGTGCTTGCCGTATCTCCTACAACAACGGTTATTCGGGCATCGTCTTCTCCCGCTCCGGCAACAACGGCAACATTTTTAAACCGATTGTCAGTCTCGGAATAAACCGTTTTAGAAAGGTTTCCAAACTTTGTTGCGAATTTAAGATTCTTGTCAATTTTTGGTTTATAAACCTCAAAAAGAAGTTTTTTGTTTGTCTTGTCGTGCCGAAAAATAAACCCCACGTCTGTTTCCGCCGCAATTTCTTCACAGTAAGCAAGAACTGTTTTGTCGCTTGTCTGCCTTGTGAATTTATCGGAAATTCCCTCAATATTTCCAAGACCAACCGAAGGCCATGCAGCCATATCGGAAACAAGGCTTCTCATTGCCGTTTCAGCGTTTTGGTTTTTAATAACCACCGTTGAAACCCTCTCCGAAAGAATGTTTATAGCAGGGTGTCCGTTTGCAACAATAAGGTGGTCTTTAACTTCAACAGAACGAATAAGACAAAGGGTTTTAAAATCCCCTCTGCCTATGTAGTTTCCTACTTTAAGAAGTTTTGCAACGGCTTTTGTTTGCTGAACCTCAATAAGAAAATCGCCCTGTGTGTTATAGCCTTCGCTCCAAAGAAGCGAAACCCATGTTTCAATTGTTCCGATGCGGTCAAGGTTTTCATTATAAACATTAAATGCCTTCATAAACTCCCACCACCGCTTCTTTAAATGTAATTGTTGTAACAAGAAGGCTGTCGTTTTCGTCCGCAGTCGCTCTCAAAATGTTGTCGCCGACGTGCATAAAAAGAAGCTCGCTTTCTTCATCAAGAACCGAAAACGCGTCTTCCGTAACTCCACCACTTTCTTTTTCGACAAGAAGTTTTCCGTTTTCTCTATATATTGTGATTTTTTCATCAAGATAAAGAGTTGTGTTAAGTTTTAAAAATTCCTGCGTGCGGATATTGATAATTCCGGGGTTAACAACTTCGCCTTTCCCTCGGAATTCAAGCTTAAAATAAGCTTCAACTTCACCATTGTTTATGCAATTAATAAACGCTTCCGTTGTGGGTACACCAAAAATATGCGGTTCTGTATAGTTTACAGGAAAGCTAAACATCGGTTTAAACCCGCCGACGATATAGCTTTCGGCGTTTATTTTCTGCCAAAACGGATACGGAGCCGTAACAACAAGTTCAAATCTTGGATCTCTTTTTTCGGGCGTTATAAGAGGAGTAAACCGAACAACGCAGTCGATATAATATTTTTCTTCAAAAACAAGTTGTCCGCTTTCAAACGGAGCAAACACCGAAAGCATTTTGTTTTTTGCTTGCGTTGCTTCGCCAAGAATTCTGCCTTTGATTTCAAGCTCTCTGCTTTTAATAGAAAGGTTTTCAATAGTTTCACCAATCTGATTAAATCCCTGTGACAAAGCAACATCTATTTCGTGCCCGGTAAGACCGTCTATATCAAAAATATTGCCGTATTGATAGCCAAAGAAAAACGACTGCCCTTTTGAGTTTGTAAATCTCGCGCTATACATTTAGTTGGTCATCACCGCCCTGTTATTGATATATCTTGTTTCTTTAATAACTTCTGTCGCTGTTTGTGTTTGAGCGTAAATATTATAGTTGTTGGTTGTTGTATTTCCTGTTGCAACCTTTCCTCTTTTTTGTGCTCCCTCAAGTCCGGAGTTAACCGTGCCGCTGTCAGCCATAATGTCGGCTGTCATCTCGTTTGCTTCTTTGAGTGCCGCCTGAATCTCAGCCACTGCTTCTTTTGCTTGTGAAACAAGCCCTTGAATTGCGCTTATAATTCTTGACTGAACGCCCGCAAACATTTCTGCAAATCCGTCACCGAATCCCGTTGCAACGTTGCCGCCAATACTTGCAAAAACAGTCGAAGGAGAATGAATACCGAGAATAGATTTAATCGTAGAAATAAGTGTATCGATGAGATTTGAAAAGTTCTCAACGAGCGTCGGCCACGATTCAACAATTCCTTGTATAAGTCCGTTAACCATGTTGACCGCCGCATCTGCAATGTTGGGAAGAGACTGCAGTATTCCTTTTACAAGGCTTACGACAATTTGAATTCCCATATCTATAATTTTTGGCAGATTTTCAATGATCGTTGTAACAATTGTTACTACGAGTTCCGGTGTTGCGTCTATAAGAACCGGAAGTGCTGCAATTAACCCGTCTGCAAGGCCTTCAACAAGCTGTAATGCCGCTTCTATAATTAAATCAAGATTATCCGCAAGTGTTTCAACGATTTGAACAACCATATCAACCGTCGCCGGAATAAGTTCCGGGAGTGCCTGTGCGAGACCGATTACAAGGTTTGCAACAAGCTGAACGCCTGCGTTTATAATTTCGGGTAAAAGCTGAATAATGCCGTTTGCAAGGGTCATAACAACGTTAAACGCCGAATCAACAAGAGCCGGTTGGTTAGATGCAATTCCGTCAACCAATGCTTGAATGACGTTAACCGCAGCTTCTGCAAGTTTAGGTAAAACGTCGCTCACAACCTGCGGCAAAGCTTCAAAAAGTTGTGGCAAAAGTTGATTAATAAGGTCAGCCGCTCCGTTAAGCGCGTTTTCAATAACCGGAATAAGGTTGCCGAATGCAATTCCAACGCTGTCAACAAAGTTCCCGATAAGAACTTCCATATCTGCGTTTCCGTCCGCAATTCCCGTCAAAAGGTTCTGCCAGGAAGCAACCATCATTGCAACGCTGCCTTGAATTGTTGTAGAAGCTTCAAGTGCAGTCGTTCCTGTTATACCCATTTCGGTCTGCACGGCGTGTATTGCTTTTACAATATTGGCAAAAGACATATCGTTGGATTTTACGCTGCTGTCAAGTCTCGCCGCCGTTTCAATAAGCCTTTCCATTTCGGCTTTTGTGCCGCCGAAACCAAGCTTAAGGTTGTCGAGCATGGCGTAGTTTCCCCTTGCAAGGCTCTGATATGTATTGGTAATTGTCTGCATATCGGTACCCATTTTGTTAGCGTTGTCGCTCATATCGCGAATCGCCATATCCGCAAGGTCCGCCGCCGCCTGTGTATCGCCTTCAAGCGACTGCAAAAGCGAAGCAGAAAAGCTTGTAACGGTTTCCATGTATTGGTTTGCGGAAAGACCTGCTGTTTGATACGCGTTTGCCGCATATTCTTGAACCCTGTTAGAGCTGTCTTTAAAAAGTGTTTCAACACCGCCCACAAGCTGTTCATATTCAGCATAATTCTTGACCGCGGCCGAAGTAAGCGCGGTAATACCCGATGCCGCAACAGAAACTGCCGCGACACCAATTTGTGCCGCTGTTTTAAGCCCGTTTCCTAAATTCCCTGCAATTTTGGAAAGGTTGTTCGTAGCCTCATCTTTAACGCCGATCTTTACGAAAAGTTCAAATAAATTCAATTAAGTTTTCACCACCAATCCGCACCGTTTGATAACATCAGCCGCAATTTCTTCGCCGCTTCTGTTGTCTTTCGGTTTTCTTCGGTGTGCAAGAATATCGGCATATCTCAAATTTATGTTGCACAAAGCTTTCATAGCGTCAGTCATATAAATTCTATATGCCAATTCTTCTTGCTCTTTTTGAAAAAAGGCGATTATGAAATTCATAACCGCCTTCCCGTCATTATAAAATTTTACTTGCTGAATTCCTCTGTAAGCGGCACTGCTTCCTCCGTCAGCACCGCAGAGGAAAAAAGCTGCATCAACGCTTTGTCGCTTATCATCTCATAAACACCTTTTATAATTTCAAGAATGTTCAGTTTTTCCGGGTCTTTGTTTTCAAAAATTCCCACAACCTGTGCAATCTCTTTTTTGTGTTCTTTAAGAATATAAGGAACTTTTTCTTTGATTTTTCTGACAGCTGCTTCCTCGGCGGTTTCGCCATCTTTAACTTTAATAAAGAAAAGAGTTTTAAGGTTTTTATCGACTGCAATAGTCGAAAGCGGTTCAACCAGTTCCGCAATTACTTCAATGGCTTTTTCACCACGGATTTCAGAAAGTTTCATTTTATAATCTCCTTTTAAAAATTAATTATTCGTCCTCGCCGGCTTTAACAAAAACTTCAAAAGGAACTTTTGTTTGGTCTTCAAGGCTGTAATGACCTTTGAATTCGAAAGCAAACTGTCCTTTAACATCTTTGCCACTCTGAACCTGAAAACCACCGGTAGAAAGTGCATTAAGCATATGGATTGCAATGAACCCTCCGTTGGTTTCTCCGTTTTTATCGGAATAATCTCCAATCCACCAAATTTCTTTAAAATCTGTGTCTTTAAGATTGTTTCTCGGAACAATTTTGGTAAGGTCTGTGTTGTCAATGTCTGCTGCGCCGATAAGTCTTGCAACTCCGTTTACGTCAACGGTAATAAAAGTGCCGGAAAGAAGAACATCCCAAATGGAAAGTTTCATAAATTCTTTCATATTGTTCGGGCAATTGTCCACGTCCGCACCAAAGTCGGTAAATGTGGGCGTTGCCTTAAAGTTAACGCCGCCGGAAGTTGCGCCAAGAATATTTTGAAGTGTAAGCTCTCCGGTGGAAGGGTCAAACTCATCAACAAGAACACCAGCGTTAAGCTGAAGTTCTTTAAAAGCATCTTCCGCAATTTTTGTATATTTCATTTTTTACCCCCTATAAAGTAAGGAATTCCGCCGCAAGCTGAATATAACGGCGTTTTATCATACTGTCTGTTTCGTCGCGAAGGCTCTGGCAAAAAGGTGAACCCTTTTTAATCCAGATAATTCCTTCGTCGCAAAGAACCGTTTTTCCACCTTCGCCAACCGCTCTTTCAATTTCAAAAGCTTTTTTGTTGGGGATTCTTTGGCTTTCTGTCCTGTACCAAAGGTTAACTGTAATTGAAACCGGTTCGTTTCCCCAATCGGAAAAAACCGGGTCATAAGTAAGCCAGGGAAAAACAACGTCATCTGGAACTGAAGAAGAAGGATAAGCTGGAATTCCGAATCCTTCAAAAAAAGATTGAAGTGCAACGTCTTTTGTCATGTGGGCAAGCTCCATTCTTCCGCGTTGACCTGCGAAAACTGAAAGCTTGCCCTTGCTGGCGTAACAACGTCTTCGCCGTCAGAAGTAACCCGAAATATCTTGCCGTCCGAAAGTCTTCTGAAAACGTCGTGATATTCAAGCTTCGCGTTTTTATCCGTTGTAACGGTGTAAAGGCTCGAAACGCCCTCTTTTTCCGCCGTCCTCGCTTCAAGCGAATTGTTGAAAGAAATCGCCGCTTCAAACCTTGCCCCTTCGTACCAGTCGGTAAGAAAACCGCCCGCTCCGTCGGGTTCTCTCCGCTTTTCAAGCAAAACGCATTTTGCTTTAAAATCGTCCATAAGGTTCATCAAATTTTCCTCCATCTGTTAAGGCGGTCGCCGAAAACGCTCTTCCAAGAAACCTTGTTTTCTCCGTCTTTCATCGAATAGCTGTAACCGCCGAAACTTTCGCTCTGGTAAGGGCTTTCAATCGCTTTTTTGTTTTCTTCCTGCCATTTTTCAATGTCCGAAACAAGGGAAAGAAGCGCCGGGTCAAGGGCAAGCACCCAAACTGCTCCGTTAAAAACTTCGTCCGTAAGGGTGTAAACCGGGTATTGGTAAACCCCGTCGTTAAAAACCGAACCCACAATGCGGAAATACTGTCCCTCAATTAAAAAAGGCAGCTCAATGCTGCCCTCTTTAATCTCAAAAGTCCCGCCGAAAGGTTCTTTTACCGGCCATTTATAAATCATCGTTCCCCAAAGATATCTCAAAACTTCTTCAAGCATTATAAAGCCCCCTCAATGGCTTTTAAAATGTCCGCTTTAAGCATCGAACTGTCAACACCTTCAATGCCGTTTTCTTCTGCAAAAGCCAAAAGTTCGGCCTTTGTCATCTTGGAAAGCTCAGCCGAAGGTGCGGAATAAGTCAACAGTTCATTTAACCCCCCACGGTGTAAACTGCAATGCCGTCAATATATTCTGCAAAAAGGGTAAGACCCATAAGAGCAAAGCATTCGGAAACAGCAGTACCGTAGTTACCCTGGGTGTGGAAACCGATAAGAGGAGTTTCACCGTCAACGGTGTAAACAAGGCCCGCTCTTGCAAAGTCGGAAGTGGAAGGGTCAACGTAATAAAGGTTGATGTTTTCAACAGGAGTTGCAATTACTTTGCCTCTTGCAATTTCTTCATCGGAAAGAAGGAAAACGGTATCGTAACCGAGGAAGTTTTTGACATACTGGAAACCAAACTCGCTCTGAATGGTGATATCTTTGTCACCAAGATAGTCATAAAGGTCAAGAACGTTTGCAAAACCGACAATTTTGGTTGCAGTTTTGTGCATGGTTTTAAATTTGTTAATTACCGCGCCTTTTGCCATAGCAAGCGCTCTCTGCCAGGTGCTTTCGGTATCGATAAGAGTGCCGGTGTTGAGGTAATCATAGAAACGTTTGGTAACGTCTGCCTGAAGTTCCGCAAGAAAAGCGTCGTCGGTCATTGCAACGGCAACGTCATAACCGTATTCTTTGATTGCTTCGATGGAAACTGCGGTGGAATATTTTTCAATATCCATTTCCTCATAAGGAACTTCCTCAACAGTTGCTTTGGAATAAGGGATTTCCTCGCCTTCGCCAATTTTGCCGTTCTGAAGAGTTACGGAAGCTCTTTTGGATTTAAGAACTGCGCCGGGTGTCTTTTTGATAAGGCGCATGGTGCCGAGAATTTCACGAAGATGTTCCCAAGTGTCGCCAAAACGGGAAACAAAGTCGATTTCTCTTGCTTCAACGTTAATGTCGGTTGTAATAGTAAGATTTGCTTTAGCTGCCATAAAAAATTATTCCTTTCTGAAAAGACTGATATTATCCGCAATGGCCTGCTGTCTTTTTACAGGGTCACTTATTTTGCGGATTTCTTCTCTTGTCATTGTGCCGCCGCTGTTGGAAGGAGGAGCGGGCGGATTAACGCCTTTTTTTTCTGTGGTTACAATAAAGTCTGCCCATTCGGTTTTAATGTTCTCACGAAGTTTATCTGCGTCTTTGATTTTTCCGTCTTCGCCGATTTCAACTCCGTCAACATTGCTGACTTTAATAATAGCGTCAATTCTCTTTTCGCTGATTCCTTCTTCTTTAAGAATTTCACGATAAGCTTTTTCTTTTGCGGATCGTGTTTCTTTTGCGGTCTGCGCGTTTTTAAATTCTTTGAATTCGTCTTTCAAAGCATCGTATTTGGTTTTCCATTTTTCTGCGGTCGTAGCGTTGTCCTCGGCGGTCTGCTGTTTGGTTTTAAGTTCGTCGATTTCATCAAGTTTTGCTTTGTATCTTGTTTTGTCAACAAACTCGTTTCCAACTGCTGTTTTGATAGCCGCAACAACGGTTCCGATAGCGGAAGCAGGAATATTTCCTTCACCGTCAACGTGCCTTTTAATGATTTCTTCAAAGTCTGCCATAAATAAATACATCCTTTCTCGCTGTTTCGGGTGCTGCCCTAAAGATGTCGTATAAAAACCGCAAACGCGGATTTTACCAATAAAAAAAGAACGGTTATCCGTTCCTCATTTCGTCCTCAACTATGTTTTTATAAGTTTGCGTATGATTTGCCGCCGCAGGCTTTAAATAAGGCCGTGCCCTTTGGCCGTGCGTCATGTGCCAATTACCTTTGCTGTCTTTATATACCCAGGGCGTTTGCCTTCCTCCTGGATAATACTTTCCTGTTCCAAGTTCAACATAAGCACCGTATTCTTTGTTTGTTCCGATATAAACGTCGTTGTCGTGGACTTTGTGTCCAATGCTGTTGCGAAGTCCGCCCGTATCAACAGGACACAGCTTTTTTGCAAAGCCTTCTGCGGACATTCCTATTCTTTTTAATGCTCTTTGAATAGCCGCTTCTATTTTACCGATTATCTCTTTGCTGTTATCGGTAATTTCAATATCAGCCATTTGCAGTCGCCTTCTTCCATTCTTCCCATTCTTTATAAGTCATATCGGAAACAACTTTATTTCCCGCTCTGCGCTTAACTTCTTCCGCGACAATTCCGCTTTTTTCAACGGTAATCATTGTGCAACGGCAGTTATACAAATCTCCGGCTTTTGCTCCTTCCATATCGCCAGGGTACCGCATTTCGCTCCCAAGAATGGAATGGAACTTTTCGTGCCAGCCAACCGTTTGTCCGTCAAGCTCTCTGTGAGAATGTCTCGTCCTTCCGTCAAGCGTTGCAAGCCATTGTTTTTTTAAACCCTTAATCCCGAGTTTTTCCGCCGCTTTATAGCCGTCGTATCTTCCGGCATTTTCCGCAGCAGTTATAAAAGTCCTTGCGTTTCTTATCGCCGAAACTCTGTTTGCGTCCGTAACATTCTGAAATCTGTCCGCAAGTTTTTCAATACTTTCGCCCTGCAAAATCCCGCTCGTCATTTCCGCAGTTATAAGCTGCTTATTCCACCAAAGGTCTTTCGGTACATTTATGCTCGGAGCGGGAAGAAAATCTTTTTGTTCCGCAATAAGTTTTTTAACCATTTGCTCATCGTAAATAGTAAATCCAATATTGCCGTATTCTTTTTCAAGACCGTACGCAAGATGATTTCTGTTAACAGCAAAAATATCTGGCGTTTCATCGTTTATATAAACGCAGGCTATTTGATTTGCTTTTAACATTCTTTCGGCAGTTTCGTCTCTCATAGCTTCAAATCGTTTTCCTCTGCCCATTTGAGCAAGCCGCCATTGCTGATATTCAAGTTCGGTTATTTCTCCCGCGTTTAACGCTTCCAGTTGCTCTTTGTCGCGTTTTTCAAATTGAACAAAATAGTTTGTTGCCTTTTCCGAAAGTTCGTCAAAAGCCCTTTTATAGTGCGCTGTTATACGCCTTTCAAGTTCCGCTATTTTTTCGTCTGTGTAATTGTGAGCATAATCACTCATTCAATCACTTCTTTCTCTTTAACCGCCGGAGCCGAAAACCTTTCAACCGCTTCCGCGTCTTTTCTTTCAATGAGTTCTTTTATTTCTTCGGAAGTCAGCCAGGGAAGTTTGTTAAGAATTGCTTCATCGTCAAGATAAGGCGCAGCCATTAAAACCATTTGTGTAGTTTCAAGCTGGTTTGTAATTTTGGAACGCTTAAAAGGTTTTGCTTCTTCGGTAATTCCGACAAGCTCGAAAAGCCTTACTATAAAGTCAAACACGCAATATTCGTATTTATCCACCTTGTTGTCAAAAGGCTGATATGCCGCGTTGATTTCGGTTGCCGTTGCGTTGCCGGAAATTTTCTCAACGTTAAATGCCATAAAATCTTTATAAAGGTCAGCTTCAAGCCTTTCAAGAAGTTTTTCCCTTGCTTCATAAGGCACGTTGATGGTGTGTGCTTCCGCACCGCCGCCTTCTTCGCTGTCAACCGAAGCCGCTTTGACTGTTTTCATTCTTTCAATAAATTGTGCAAGTTCAACGTCGCCCATTCCGCCGCCGTTCTTAATGATCCAGAAGATTTCCGAAGCGTCGTCAAGGTTATTTGCAAAACCGCTTTCGATAAGGTTATAACAATCTATCGTTTCGCGTCTTCCGCAAAGTTCGGAACGGTGATGTTCGTTTGCCCACATGGGAATGATAGGGAAACTCGGATAGTTTTCTCCGTCAAAAATTTCAACTCCGTCAGCTTCCGAAGTCTGCACGATCTGAATGTATTTTCGTTTTGGCTGCATTTCTTCAATGTTTTCGCTCTTGTCGGAATTGTAGATATATTCTGTATATCCGTCTTCCTCAAAAAGCGTGTATCTTGTGGGTTTGGAAGGGTCTATCTGCCAGAAACGAACTCCTGCCCGAAGCGCGCCGTTTTCTTCATCGTAAAGAGGTGCAAATTCAAGAACGCTGAAAACTCTTAACTTATCTTTATCAAAAAAACCAAAAGAAACCCCGTCAACAAGGGCGTTTCTTCCCATATCGACAAGGCGCATATCAAAATCCGTTCCAAGTTTTTCTCTTTTGATTTTTTCTTCAATAACAAGACCGTTTCCAAGAAGATACTGGTTTTCCTGCGTTACAAATCTGTTAAAATGGTTGCTCGAAAGCCTGTAATTGGCGTGCCAAAGGTCTTCTACCTGCTGTCCAAGCATATTGGTTATCATTCTTTTATACTGAACGATTGTTGGGTTTTCCTGCCTGTCGTAAGCTTCCGCAATAACCGCAGTTTTATAAAGTTCAGAAGATTTATGCTCGTTTACAACATCACGAAGAAATTCTTTTCTCGCTTTGTCGTTATCACCAAGCGCAAGTAAATCTTGATATGTTTTCAAAACTTTCCCACCCCATTACATCATAAATTTTGGTTTATAATCATTGTCTGTGTTTTGCTTTTTCCAAAGTTTGCGAACTATTGAAGCCGCGCTGTCCGGAGCGTCATCGTGCTCGGCGTTTTCGTTATAATCGCAAATCTGCTCAATATATTCTTCATCTGTTCCTGCAACAAAATAAACATTCTGCCACTCTGCTTTAAGGTAACTGGTAATTTTAAGAAACTTATTTGTTGTTTCGTGATATATTCCAACTTTTTCGCCTTTTGCACGAAGCGATTTGCCAAGATATCCTTTATCGCCGTTATCTTCACAATAAATCTTTCCGGCATTGAACGCTTTCCGAAGCCTTATGATTTCATCTTCGCAATCATCAACGTGCTTTTTCCAAAGTTTGCCGAGCATATAATATTTACCGTCTTTTTTGTTGCAGATTGTAAATGCCGTAAAGTCTTCGCCGCCGTAAGCCGCGTCAATATGGCAAACGCCCTGTTCCGCAAGCGCAGGGTCTGCGTTTTTTTGAGGATTATCGAAAATAACATCTTCCGCCGCAATATGCCGAAGTTCATAGTTTGCAGCAAAAAGCGAGGAAGTCATCTTGCTTTTAATTCCAGCAATTTCTTCCTCGCTCATAAGTCCTGTTGAATAACAATCCCATCTTTCCGGGTTCGGCATTAAAACAAAGGCATCGTCTTTATGCCAGGGCGTTCCTGTGTTGAAAATGCGTCCGTCCCTGTTTTTGATGTTCTGCAATTCTTGATATGCTATTTTTGTTTTATCTCGCTCGGCCTTTGATGTTCTGTCCGTAACGTTAACAATATCGTCTGTGAATATAAGGTCAAAGTGTTTACCTGTTATGGAACTTCCCATACCAATACCGACAAGCTGTGATGTGCCTCTCGGGTCATTTGTAAGGTTTGTTGTTATTTCGTTTGCCGTTGCCGTTGCAAGTTCAAGATTAACGCCATAAATACATTTGACGAAATATCTCATCTGTTCGCTTAAAAGTATTTTCTTTACCTGCGAAACAATTTCTTTGATATCCGTATCGGTTTTACGCATAAACAGCGTCCTCTTGTTTGGTAAAAGAACAATAATAAGCGCAAGAGCAATTGATACGCAAGTTGTTTTATATGAACCTCGGTGTGCTTGAAGAGTTTTATCTCCTTTTCCTCGGATCATATCAATTATCCATTTGTTATGGAGTTCCGTCAGTTTTGTAAAGCCTACAAGATGCCCGAATTTGTATGGGTTGTTTTTAAGAAAAGTAACCGCCTGTTCACAAGTCATTCGTTAACCATTCTTTCAACCTGTGCAATAACATCCGGGTCAATGTTAGAAACAACAACCTTTTCTGCAGGCTTCTGCCCGGCTGTGTCGCGTACAACTTCAAACGCTTTTAAATCGCCTTCAAGTGCTTTTTTAAAAACCGCCACAGCCATCGCTCCTGCCCCGGTGTTTAATTCTCCGTTTGTGTCAACAATTTCTTTTTCAAGAAGTTCTTCAAGACATTCTTTGAGCATTTTTTTATTTCTTTTTGATACTCCCGAAGCGATTCCGCCTTTTTTCCCATTTTGCACGGCTTCTTCGTGGCTTTGCTCACTTGTAAAAGGTTTTAAATTTTGCTGATTTGCCAAGCCAAATTCCTCCTTTTTCACTCCTTGTTTATACATCACAGCCGCCCACCCTCCGGCACTTAATTGTGATGTTATATCCCACTCGTCCTTTCGGCAGAAGGAGTATGGACTGCCTCGTACACAAAATAAAAAAAAGACTATGCAAAAAGCATAGCCTTATGGAGCTTTCGGTCGGAATCGAACCAACATCGGATGATTACAAGTCAACTGTTTTACCATTAAACTACAAAAGCAGGTTTGGTCGGCGGTACCAGCACCGACCGGGTGTTGTCTTTCCAACTGTCAGTACGCAATAAAATCAAAACGAAAGGAGTGCGCTATGCGCTGGTTGAGAGTGCAGGAGTTGAACCTACGCCAACAGGGTCAAAGCCTTTTGTGCTTCCGTTACACCAACCCTCAATGTTTGCCGTCTTTCCGGCTGCCAACCGTCTTTCCGATTTGCCAAGAAAAGAAGTTAGAAAGATGAAAAAGTTTTTTGCAATACTAAAATATCACATTACTATGTCCCAGATACGGCACTTTGAAAAATTTTTAAATTATTTTTTATCCAAAAATATTTTTTAAATCCCGCGCTATGTTTTCAACCATTGTCATAGGGTCATAATCCATAAGAAACACTCCGCATAAAAGCGAAAATATAAAAAGTCCTCCAACAATTCCTGTGGCAAGCGGAATTAACCATTCGTTCCAAAATTTTTTCACGGCTCATACCATCCTTCGAGTTCTCCGTTTTCAATAACAAGCCTTATTCCCTCAAGGTCAAGATAAAGCTGTCCTTTTTCCGGTGATTCGTATGCGCCAAGTTCTTTCCAAAATTTCTTTTTATTGCGAATAACAAAATCGTAATAAATTGCTTCCCATTTTTTGCAGTCTTTTTCCGCTTTCTTGTGGTCTATCGCGCAAACAATATTTACCATTATCACCGCAACCATTGCGATGAATGTTATATATAATACTTCTTCAGGCATTGTTTATTTCTCCCCAAAATGATATTTTGTTACCGCCATCGGAAACTCTTCGATTTCGCTCGCCCAAATTGCAGTACCTTTTCCGTTTGCTTCTTCCCATACCAAAGGAAAACCGCCGATTCCGTCGAAAAGGCTTGCCATAGTTGCTTTTCTTGCATACTGTGCGGAAATCCTTTTGCAAAGGAATCTCCAGAACGGAAGAGCAATGCTGTTGCCGAGAGCTTTGTATCTTGCGCTGTCGGAACATTCGTGCTTCTTGCCCTTGCTGTCAATCCACTCGCCTATGTTGGTCCAGTTATCTGGAAAACCTTGAAGCCTTTCACATTCAAGAGGAGTAAGTCTGCGGGCGGAATGTTTTGTGATAGAATAAGTCATAACAGCAGGCTGTCTTTGACCGCCCTGTGCCGTGTTAAGTGTCGGAGAAACATCACCTTTTACCATTCTCGGCACTCCATCGGGAGATCGAGGTTCAAAACAACAAATTGTTCTTCTTGCCCCAGTAGAACCTAAAGTGTGGCAAGGGTCACCGTAATGCGGATTGCTGGCATTTGTCTTGCTGGTAATGGTTTCTTCGTTAAAAACACAAACCGCAGGTCTGTCAATGGTATTCAGCGTATAACTTTGGTCTGTTCTCCAGCCTTTGCCGTTGCATCCTGCTGTGCCCGCTCGGTCTATTCCATTTCCCTGCAAGCACCAGCCTGTATCTCCAACGCCTCTTTCAGTTCCTTCGGAAGGTCTTTCCCTCTCTTCGCCGCCCGGTTCAGTATTCCTTGGCACGCCTTTGCACTCAAATAGTATTTCGGGTGCGGTTCTTCCTCCAAAATCTGCGACAAGCGAGATGCGTTTTCTTCGTTGGGGAACTCCCCAGTATTGCGCATCGTGAGTTCTCCAAGCAACGCTCCATCCGTCTCCCACGATGCTTCCTGCTGTGGGCCATCCTTTCGGAGGTACAGGCACATCGGGAGCTTCCGGTTCTGCGATGCGGATCGCTTCTTCGAGCACTGCGGCGAAATCTTTTCCTTTGTTGCTGCTGAATGCTCCTGGCACGTTTTCCCATACCATGTATCGAGGTCGAACAGGGCGGTCTGCCCTTCCATTATTTCTTCGCACATCCTGCTCTCTCATCTCCTTTATAAGACGAATTTGTTCTATGTATAATCCGGAACGCTCTCCGGCAAGTCCCGCTCTCTTTCCTGCAATGGAAAGGTCCTGGCAAGGACTTCCGCCGATCACGCAGTCCACAATCGGTGCTTCGTAACCGCTTATTTTCGTAATATCACCGAGATGTTTCACTTCTCCATCTCCTCCATAATTTTCGGAACATCTTCCATGCTGATAACAGGGACTTTTATTCCTTGACTACAATAATCATTCGGTGACATTCCGTCTGTCATAAAGTATTCGCAGGTAATATCGGTGTAGTCCGTAATGTCGAGCGGTTCGTGCTTACTGTTCGCCACATTGTATTTGCAATCTTTGCATTGAACAACCGGTTTTGCTTCTATGATGGGAGCGGCACCAATTAAATCTATTACGGCTTCAAAACTTAAAATTTTTCTATTCTCCAATCTGGCTGGGTAAATTTTCCACATTTCGTTTATTTCATCTATCAACGCTTCCGCATCAATAAGTCGCATTGTCATGCCCCCTTTGCGTAAGTTTCTTGACCGCTTTCGTTTGGTTCTTTCTTTTGTCTTTCCAGATTTTCAAAGTCTTCAAGAAGCACATCATAAGCTCTTGCGTATTCGTCACAACGAAGTGCAAGTCTTTTTATTTCTTCTGCCGCAGTTTTAAGAATACTGCTCATTGTAAAAAGCATATCTGCTTCTCTTTGTTCTGCTTCGTACATTGTCATTCTCCTTTCGGCGGTTCGGGTAAAGGCATCCAATGGGTTATTTCTTCGCCCCATGCTTCCCAATAACTCATTGCACACAGAAAATCAATTCCGTCCCATACAGCACACATCATTTTTCTTCCGGAAGTCCACACAAGCACCGTTTCAGAATATGCTGTTCCCGCTATGCAAGGAATCAATTCCGGCAGCCTGTCTTTTACGCTTATCCATTCAGCCATTGTCACCACTCACTTTCTGTTCGTAATTCGGAAAGTTCTTTTTCAAGCGTTCTAATAATTCTATCTTTACGCAAAAGCATATCTACTAAATCTTCGATGGCGTGACAAACTCTTATTCCATCTTCCATTGGTCGCACTTCTTGCGCTATTTTCAAATAATGTTCATACATTGTCAGCCCTCCTGTTCCATGCTTTGATAGCTTCTTTTTCAGTATCAAATTCGCCTGTTGTCGGCATACAGGGGCAACTCAAATTGCAACAAGCGACACTATACTCAACAATCCTCCTGGAATGTTTTTCACATATTGCCGGAGGTTCTCCGCAAAACGGGCAAGGTTTTGATTCAGCCATTTTCTTGCGCCTCGCTTTCAAGCCGTTTCTGTATAGTTAAAACGTCCCAACCAATTTTGGAACTCATTTCATCAGAAACTCTCCACAACAGCCAAAATGCCATTTCCTCAACGGACATTGCTTTTATCTTTTCAAAGTTTGTCATTTTTCATTTCCTCCTTCTTTTCCGCAACGCAAAAACCGATGCATTCATAAAACTTGTCGCAGTCTTTGCAAACGTTTTTCCTCATGCATTCTCCGCGTTTTCGCTTGTGGTCGCAGGTTTCGCAGAATTTGTCAGCTTCTTCTTTTTTCATTTTTGCTATTCCTTCTTTCTTCTGAGCAGAGATAAATCATAATCGTTTATGATAAATTCAAGAGTGAGCTTTCTATTCACTTGATTTCCTATATATGTATAAATTTCGTACATATCGTCCTCGGAAAAATTTGTTCCCAAAAATTCATTTATTCCCGAACGCATAAAATTATGATATTTTTTATTTCTCCACTCACTTTGAAAAGGGGTTGACTTGCAGGCTCCTCTTGAAAGCCATTCTAAAACCTCGCATTTTACTTCGAGTTCGTCTTTGCATTTTTCAAGGTTGAAATACTCGTTTGCGGATTTTTCCGCAATAAACTCTCCAAGAGAATTTATAGTGCTTCCCGGAAAACACTTAAAAAGTTTCATTACTATATCGAATTTATCCAATTTCTTTTCGATCCTTTCAAGCCTATATTTATAGCCGTCCTCATAATGGCACTGCACAAAATAGCCTATCGTTGCCATAATAAGTCCGATATATTCAAACGGAACGATTGCCCGAAGCTGACCGTATAGCATGATATACACACCTACTATCATCATCGAAACTCCTGAAGTCATTTCTTTTCCCTCTCATTGTAAAAATGTGCAATAACCGGCGCGGCTTCTTTCAAAAGCTTGTTTTGTTTTTCAATTATTGAATTCTGCGTTGTAATAACAAGGCAGCAAACGATTATAATTAAAATTAAAATGCAATCAATCACCATGTTTAAGTCTCCTTTATTTTGATACCGAATTTCTGAAGCATCGGTTTTCTTTTGTAACTACAATTTTTGCAAAATTCATCAATTTATTTTTTGTCCTTTCATCGCCTCTCCCGCTTTCTGAATATCATGCCAATGCTTTTGAAACCATCTAAACCATGCAATGCAGGTCATTTTTGAACAAAAATCCGGGGCTTCGCAGCAAGTGCATTTTTTGCAAGGATGAATCCCTTTTTCTTCCGCTTCAAGAGCAAGCTTCAATGCCTGCGGACTATATCCGAAAGGATTTTCTTTTGCGTTTTTAAGAAACGCATCCATCATTTGTGTACCCATTTTAAAAACTCCTATATGATATGTTTTTTCAGTGCAAGCAAATAATAAAACTGCCTGCGTTTTTGGTTGAACTGTTTTTCCCCTGCTTCCATTCCGTACCTTGTTTTTAAAACCCATGGCGGGCATTTGTCGGAAGTGACGTTTTTTATAATAAACGGTGCAAGCTCTGGGTCAATTTCCTTTGCGGTTTTTTCAATAAGTTCAATGTCTTCTTTATATTTTTCGCAAAGTTCCGCCGCTCTTGCCGTCGGGTCGGAAATTCCCGATCCGTGCGGCATTCCCGAAAGATTTGGGGATTTAAGACTGTAAGCGTCGTTGAGTCTTGCAAGCTTTTCGTCGTATTGCAAACAAAAACTGTGTAATTCGTCATAAGCCGCTTTGCTGATACCGTACTGGTCAAGTTTGATTTTTCTTGTGTTCATCAAAAATCACTTTCCTGTGCTGCCGAAACCTCCGCTTCCTCTGTCGGTTTCGTCAAGTTCATCCACCACAACAAGCTCCGGAGTAAGACAAGGGATAATTACCATCTGTGCGATTTTGTCGCCCTTCTTAAACTCATAAGGCTCGCTCCCAAAGTTGATTATTCTCACCCTTATGCTTCCGGTGTAACCGCTGTCAACCGTCCCCGCGGTAAAAATGTCGTGTTTAAAAAGAAGTCCGCTCTTTGGTCTGATGTCGCCGAAATATCCCGCCGGGATTTCGCAATGTACTCCTGTATCGGCGGTAACTCTGCCGTGCGGCATAACGTATGTGTTCCTCATTGCAAACAAATCATATCCCGCGTCCGTTTCGTGCGCTCTGATGGGGAGCTTTGCTCCCTTGTCTATTTTTACTTTCAAATAACCTCATCCTTTCCGTCATAGTTTTTCTTCGGAAGTCCATATCTATCTCTAATAAAAGAATCGTGTCCTACATAAAGGTCTGCGATATCGTAAGTGTCAATTCCCGGTTCTCCTTCAATACTGTCGTTAACAAAAGTCTGCAGATTCTTTGCAAAATTTGTGTAAAATTCTCTAAATTTTGGCTTTGAAAGATAAACCGTTCCGTCGTCCTTTTCGTTTGTGTATGCCATTGCCAGAAGCAAATACGCATAAGCAAGATTTATTCCTCTGTGGATATCCGCCGCGTGTGCGTATTTCTCTCCTTCCGCCTTTCCTTGATAATATGCTTTAACAGGGTTCGGGCTTATTTTGATTCTCTTGTCAGCCATTGCTTTCACCTTCTGTAATTTCCTTAAAAACTTCTTCGTCAAATTCCGGAAGAGATTTTATATATTCAAACATTTCTTCCGGCATTTTGGCCCAGGCTTCTTTTGCGGTTGTTTCCATAATTTTCGGAAAACAGACTTTCCACCAAGCTTCGTTTCCTTTAAGTTCATAAATGTTGTGCCATTTCGGAGCAAAGCCAAAACTTTTGATTTCGTTTATAACTTCCGCACATCTTTCTTCGGAACATTCTTTGTTGAAAAGCTGATTTGCAATTCCGTTTTTGTTAAAACAAAATGCGCTTTTGTATGCCCCTTTGCAATTTTTAAGACCGTAACAATCCGATATGCCGTCCGAGTAGTTGTTGCCGTTCGAGTGGTTGTTGCCGTTCGAGCAGTTGTTGCCGTTCGAGTAGTTGTTGCCGTCCGAGTGGTTGTTGCCGTTCGAGCAGTTGTTGCCGTCCGAGCAGTTGTTGCCGTCCGAGCAGTTGTTGCCGTTCGAGCAGTTGTTGCCGTCCGAGCAGTTGTTGCCGTTTTTGCTTCGGTCATAACCTTTGATAATTTTAATAAATTCCATAAAGTCGTATTCTTCAACAAACTCTATTGTTTGTGCAACGGATTTGTCACCGTCTTTTGTATCAATAACCTTGTCATAAGCCTTGATTTTGAAATAACGGTTATATCCCAAAACCTCGTAAAAATGGAAAACATGTGCCGGGTCTTTGCTGAAATGAAGTCCCCATTTACATTCTTCAATTTTTCCGTCAACGCTAAAAAACTTACCTATAAGGTTTTCGCCTTCTGACCCGTAACGAAATTTATTGTTTCCCATTGTGGAGCTGTCCCACTTAATAGCCTTATATCCTTCGCAGATGAATTCTCCTGCTTTTTCTTTGGTAGTTTCAAAAGTTTTCATTTTATCATTCCCCCGTAAATTCCTGTCACAAGTCTTACCCATTCTCCTCCGTCCGGGCACCATATCTTTCCTATGTTGATTTGATAATCCTCCTCCGCGTGTAAAAACTCCTGTGCGTATTGTTTAAACTCCCCTTTGAGCACGCTTTCAAATTCTTCCGTGCTCATTCCGCAAGGTTCTTCAATGCTTGGGAGTTCCGCTCCAAAAGCCTCCGTTCCAAAGATGCTCATTCCTATTTTCACGCAGCCGCAAAGAATTAAAAAACATAATGCAAGAACAATTGTGATGCTCAAAATTACTGTCAAAACTTTTTTAAGTGTTTCCATATAATCTCCTTTACTTTTTAGAATTTCCCTGCCCGTATTTGACCCAGTTAAAATGTCTTGTTTCCTGTGCCTTTGTCCATTTTGGAACATCTGCTTTTTTTACTTCTTTTATTTGTTGTTTATAAATTTCATGTTCCTCTGCCCATTCGTCAAAACCGTGAGGGCATTTTCCTTTCATGTGACAATGTGCGTTTCTGTCCGGACAATCTTTACTGCACGGGCATTTTCTTTCGGTAATTCTTACTTCCATATTTCCGCCTTTGTAATTTCTTTTACGCGAATACCGTATTTTTCGAGCATCAGCTTTCTTTTTATTGCAAATAGCTGATAAGCCTGCCCTTTGCGATATCCTTTCACATCTTCGGCGATAAGTTCGCCGTTGCGGAAGTAACAAAAATCTGCGTAATAGGAACATTCTCTTTCAACGGTTTTGCCGTCTATTTTCTGTGCAGGGATAAGAACGTATTTTACCTGTCGGCGAAGATTTCCTATTTGCCCCACTCTTTCAAGGAGCTTAAGCTGCTGCCATCTTAGTGCTTCCGCCTTGCTGTCAAAAACAAATCCGTCAATTTCAATTTTTTTATTTTTATACTTGTTCATCAGTTCTCCCACGGAAGGTCTTCCATTTCAGTAAAATCATCGGCATCGTCAGCAACACATTCGTGTTCCGGTTTCTGCTCTGTCTTTGTTCTCGGAACAAATTCAACATTGTCCGCTACGATCTCCACAGCTTTGCGTTTCTGTCCGTTTTTATCTTCCCAGTTTCTTGTTTGGATGGTTCCCTCAATAACAATGCTGTCGCCTTTGGAAAAGTGCTTGCAGATAAATTCTGCGGTGTTTCTCCATGCAACAATGTCAAGCCAGTCGGTCTGGCGGTCGTTTCCTTTGGAATAAGCTCTGTCGACCGCAACAGTAAAGCTTGTTACTGCAATTCCGCTGCCGGTCTGTTTAAGTTCGGGATCTGCGGCAAATCTGCCGATAAGTGTTACTTTGTTCATAGATAGTTCCTCCCAAATTTTTCAATAAATTCTTCAACAGTCCAGCCGTATCTGTCCATAGCCGCCTGCTGATATTGTGCTTGAAGCCTTTCTCTGACTTCTTTGTTAAAGTGAACGCCGTTTGGCGGTTCATTGTGGCAATAATGGCAAAGGTCAACCACAAGTCCGTATTTTTCGGATAGTTTCCGGCAAGCTCCGCCAAAAACGTGATGCCGTTCTATCCATTGTGTTGAACCGCAAAGAAAACATCTTCTCATATAACACCGTCTGCCTTCCGCATTTCTCTTTCCAAAGCCTTTAGATCAAACGAAGGTCTGTCAGTAACAGCATCAGTAACAGTATCAGTAACAGTTGTATCCATAGGGTATCCATACGGTATAGATACGGTATCAATAGGATATTTTTCTTTCTTGATAATGCCGATAATGATTTGTTTTGCTTCTTCCGATTTTATTTTCCTTAAATCCGAAGCAATTGCTTTCATAACCTTTGGCGATTTGTTCCAATTATATTTGTGCCAGTTAAGAAGCAGCACTTCTTTTGTTTCGGGAAAATATCGAATTATTTTATGCGTCCCGTCCATTCTGTTTAAAAGCCTTGTTATCGTGTCTTCGTTATATCCGGTTTCGTCTCTTGCCTGTTTAACGGATATTTCGTAACAACCGCAAATCGTAGTGTGCGGATTTGTAAGAAGATAAAGATAAAAATATTTGTCTTCCGGCGTAAAATCATCCGTAACTTTGGGATCAGTCCAGAATGTCATATATATTTGTCTGTAAATTGCCATTCTTATCCCTCTTCCCCAAGTTTTGCTATTTCTTCCGGAGTAAGCGTTACTATTCCGTTTTCGTCACAGTCCGCAATTATAAGGTCAAGAAGTCTTCCCATCTGTGCTTTGTCATAAGTCGAGCTTCCGTAATAATTTTGGACATTGTGATATCCAAGAAGTTTGCTTTCGCCCAAATCTTCGGCAACAAATCCAATGCCTTTTGCTTCCCAAATTTCTATCCACCGTTTAACGGCTTCTGCCTTTATAGGAGTGATTTCAAAGTTGCCGCCGATATCTTTTATATATTCGCGGTAAAGGTCTTTTGGCGGGATTTTAAGCACCGCAGAAAGCTGACCGCACAAAACCCAAAAATAGCCGTTCTGGTCAAGGCTTCTTTTTGTTTTTTGTTCTTTAAACACTGCCGTGTATTTTGTTTCTTCTTTAAGGCTTGTTACAAAATCGCGTGCGGGCTGTCTTGCTTCAAAAGGAAGTTTTATGCAAAGGTAAACGCCGTGATCATTTGAATTCATCGTTGCTTTTTCAAAAACAAATTCGGTGCTCATTCAATTTTCCCCCAAGCAAAAACGGTTCTGTGTTTCTTTTTATTTTCAATGTTAAGACCGGTGATTTTTCCGTTTTCGGTTTTAATGTAAGTTACAACAAAATCGCCCTGCGGTTTTCCGTTCTTTCCGATTTCGTAGTTTTCTTTTCCGTCCTGTTTTGCAACCTGCGGAATGTAAATAAAGGGCGAAGTATAAAGTTCTCTGCCGATACCCCAGTTAAAACAAGCTCGTTTAAAAGCATCGCTCGCTTCGCCTTTTTCTGCTTCGGTGTTGCTTTCAGTTCCGCAATTGTCTTTCCAGACCCATTCGCCGCCGCACTTAATACCGACGGAACAATAAAGGTTTCCTTTAACTTCGTAATATTTGTCCTGCCAGTTTTCGTTGCCGACGGTTTCATCAAGAACGTTTGCGTCTGTTCTCTGGTCTTTGTAAAGCAAAAGGCAGATGTAACTGTTATCTTTCGCAACTTGTCCGATTCTGCATTCGATTTCTTCTTCTTTAAGTGCTCTGAATTTCATTTCTTTTCTCCTTTTCAATTTCCGCCATTCGGTCAAGTTCTTTTTCTATTTTTTCAAAAACATCGGAAAAGCTGTCGCCGCAGGTAAGCTCGTCCAAATACACGAAGTATGTGTTATGAATCTCGCATTCAAATCCTTCAAATTTTCCAAAATGAAACTCAACTATATCTGTTATTCCGCTGAAACGGAAGCTTGCAAATTCTTTTGCTTTGTTTTTGTGATAAGTTTCTGAAAGCCGCATCACCGCTTCCATCGCATCAAACGCTGTGATTTTCTTTCCTTCAACAATCATTTGACATTTCCTCCGTTTCGGTTATAATTGAATTGCATATATTTTCCTTGCCGTTTGTCTCTGCGCCAACAGAACAGGCGGCTTTTTTAATTCTTGCGATATCCTGCATAATCAAAAATATTATGTAATCGTGGTCGGTAACAAATCCCCTTTTTGCTTTCGCTTCAATAAAGGCTTTCTTTGTTCCTTCCGGCAGCCAACAATGAAGCGATGCCTGGTCCTTCCTTCCTTTTTTGTCATCCTTATATCCGCAAAGTTCTTTTACAAATTTCTTTGCTTCTGCGGTATAAGTAATTCCGCTTTCAAGCGGTCTTTCTGCAAGGCTTACCCCCGCGGCATTTGCAACCGGAAATTCCGTTTTCATCATCGCAGCAAGTTCTTTGCAGGAAAAACCTTTCCTCTTTCTTAATGCTGAATACATTTTGTTCTCCTTTCATTATTCAAAATCCGCGTCGCATTCCGGGTAATATTCCGGAACATATTCCTCGGTTTCTTCTTCGTCAAGATCGTAGTAATCTTCTTTGGATTTCCCGACCCAGGGTGCTTCAATATTCCAATTCATTTTTATTACCTTTATTCGTCTTCAAGCATTGAGCAGACAAGGCCAAGCGTTGCAAAAATCATAAAGCACATAAAGCACAAGCCCGCTTTCCCGGATACGGCCACAATAAATCCAAGTCCAAGAAAACAAACAGAAATAATTTCAAGAATGGTTTCGATTGTTTTCATTTTGTCCTCCTTAATAATCTGTTCCAAGGTTCACTTCATCATCCGGAAGTCTGCCATTTAAAAGAAAAAATTCGGCAGGTTTTCTCGGAATAATGTAAACCCAGCTTTTGCCTGTAAAATAGGCATATCCGAGCGGGAACGGTCTGTTTTTCTTTGAAGCCTCCCTCATTGCCGCTCGCAATGTATCAGCTTTCACTCCTGCTCTTTTCGCAAACTCCGGAAGAGACATATTATTGTTATCCAACAATGTCATCTCCCATCAGTTCATCAACCGTGCAGCCGAAAAGCTTTGCAATTTTGGGAATATACTTTGCTGTGGGTTTGTTCCTTCCGGTTTCCCAGTGAGAAATCGCGCCCTGGTCAACATTAAGTTTCTTTGCAAGTTCTTTTTGTTTAATTCCTGCACGCTTTCTGTAAAAACTAAAATTTGTAATATTATCAGCTCCTCTCAAAATCTCATAAAATATGAGATTTCATATTGACAAAGCCGACGAGAAAGCCTATAATAAAGCCGTCGAAAGAATTATTAAAAGGCTATCTCGAATGGCTGTATTTTTTGTACCCTTTTTTCGGTACGGTCATATTATATCTCATATTTTTCACGATTTCAACCCTAAATCGTGAAAAATTACGATTTTGTATGTTTTCACAAATTTAAGGAGCGTTTATTGTGGATATTGTATTGGAACGCATATTATCCCTTATTCCCAAAAAAGAAAGCGGCGATTTTAAACACGGTGCTCTTAAAGAATTTGCCAACACTGTGGGTCTTAAAAGCGGAAATCTCATTTCCGATTGGATTAACGGACGTTCTAAATCATATAAAAATTACGTTTATGAAATTTCCGAAAAATACAATGTTTCAATTTCTTGGCTTACCGGCGAAACTAATATAAAAGAAAAACCCGCCCCCATTTCTGGGAGCGACCTTTCGGAGAGAGATATTCAATTTCTGAAAAAGGTTGATTTGCTTACCAACCCTGTTATGCAGCGTTTGTTAGTTGCTGGTTCTCTGCTTGATGCAGAAGATCTTGAGCGACTTGCTGACCTTGCGGAAGCCCTTGCAAAAGCAAAAGCGCATCAATAAGTTTTTCCATTGCTTCCGGATTTTTGTGGTAAGCATTTAAAATTTGTTGTTGTTCGCTATTGGTCAGCATCTTCATCAACTCCTGCCTTTGCATTAAATAATTGTCTTCGGTATTCTTCCACAGCCTGCATCTTTCTGGCCTGCTGCAAAGTTTTTATTGTGCGTCGAAAGGAAAAGCCTTTATTCTCGTTTGGCTGTTCTTTTAAAATTTGTAAAGTTTTAACGAATTCTTGTTCGTTCACTATAATTCCTTCTTTGATGTGAAATGCCAATTAAGGAACTATCGTTTAAATATACCGAAGTACCAATAGTTAATGCTATTGCAACGGGTTCTAAATCCGCCGGGGTCTTCGTCCATTCATATCACCGTTCCTTTGTTTTGAATTTGGGAAAAAACTTTTCCGATGATACGAATTTATTCCAATTTCGTCAACTTTTCAATACGCAAATTTGACAAAGCCTGTCATTTTTGCTGATTTGTATTTTTTTCGGTATGTCAAAAATGATATAATAATCTGTCAAAGGTGGTGGTTCTATGGAAGTGGAATACATAAAAACACTTAAACAAGCCAAAAATGTAACCGTCAAGGAACTGTCAAATCTGACAGGCTATCCGGAAAGCACAATTAACAACGTGCTTACCCGCAAAACCGAAAAACCCTCTTTTGAAATGATTTCAAAGCTCGTTCTTGCCCTCGGTGGTTCCCTTGACGCTCTTGCAGGAGTTAAAGAAAGCCAAAAAACAGGAGGCGAAGATGTGACCGCTTTTATTGCAACGGTAACCCAGATTTACGAAAATCAAATTAAAAGTTTACAAAAAGATAAATTTTATTTATTTACCCTGCTTGCCATCGTTCTTGTAATCGTCTTTGTTGTTCTTGCAATAGACGTTATCGACGGCAACATCGGTTGGATTCGTCATTGATTTATTGGAATGTCGCTTAACTGCGACATTCTGTGCTAAAGAACATTTGTTCTGTTTGTACTGTAACACATCTTGTGTTACTTTGCAATATAAAAAAATCTGTCAAGTGCAAAACCGCACCAACAAAAAGAAAAGAGGAAAAATATGAAAAAGTTGCTCGCTTTTGTGCTTTGTTGTGCAATGTGCATTTCTTTTTCCGCCTGCGGAAATGAACCCATAACCCAAACTGAAAATCCAAGCGTATCATCTTCCGAAAGTTTTTCTGTCCAGCAAACAGAACAAGTCGAACAAGAAAACGAATATGATTATTATTATGAAGCTAATAACATGAGCGTAACCACATGGGTTGATAGTATCGGAACAGCTTGGGCGCAAGTTGCCGTCGAAGTTTACAACGCCGGAAAATATGATTTGTTTCTTGATTCTGCTTCTGTTGATTTGGAAACAGTTTCCGGAGCTTTGGTTGATACTCAATCTTACATTGATCCTTGCCCCCAGGTCATTTCTCCCGGTGAGTATGCTTATTATGTTGAAACCATTATGCTTGATTCCGAACCCACCGAAGAACTTTTTTCTGTTTGGCATTTGGATATCCGCGAATCGCTTACTGAAAAAATAATGTTTCCTGTAACAGATATTACTTTTTCTTCAGATAATTTTAACAGCATAAAAGTTATCGGCCGTGTCGAAAACACAACTTCTGAAAAACAAGAATTAATTCAAGTCTGTATAATTCCTTTGGATTCAGAAAATCGAATCCTTTGCAAACTTTTTACTTACGTTGACATCGCACCAAACGATAAAGTCGGATTCGAATGTTACGCCTTGTCTTTGCCCAAAGAAATAACGGCAGAAGATATCGCGGGCTATTTTGTATATGCGTTTCCGCATCAATATCAATTTTAAATAAAAATGCCCCCGCGTTCTGGAGAGAGAACGCAAGGGCGGGCAGATAACTTTTTGCGCGGTTTTCTGCCCTTTTATTATATAAAATAATAGGAGGTTTGTCAATTATGGCAAGAGAAAAAGGTTCTGGAAGTTTTAGAGAAATAGAACGTTCCGGAAAGAAAATGTATGAATTTCGCATTGAAGGAAAATCTTTTTATGCAAAAACAAAACGTGAGTGTCGTGATAAATACCAGAAATGGAAAGAAAATTCCCATGAAACTCGCATAGAACGGATTGTTTATTTTAGTAATTGGGCGGCCGAATGGCTTGAAAGTTATAAACATCACAAAGTTGCAGATGGCACATATAATAATTATAAACTTTATGTTGAAAAACATATCATTCCGTATTTCGATGGTTACAAAATAAAAGACATCCGCCCTGCACAAATTGAAAAATTTATGGCCACAAAAAACGATCTTTCGGAATCTGCCAGACACCACATTTGGATTGCGTTAAACTCAATTTTTGAAACCGCAAGAAAAAACCGTCTTGTGGAAGAAAATCCCTGCGGCGAATATGTTAAACCCAGGGAAGAAAAAGACAAGGCGGCAAAAATTCACTTTTTCGAACATAGCCAGTTAGAGCGTCTTATCGACGCCGCACACCACATTGAAGACGGGTATTACATTCTTATCCCCCTTTATACTGGTTTGCGTCTGGGCGAACTCTGCGGCCTGCGTTGGGAAGATATCGGCGAAGACGTTATTTGCATTTCGCAAAGCGTCGGCGAAGATGAAAACTCAAAGCCCATTTTAAAATCAACCAAAGGTGGCAAACGCCGTTTTATCGGTTTAACTGATAAGCTTGCCGAGGTTCTTGCAAAAACACCGCACGGCGGCTCTTATGTCCTTTCAAACAGCGATAACTATTTTACAATCAACCAATTGCCGGACAGATATAAAAAAGCTTTTAAACACGCAAACAAATATCTTGCTTCAATCGGTCAAGAACCTGTCAAATATCTTTCGATGCACAAATGCCGTCATACATACGCAACTTACCTTGCAAATGGCGGTGCTGCCGCAAAAGATATTCAAGAGCTTTTGGGGCACGCGGACATTTCAACAACGCAAATTTACTTTCATGTTGACACCGATTCTATTAAAAAAGCGTCAAATAAGCTCGCATATTAAAGAAAAAAGCACCGAAAAACTCGGTGCTTTTATTTTACAAAATGGGTACTAAATGGGTACTAAACAAAAAAAGAAAAAAACCGCATTGTTAAGTTTTTGGCTTAACAATGCGGTTTTTTATGGTTGCCCCACGAGGATTCGAACCCCGACAAACAGAGTCAGAGACTGCAATATTAAAACGCAATAAACCGCATAAATAAGCCATTTTTTGCGTTTTTTATATTTGTACAAACCCCCTCAAAACGCCCTAAAAACCCCACCAAAATGGGTACTAAAATGGGTACTAAATATTGCGTATTTTTGCCATCACGCTTTGATAAACCTTGTTGTTTACGATTTCAAGCGTCTGCATCAGTTCGTCGATTATACCAAGCACTTTGTCAATGTCTTTTTTCTTCGCAGTACGCAAAAACTCGCTGTCTGTTGTTGTATCAATATTGTTGGGAACAGGTTTTGTGCTGAAAAGATGGTCATAGACAATGTAAAGATTTGCAAGTTTTTTAATGCTTGCATAGGACGGTGGTTCGTCCTCGGTTTCTATAATCGCTTCCAATAAATCACGCTCGGAAATCATAAGCTACACCTCGTTATGCGTTTTCAAGTTCTTTCATCGCTCTGCGGTATGCTTCGCGTTCCTTTTCGTTTTTAGCCTCGTCCATCATTTCCCGAATATTACGCATAAGGTGTTCCTTACCATCCCCACGGCTATACATCAGGCCGTCATCTCGACCGTAACCGCCACCTCTCGCATAACTGCTTTCTCTGGAATAACCGTCGCGGCTATAACCGTCTTTGCTGTAACCTCCGTCACGGCTGTATCTTCCCATTCTGTCACGTTTTGCATTTCTTCCGCGTCCGCGAGCATAAGAACCGCCTTCGTCGTAGCTTTCGTCGTAATCTTCGTATTCTTCAAGCATTTCGATTTCATAGGTGTTTTTAATGCCTTTAAGAAGTTTTACAATTGCGTCCAAAGAGCCTGCGGTCAACTCGCCTTTTTCGGCAATTTCGTCAAGTTCGTAACAAAGCATTTTTTTAAGTTCATAAAGTGATTTCATATAACCGCCTCCTTCTTTAAGCTACCCTGTCGAAAATAATGTTTGCGTTTGCCACGTCAATGGCGGTGGTTTCGCTTACGTTTTCAACAGAAACGGTCACGCAACAACTGCAAGGAATTTCCACAAAGGTTGTTACGCTTACATGGAAGAAATCGCCGATAGCTGCCGGAGTAACCGTTGCCAGAGCGTTCTGGAGTTCTTCGCCGTTAATGGTAAGAGCAACAGAAATGGGTTCAACAGTTCCGCTTTCCGCAATTGCAATGTTTGCGTCAAAAGTTACGCGATAAACTGCTTTATAACCGTTGTTTGCACCTTTAAGGAAGAAAATGCCGGAGTTGTCTCTGTGAGATATAAAGCCTTTATGACAGGCTCTCGCACCTTCCATAAAAGTAGCGTTTCCGTCAACCGCAACGGTCTGAACAGGAACAAAGCTGTATTCAGCTGCCAAAAAATCATATCCTTTCTAAAATAAAATTAAGCGGTGAGGAATTTGTAACCCCACCGCTTTTTACAACATCAGCTATGTGCTGAACATTTTCGTGAGGTCACGAAAAAGATGTCTTTCTATTGAATTTAGAAAGCGTTGCCGCAGCCGCAAGGCTGTGCGTACTGATAGCAACAGTTGGGATTAGGCACGACGTATGCAGGAACCGGAATATCGTGGCCAAGTCTGCGAATAAGTTCTGCGGTCTGTGCTTCCTGGTTTGCGGTAAAGAAAACATTCTGTGCCTGCTGGGAAGCGGCAAATTTAAGGCTCTGATTTTCCGCAGTAAGAGTTGCGATTTTGTCACTGGTAA
>JAZNAQ010000043.1:0-36283 GCA_045586595.1 Eubacteriales bacterium | reverse complement strand
CTCGCGACTTTCACCTTGGCAAGGTGACACTCTACCACTGAGTCACTCCCGCATGAATGGTGCCTCCGGTCGGAATCGAACCAACGACACGGGGATTTTCAGTCCCCTGCTCTACCGACTGAGCTACAGAGGCAAAAGACTGGCGACCCGGATGGGGCTCGAACCCACGACCTCTAGCGTGACAGGCTAGCGTTCTAACCAACTGAACTACCGGGCCGTATGGTGGGAACAACAGGGCTCGAACCTGTGACCCCCTGCTTGTAAGGCAGATGCTCTCCCAGCTGAGCTATGCTCCCACATTGTCGCCAGTCATAAGCGACTTATTTATTATACTCATTTTACCCCGGTATGTCAAGCAAAATTTTAAAAATTTTTCCTATTTTTTTGAAAACTTTTTAAAAGTTATATTCCTCTTGCATTTAACGCAAAAATATGGTAAATTTAGATATATATAATCATTTCTATTATATGTATATTTAATCTTATCTGTGCACAAAAACATTTTATTATTTACAAATGCGGTAAAATGCTTTAAAATACTATTATATAATAAGGAGGGATGAACGTATGTTCGATAACACCCAGAAATTTGTGTTAAAAAAAGACCAGGATGACGAGATGAAGTTCATCTTAACCGAAATATACGACGCACTAAAAAGCAAAGGCTATAACCCCATCAGCCAGATTGTCGGATATATCCTTTCTGAAGACCCAACGTATATTACCAACTACAACAATGCACGCGGTCTTGTCAGAAAGCTCGACAGAGACGAGCTCCTTCACGCGCTTGTCCGCCACTATTTATCTGAATAATTCATAGAGCTTGCGCACGGTCTGCGCGAGCTTTTATGATTAATTTTTAGGAGGATTACAATGTCAGCAAAAAAAGAAGAAAAGATTTTAACATATAAGGGCCGTGCACTTACTCGCAAAGATAAGGTTTTATATTATGGCAGCATGGCTGATAAGTACATCATAATGCTTCAAATAGTAGACTCAAAAGAATTATCAGACATCGAGCTTGCTACCCGGGTTTCTCTCCAGCTCCAGCTTACCGACCCGAGCATAAAGTCTAAAGACAGAATAGTAAAAAAGACAGAAACCGAAGGGTTATACCAAGCAATGGACATTGCCACAATTTGGCTTGAGCGAGCCCTTGCATCAGATAAAAAGTAAATTACTTTCATAAAAAATCCCATCACAAGATTGTGATAGGATTTTTGTTTTGATTTAAGATAAACCTTATGCCTTTTTTGCAGAGTGATTGAAGAAGTGCCAGTCGCCAAGCTGTGCCGGGTTGCCCTCATCATCCGCAGCATAACAAACAACATTTTAAAAGTCAATGGATTATAAAAAAACCACAAGAACATTCAACTTTTGAGCAATATTTTCCGTTTTTTGTACAAATACAGTAATAAAACAGAATTATTAAAACTTTATTTTTGTGTAGAATACTACAAAATTCTGCAAAACTTTGTATATTCTGCTAATTGAACATACAGTATATATCATGGTATTATATAACTAATAATTGCCAAAAGGCATGGATAGAGGCGCATTGATTAAGATTAGCCGTACTTTTTCAGGAAATGCTGTACGGTGAAAGGAGTCAATGCCGAAGTGATGTCTTGCCGCCTGAGACAAGGCCTTGCTGGGTCGGTGCAAAATATGTACCGAACTGTCACTGATGTGAAGCGCTATCTTCAATAATATTTATATGTAGTATTGAGGTTATGAAACTGCGTTTTTCGCGTCATAGCCTCTATATTTTTTAGGAGGGTGAAAACATGATTCACTTAAGAAAAACGCGCATTCTCGCACTTTTAGCTGTTATGGTCATGCTGTTATGCTCAGCATTTCCGTTTGCAGCTGCAGCTGACATCGACCTTACGGACAGCGATGTCGCAGCAGAATATCTTGACAGCTATTCTGACAACGTCGGAAGCGATGTGAACTTTGACGAAAACCTTAACAAGGCTCTCGAAACAAAGAGAAACGATGTTAAGCCGTATGCCACATGGCTCTCGCTCCTCCCCCCGATTATAGCGATAGCCCTCGCGCTTATTACCAAAGAGGTTTATTCTTCTCTCTTTATTGGTATCACTGCAGGCGCGCTCATGCACGCAAACTTCAACTTCTCCGGAACGATTGACCACCTCTTTGTAAACGGCTTTATATCTTCTATAGCCGACCCCTACAATATAGGAATTATTATTTTCCTCGTCGTTCTCGGAACGATTGTTTCGCTTATGAATAAATCTGGCGGCTCGGCGGCATTCGGGCGCTGGGCATCAAAGCACATCAAGTCACGAGTTGGCGCACAACTTGCAACAATCGCACTCGGTGTTCTCATCTTCGTTGATGACTATTTTAATTGCCTCACAGTCGGCTCTGTTATGCGCCCTGTATCTGATAAGTTTAACGTATCGCGCTCAAAGCTTTCATACCTCATTGACGCAACCGCAGCACCGATATGCATTATCGCACCCATCTCATCATGGGCAGCAGCTGTTGCAGGCTTCGTTTCAGAAGACCAGATTGGCGGACTTGAGCTCTTCATCAGAGCAATCCCCTATAACTTCTACGCGATTCTTACCATAGTTATGATGATTGCACTTTGCGTTATGAAATTTGATTACGGCCCGATGAAGCGCCATGAGCTCAACGCTATGAACGGCGACATTTTCTCCTCTGACGAAAAAGCAATGCTTGAACAGCTTGAAGAAAAAGATGAGAACAAAAACGGCAGTGTTTGGGATCTTGTTGCCCCGGTTGTTGTTCTCATTGCAGGGTGCCTCCTCGGCCTTCTCTACTCCGGCGGTTTCTTTAGCGGAGAAACTTTCGTCAACGCGTTCTCTAACGCAGACGCATCACAAGGCCTTGTATTCGGCTCATTCGCGGGTCTTATCTTCTCTATCATCTACTTCATGTGCAGACGTGTTCTTACGTTTAAGGACTGCATGGGTGCCCTCCCCGATGGTTTTAAGGCGATGGTTCCGGCTATTATGATTCTCTGCTGTGCATGGACACTCAAGACCATGACAGTCAGCCTTGGTGCAAAGATATTTATCGCTGAGTTTGTCCGCACAAGCGCAAGCGCATTTATCCCACTTCTCCCCGCAATCGTATTCCTCATCGGCGTTGGCCTTTCGTTCTCAACAGGTACATCATGGGGAACATTCGGTATTCTCATCCCGATTGTCCTCGCAGTATTCGGCGGCTCTATCAGCAACGAAATCTGCATTATTGCAATCTCAGCATGTATGGCCGGTGCTGTTTGCGGTGACCACTGCTCGCCCATTTCGGATACAACGATTATGGCTTCTGCAGGCGCACAATGCAACCACCTAAACCACGTTTCAACACAGCTCCCGTATGCAATTACTGTTGCGGCAGTTTCGTTTGTCGCTTATCTCTTTACTGGATTTGTACAGAACGCATGGATCTGCTTGCCGGTTGCGATTGTTCTTATGCTTGTAACACTCTTTATCATAAAAGCAATTACATCAAAGAAATCTGCATAATCAGAAACAAAAAAACTCGTGAGGAAGTTTCCTCACGAGTTTTTATAGAGAAAAGCCGCAGCTTTTTAGCTGCGGCTTAAATTTATTCTTCTGTCTTTGATGACGTTTTAACAACTGCTGACTTGAATTGTTTTCTTGATTCTCTTGTTTCGTTGAGAGCCTGTTCAATTACGCTTTCAAGACGCCTGAGGGTGTCCTCCGCATAATCATTTGCTGCGCGTCGAAGCTCTTTTGATTTACTCTCCGCAACAGACATAAGCTCATTTGCCTTTTGTCTTGAAGACACAACAATTTCATCCTCTGCAACCATATGGCGGGCACGTTCTTCTGCGGTACTCTTAATCGACTCTGCCTCGCGCTTTGCTTGAGCGAGAATCTCATTTCTGTTCTCGACAATCGCCCGTGCCTGCTCCAAATCTTTTGGAAGATTTACTCGGATTTCGTCGATAAGGTCAAGCACCTTTTCACGCTCTACAAGGCACTTTTCAGCGCCAAACGGCAGTGACCATGCATCAGACACCATATCATATAGCATATTTACCAATTCTTCTATTCCGCTTGCCATTCTCTATTCTCCCCTCAAAAGTCTTTTTTTGACATCCTCAACAATTTCGCCCGAAATAAACGGCGATATATCGCCGCCAAGCGAGCATATTTCTTTCACAACGCTCGAGGAGAGATACAGATTTTCCTCTGACGTCGGCAAGAACAAGGTTTCAAGCTTTGGGTTTATCTTTCTGTTTATAAGCGCCATCTGAAACTCGCTTTCGAAATCACTGACAGCGCGAAGGCCTTTTATGAGAACGCAATCGCCAACAGACTTTACCCATTCTGCAAGAAGTGCATCAGAAGATGTAATTTCGACGTTTGGGATACCCTCTGTTACGCGGCGAAGAAAATCACACCGCTCTTCAAGCGAAAATGTAGGCTTCTTCTTGCGGTTTACCATTGCAACAACAACCACTCTGTCGAATATTGTTGACGCACGTTCAATTATATCAAGATGGCCTTTTGTTACCGGGTCAAAGCTGCCCGGATATACTGCTATTTTCATAAAGCTTATACCTCTGATTTGCGAATGACCGTTAGCTTAATCCTGCCGTATCTATACTCGCGGGATGAATACCGTTCAACGGGCAGCTCATATATTTCTTCTGAGCTATCCGACTCACATATTATTATACCATCATTTGACAATATGTCAAATGAATGAATAAGCTCAAGCGCGCGATTTAAAAGATTACTTTTATAAGGTGGGTCTAAAAATATTACATCATATTTTGCGCACTTTGTCAATACTTCGGCAAAATCGCCTCTGTATATACTTATCTCGTCAGTGAAGTTACAGCGTTTAATATTCTCTTTAACTATCTCTGCCGCCCGTTTTGAATTTTCTACAACCACAGCACTTATTGCGCCACGGCTTATAGCCTCTATCGCAAGCTGTCCGCTACCGGCAAAGAGATCAAGCACACGCGCTCCCTCTATATCAAACTGAATTATATTAAAAATAGATTCTTTCACTTTATCGGTTGTTGGGCGCGTTTCATCGCCCTCAAGCGCCTTAAGCACTCTGCCTCGGGCAGACCCGGAAATCACTCGCATATATTCACTCCCTTTCTCCGTTGTAATGAGTATAAACATCCCTTGCCAACGCTTCTGGCAAAACCTTACAAAGCTCTTCTACACTTGCTTTCTCGATTGCGGATATGCTCTTAAACTTTGCAAGAAGCTCTGAGGCACGTTTTTTGCCTATCCCCTTTATTTTCGTCAATTCACTTTCTGTCACACTGCGTTCACGCAGCTTGCGGTGATATTCTACAGAGAACCTGTGTACCTCCTCCTGCACCGCCGAGATAAACCTAAATACCGTAGGGTTTGCCAAAATCCCTATTTCTCTTCCGAGCACATCAACAACGGCACGGGTTTTGTGTTTGTCATCCTTAACCATACCAAACAACGGAATATTTATACCAATTTCAACAAAAAGTGAGGATACTGCATTTATCTGGGCAACCCCACCGTCAAGCAAAATAAGGTCCGGCTTGTTCGAAAACCTCTCATCGCCGTCTTTATAGCGGGCAAATCTTCGTGCAAGAACCTCACGCATCGCTCTTGGGTCATCCTGCTGATGTAGTGTTTTTATTTTAAACCTGCGGTATTCTCGGCGAGCCGGAGAGCCGTTTTGAAACACTACCATGCCAGCTACCATTTCGCTTGCCGAAGTGTTTGATATATCGTACGATTCTATTCTGTGAGGCGTTTCCAAAAGCCCGAGAATTTTCTTTAAATCCTCAAGTATACGCAGCTCCCGCTCCTCGCGGTTTATCGCGGCAAGCGCCTTTTCTTTTGCATTCTCACGCGCCATTTCAACAGACTTATGCTTCTCGCCGCGTTTTGGTGTAATTATATACACCCGTCTTCCTGCAAGTTCAGAAAGCCAATCAGATACAGCATCACAGGACGCGATTTCATACTGCAGATATATCTCTCGCGGAAATCTTGTTCTTTCAGAGTAATAGCGTACAACAAACTCCTCCAAAAGTTCAGACAAATCAGCATATACAGGAGTATCTATCATCTTGGATTCTCCCTCAAGCAAGGTTCCGTCAATATAGTGAAGAATTGAGAATACGGTTTTGCTCTCACCGGTATATAGCGCAAAAACATCTGTATCTGACATCATACTCGAAATAATTTTTTGTTTTGTACTCAGTGCCGAAACTGAACGCATCTCATCACGAAGCTTCCCTGCAAGCTCAAATTCGAGCTTGTCCGCATGTTCAAGCATTTTTTTCTCGAGCAGATTAAGAACATCGTCAGTCTTCCCCGAAAGAATCATACACGCGCGCTCTATACGATCGTTATACTCTTCTTTTGTTATTTTGCCTACACATACTGCGTCACATCTTCCGATGTGGCTGTTAAGGCAAGGCCTTCCCTTTCCTATATCGGCAGGAAATTTGCGATTACAGGTTGGCAATTTCAGAAGCTCGCTTACCGTTTCTATTGCACGGCGTGACTCAACTCTCCCACCGTATGGCCCAAAATATCTTGCACCGTCGTCGGCCGGTTTTGAGACTACAGAAAACCGTGGGTATGGCCCGTTTGAAAGGCGGATTGAAGGATAGCCCTTATCGTCTTTAAGCAAAATATTATACTTTGGTTTATGACGTTTTATAAGAGAGTTTTCAAGCACTAAAGCTTCGAACTCAGTATCTGTTATTATATAGTCAAAATCCTTTATCTGGGACACCATGAGGCGCGTTTTTGAATTATGCGAAGAATTGCTCCTGAAATATGAATTTACCCGATTATATAATTTTTTTGCCTTACCTATATATATTATTTCTCCGCTTTTACCTAGCATTATATATACACCGGGTTTTTGCGGCAGTTTAAGAGCCTTTTCTTTCGGACTCATCATTATTCTCACCTGCCTATAACAGTATAGACGGCAAAAATTTGCCGTCTATATGAGATATACTACTATTAAAGTGTTATTTACATCTGGTCTGAAAAATTACTTCCTACAAGGTCACAAAGCGCAACAAGAGCCTCATCTTCATCTGCTCCGTCAGCGATGATAGTAACCTTAGTACCCTTTACGATACCAAGTGAGAGAACACCGAGCAAGCTCTTTGCATTAACACGGCGCTCTTCACGCTCTACCTGAATGCTGCACTTGAACTCGTTAGCTTTCTGGATGAAAAATGTTGCCGGGCGTGCGCGGAGCCCAATCTGATTGTTTATAACTACTTCTTTAGAGCACATTTGGCGTCTTCTCCTAACAATAAATTTACGTTTTTTAATATTCTATATATATAATATCAAATTAACACTATATAAGTCAATATTTTTTTATGCATACAACGTACAAAAAACAAATAAAAGAGAAAAAGATAATTGTATCATATTCTCAGTTCTGCGATGGTAACGCCGTCTTCACCCTCACCATACACACCTAATCTCCAAGATTTTATATGCGGGTGTGAGCGCAGATATGAATGTACCGACTTTCTCAGAACACCGGTTCCCTTTCCGTGTATAATTGTTACGCTGTTAAGCTTTGCAAGAAACGCATTGTCGAGATATGCAGCCAAAGTATACTCCGCTTCATCCGATGTCATACCTCGAAGGTCAACCTCTGGCTTAACAGATATATTGCGAAGCTCTGCTTTTTTCTTCGCAATAAATTCTTTTACGGTCTTCTCTCCGCTCTCTTCAACGAGCTGCACCTCATCAGGCTTTGCAGTAACCTTCATTATACCCGCCTGTACCGTAAGTATCCCTGTTTTATCCGCGACAGATATAACCGTACCATGAAGACCAAGTTCAACAAGCTCTACGGTATCGCCCTCACGAAGCTTTCTCGGAAGCTGTTTAGCCGTCGGCCTTGCCTTTGCCCGAATTACATTTTTCTCAGCTTCATTAAGCCCTCGCTTAAGCTCGTTGCGGGCATCGTTTATGAGGTTGCGGTCAGCCTTTTTTCTTTCGAGCTTGCGGATTTCTTTAATTTCATCAAGGGCGCGTTCAGCCGCCTCACGCGCATCAGTCAGAATTTTCTCTGCATCTTCGCGAGCTTTTTCTATCACGCTTACCTTGCGTTTTTCAAGCTCTGCCTCAAACTGTTCAGACTTTTTCTTTTTCTGTTCTGCATCTAGACGAAGCCGATTAGCCTTCGTGAGTTCTGTATCAAGCGCCAGCTGCTTCTCTTCAAGACGCGAAAGTATCTCATCGAAGCGTTTGTCCTCACGCTCAACAAGAGCGCCCGCACTCTCTATTATATTTATCGGAAGCCCTAACCGTTCAGATATGGCAAACGCGTTACTTTTACCGGGTATTCCGATAAGCAGCCTGTAGGTTGGCTTGAGTGTGCTTACATCAAACTCACAGCTCGCATTCTCTACGCGTTCCGTAATCAGCGCAAAGCTTTTAAGCTCGGCATAGTGGGTTGTCGCAACTGTCTTTGCCCCGAGTGATTTTATATACTCAATAATTGATACAGCAAGGGCTGCACCCTCTATCGGGTCAGTTCCCGCGCCAAGCTCATCTACAAGAACGAGCGACTCACCGTCTGCCTCTTTAATTATCTCAACTATATTTTTCATATGAGATGAGAAGGTTGAGAGCGACTGTTCTATGCTCTGCTCATCGCCAATATCAGCATATATTTTTGAAAATACTGAAATTTCACTTCCGTATTCACACGGTATATGCATACCGCATTCTGCCATAAGAGTCAGCAGACCAACAGTTTTCAGGGATACTGTCTTGCCACCTGTATTCGGGCCTGTTATGACAAGTGTATCAAAGTCACGCCCCAGTTTGATTGATATAGGAACAGTTTTATCTTTATCAAGAAGCGGATGGCGCGCGTTTTTTAACTCTATTATGCCCTTATCATTTACAATGGGTGCCTCGGCATTCTGCGCATAAGAGAGCCTTCCCATCGCAAAAATTAGGTCGAGACGCGCGAGTATTTCAAAGTTTGTTTCTATTCCTTGTGAAAACTGCGCAACCTCTGCAGACAGCTCAGCAAGTATGCGCTCTATTTCTTTTTTCTCCTCTGCCTCAAGCTCACGCAATGCATTATTAAGCTCAACAACCTGTATGGGCTCTATAAACACAGTAGCTCCAGTAGATGAAACGTCGTGTACAAGGCCTTTTATCTCACCTTTATACTCGCTCTTTACCGGCACAACATAGCGGCCTGAGCGCTGGGTTATTATAGCCTCTTGCAAGTGTTTTGCATGAGAAGGAGAAGATATGATATGAGCAAGAACCTCGCGAACCTTTTCACCGCTGCGGCGAATTTTCCGCCTTATGGACAACAGCTCTCCGGAAGCAGCATCAGCTATTTCCTCAGGGCTAAGTATAGCGGCGCGGATTTTATCCTCAAGATATTTATTCACAAGCAGCCCCGAAAACATACTATCGAGCGTTGTCCTCTCGCCACGTCTGTCCTCTTCGAGGTAGCTTTGCGCACCTCGTGCACACTTAAGAAGCTCCGCAACGTGCAAAAGCTCTGAAGGACTTAAGGCCCCTCCACGCTCTGCGCGTTTTACACTTGCTGAGAGATTTCGTACACCCGAAAACGACGGTGAGCCTTTGGCTCCGATAAGTTTTCGGGCATCACTCGTTTTCTCAATAGCCGCACGCACCTCTCCCAAGTCTGTTTTGGGAACAAGCGCGCGGGCAAGCTCCTTTCCGCTGTCACTAACGGCATGTTCTGCAAGAAGCTCAAGTACTCTCGAAAGCTCAAGTGTTTTTTGTGACTTTTGATATAAACTGTCCATAATCCTCTCCGTTTACGGCTATATTAGTCCCTTATAAAAAGTGTTGGTTTTAAAGTTTCGGTCAAAATGAACCCTGAGGTATTCATCAGTTATACGCGCCAGAGTTTTCATAGATTTTTCACTGATATTAAAAGAAAAAATGCGTTTTATGTCCTCTCTCATTATAAAACGCATAGCATCTACAACGCTTGCATCAACATCTCTGTGATGCAGACTTGCACATTTTTCACACATGACACTTCCGTTTTGTATGTCGAAACATTTAAAACCTTCACTTGCGCCACATGAAGCACACGAAAAAACATTAGGCGCATAGCCCGAAAGTTCACAAACCTTAAGTTCAAATACAGCCTTTATTTTTTCAAGCGAAATTTTTGTATTAGCCAGTGCATACAATGAGTTTAACCCAAGCCGCAAAAGCTCAGGGTTTATACTCTCCTCGTCTGATGCCTGCTCAAGTACCTCTGCAAAATACGAAGCCAGGGCAAGCTTTACTATATCGCCGCGTATGCCGTAGAACATTTCAATCGGCTCGGCTTCGTTCAGAGTATATCTGCCGCCGCTTTCGTACAGCGTAAATTCAGAATAAGTGAGAAGCTGCACGGCTGCAGACATACGGCTGCTTTTACGCTTTGCACCTCGCGCGAGCACGGACAGTTTGCCCCCGCATTCAGTAAGTACGCTGAGCATGACATCCGCCTCTTTATACGGTGTTTCGCGAAGTATCAGACCTTTATCTACAACCTGCAAAAAGCTCACCACCTGTAAAGTTAATCAACCTCACTAGAGTTCGTAACCAAAATTTTTAATCAGCACATCATTGTCACGCCAGTTTTCCTTTACTTTTACCCATGTTTCAAGAAAGACTTTTGTACCCATAAATTTTTCTATATCTCTGCGGGCATGCTCACCCACTTTTTTAAGCATTGCTCCGCGCTTGCCGATTATTATACCCTTATGACTTTCGCGCTCGCAATATATTGTTGCGGTAACATCTATTATGCCGTTATCGCGTTCAGTAAAGCGTGTTATTTCAACAGCAGTTCCGTGAGGAATTTCGTGATTTAAGAGCCTTAGCAGCTTTTCTCTGATAATCTCAGAAATCATCTGTTTTTCAGGCTGGTCGGACGTCATATCCTCGGGGAAAAGAGCTACTCCTTCTGGAATAAATCTATCAAGCTCTTTGTATATAAGCTCAACACCGTCGCCCTTATAAGCTGATATGGGTATAATAGCTTCAAAGTTATACTTTGCACTGTATGCCTCAATCACCGGGAAAATGTCGGCTTTATCTACAGTATCTATCTTATTTATAAGAAGAATTGCAGGTACCTTGCTTTGGGCTATTCTTGAAATTATTTGCTCCTCAAGGCTCCCGACATTTGCAACGGGAGCAACGAGCATAATAACCGCATCCACATCAGACATCGCATCTCCCGCAACCTTCACCATGTATTCACCCAGATGGCTCTTTGGCGTATGAAAGCCCGGAGTATCCATGAACACATACTGCGTACTGTCGCGATTGATAATCCCGCATATTCTGTTTCTTGTTGTCTGTGGTTTGTCAGACACTATTGCTATTTTTTCACCCGCTAGTGCATTTATAAGCGTTGATTTACCTACATTAGGCCTTCCTACTATTGCAATCATTCCGGATTTATTAATTTCCATTATTTTCTCCTTTTAACAACATGTAAAGTTTTATATCTTTACCCTGAGCGACAACAGATACACAGGCAAACACCAAAGAAGCATATAAACAAACACTGTGTGCGGCGTAACAAGTATAGGCTTTTGCATGAACATGAGATAAAACATGAAAAGCATTCCTATCAAAGCACATGCCGCCGTGAGGCATATATTTCGGATAGTTGCACGCCTTAGTTTTTTCGCAGCAAGCACCGCTGCCGAGAAAGGATACAAACCGCTTCTTGTAATAACCGCAACAGCATCGTTGTTTATAAACTGTTCTTCAGAGGACAAATCTATCCTCTGCTCTATTTCCGGATATTCAAGGGCCCCGTCACGAAGGCTAAATGTTTGCTCCACCATCATCGGAAGAAGGTTAAAATCGCGAACTGCAAGAATTACCGGAACGCGCTTTTTCACGAGCATATGCAACGCACGCTCAACATCAGTGCCGGCTTTATAGTTTATATTAAATACTCCGGCAGGTTGCCTGTTTATAGCAATAAAAACTGCATTCCTTGTATTTGTACCTGACTGAAGACGTATGCCTGAGCGAAGCATAAACCCGGCAGAGCCTATTAAAACCGAATCATCCCCAATCTCAGCTTCTATCCCACCCGACTCGTGATAGCGAAGATTTTTAACCTGTGTTTTTGTGCCGTAGCGGCTTTTGAGCAGGTCTGCAAAAACATCAGACAGCCCGCTCTTTGTCTCGCCGATAACACTCGCCGCATAGCACACTGTTTGCTCAAGCGAGAAATTACCGAGAACCTTAAGGCCATGAAGGGTGACAGTTCCCTTCGGGAAAATATCATTATCGCAAACAACTGCATTTGCTCTTTTTGCAAGGTTTGTTGCTGAAAACCAGCCTGATATTGCAGCGCCTACAAGTGATAGGTTCTTAGCCGTGATTGAAAACGGGAATACGAATGAAAGCATTGTAAAAAACGGCGTTGAAACTGAAGAAATACCGGCAAGTGCCCAGAAAAAGTGTTGCGGAGTATTAGTTCCAAAAGACGCTATCGCCGCAAATACTATAGATGCAACAATTACAATCGGCGAAAGAAATGTCCAGAATGTGCGGGACGCATCTTTATCGTTTATGTGAGATATAAATGAGCGAGTGTCCTCGGTGTTCTGTTTGATTATATTCATCTCATCATACATATTCTCAACATACACAAGGCTCGGCCGCTTCGCGGATTTAACTGTCTTACACACACGACACAGCGCCCTTGCGTTTATCCACTTCCCGTATATGGTAAAGAACAGGCTTACAACCGTTATACAGCTATACGGAAGCCAACCTCTCCATTGCGGTGCCGCCATTATGGTAATTACATGTACAAGTGTTGCAAATGCCGAAAATGCAATAGCCGAATCAACATTAGGTTTAAGCCTGAAAATTCGCCCAAGACCTTTTGACAGTACGTCTACAGAAAGAAGCATTGCACAAATCTCAAAAAACGCTGTTAAGAAAAGGTAGCGGAACGGATGCACTATATATGAGATAAACCGAGGCAGATATATTCCCATCGGTTCAGAAAAAGCAAGATAGCACGAAAGCAGGCTTAATATAAGGAGTATAAATGTGCGAAGCCCCAAAAGCTTTGAAACTTTTGAATTTTCTTTTATAATTTCTTCAACCGAGCGTGTTTCAAGAATGTTTGTACTGTTCTTGTCCTCAAAAAGCTCACTTCGCGTAAACGTATCAAATGTTTCAGCGAATTTTGATGCACGGTGCTTCTTCTTGCCGGTTTTGTCTATAGTATCCTCTAAGCTCATGTCGCCGTATACACCGTTTTCCCATGGGCGCACTATGGTATCGACCATACGAGCCTTTTTTTCATTTTCTGCTACAAACTCATTTGTACCTGAAACCTCGCCTTTACCTGTATTCTCTGACAGGTCATTTACCTTTTCTTCATTAAGTTCAGGACGTTTGCTTTCAGACATTTTTACAGGAGCATTTATCACCGGTTCTTCCGAAGTGCTTTTTTTGCCGTCGGAAAACTCGGCGAGGATTTCATCAAGAATCAAATCATCATCGCCGACAAGGGTATCCGCACTTATTTCATCCAGTATGTCTTGTACAGACATATCGGAAATTGTATCGTAGAACCTTTTTCTATCTTTCATTTATCGGAATGCCTCCTCCGATTTATATTCTTTGCCTTACAACCTCGAAGAGAACCACTGCCGCCGCGGCAGATGCGTTCAATGATTGAGTTTTCCCAAGCATTGGAATACTCATTACAACATCGCAACATTCTGTAACGAGCCGGCCCATGCCGTCACCTTCAGAGCCGATTACAACTGCGCAAGGCCCGCGAAGGTCTGTCTGATAGAGGCTTGAGGTTGCGCCAAGGCCCGTGCCATATACCCAAAGACCACGTTTTTTGAGTTCACCCAGCGTCGAGGCAATATTTGAAACCCGCGCGACAGGGATATGCTCAAGCGCACCCGAAGAGACTTTTGCAACAACTGCGGTTAAACCTGCATTTCTGCGCTTTGGTATTATTACACCGTGGGCACCTGCAGCTTCGGCACTTCTTATTATTGCGCCGAGATTATGCGGGTCTGAAATCTCATCACACACCACAACAAGAGGCGGTCTGCCCGTACTTTCTGCATACTTGAGGATATCTTCTACAGTGCTGTACTCATGTGCTGCAGCAAACGCGATTACCCCCTGATGAGCCCCGCTCCTGCTCAGAGAGTCAAGCTTTCTGCGGTCACACTTAGTAACAACCGTGCCTGCCTGCTTTGCCGCGGCAATTATGTGTGACAAATTCTTATCGCCGTCGGAATATAGAATTTTGTCAATGACACGCCCTGTACGAAGCGCCTCGAACACGGAATTCCGCCCTTCTATTATGTATGCACTATCATCAAAATCGTTTCTTCTGTTATTATTCTTGTTCATCGTGTCTCCTCTTTGTTAGATGCACAAATTTATTCAGTATTATTATACCACGAAATATGACGAAATAAAATAATTTATAAAAAAATTTTAGAACTCTTTTTTGCATATATTATTATAAAGAAAAAGGACGGTGAATTAATTGAAGAAAAAATCCGTTTTCTATCCTCTTATTTTTCTTATCACAGCAGTATTTTCGATTGCTCTGATAGCATTTCCAAAATACATAGCAGATGCAGTTCGAAACTCGTTATATCTCTGTGCAAACTCCGTTATCCCTTCACTATTCCCCTTTTTTGTTGTGTCAAAGCTCATTATAAACATGCGCTTTACGGATATATTCGAAAAAACGCTGGACCGAATAATGCTACCGCTTTTTTCGGTGGGCGGTTCTGCCGCTTCGGCACTTGCGCTCGGGCTCATTGGCGGATACCCTGTCGGTGCCATGACGTGCGCATCGCTTTACAAAGCAAGAATCTGCTCGCAGGAAGAAGCAGAACGGTGCCTTGCTTTTTGCAACAACTGTGGCCCTGCATTTATTATTGGTGCTATTGGCTCGGGGGTGTTTTCTTCCACTAAAGTTGGCATCTCACTTCTGCTTATACATATTTCAGCAGCCGTTACCGTAGGAGTTCTTTTTCGTATAATCTCTCCAATAAAAAGAGCCAAAGTGAGCTTTCAAAAAAACAAGGTGGCTTACCTACCCGATTTTTCTAATACTTTCACAAATGCTGTATCGTCCGCACTTAAATCTTCGCTTACAATAAGCGCGTACATTGTGCTGTTTTCTGTTATAGTTTGTGCCTTAAAACAACTTCTCTTGCTCCCCGCGTTCTGCAAGTTTTTATCAGCGTTTACAGGTATTCAAGAAAACATTACAGAGTCCGTAATATCGGGTATTCTCGAAATGACTGTAGGGATATACTCGCTTGCCGAATGTGCAAACTTTAATTTAGCATTTGTCCTTGCGTCGTTTTTGCTCGGCTGGGGCGGGCTGTCTGTTCACTGCCAGGCACTCAGCAGTCTTTCAGACTGCGGCCTTAGCACCGGTCAGTATTTTATCGGCAAGCTGCTTCACGGCATAATAAGCGGTATATATGCATATTTCACACTAAACATTATACAAATCACCGCAGTGCCAACATTTGCACCGGTTGTATATAATACCCTGGACTTAAAACCAATTTATGCCTCTGCACTACTTATTATATTAATTTTAATTTTTTGCAAAAAAGGGTGGAAAAAAGCAGAATAATAGTGTATATTATTTATATAGGTTTTATTAGGGGGATTATAATGCTTTTTTCAAAAGATATTGAACGTCGCTGTTCGGTATGCCGCTACAGCAAGAAAATAAATGATGATGAAGCAATTTGCTCTCGCCACGGCATAGTTTCACTCGGATACAAATGTCGCCGCTTCGAATATGATGCAACAAAGAGAATCCCATCAGATGACAATTTGCTCGAAGCCAACATTTTCAGCGAGTCAGATTTTTCAATTAACAGAGAATAAACGCAAAAAGCGCGTAACCAATCGGTTACGCGCTTTTAGTTTAAGCATTTATTACTTCATCATGCTTGCAACTTCTTCAGCGAAGTTGTCTTCACGCTTCTCAAGGCCTTCGCCCTTTTCAAAGCGGATAAACTTTGTAATCTTAATCTCGCCGCCAAGCTCCTTTGCAACGTTTGCAACGTGCTGTGCAACAGAGATTTTATCGCCCTGAACATACTCCTGCTCGAGGAGGCAGTTCTCAGCGTAGAACTTCTTGATACGGCCCATGACCATCTTCTCGGCAACAGCCTGCGGCTTGCCTTCGTTCATAGCCTGAGCTGTGAGGATTTCTTTCTCCTTTGCAAGAACATCTTCCGGAACCTCAGAGCTGTCAAGCCATGACGGGCTCATAGCTGCAATCTGCATTGCAACGCCGCGACCGAGGTTAGCAACAGCATCATTACCCTTGAGGTTATCAGAAACCTCCATGTTGATGAGAACGCCAATCTTGCCGCCCATGTGCATGTAAGTTACGTTTACGCCGCCCTCGCAAATAGCAAAACGACGAATCTTGATGTTTTCACCGATTGTGAGAATCTTATCCTGAAGTGCCTCAGCAACGGTCATATCAGAACCGGCACACTTGCAAGCAGCAAGCGCATCAACGTCTGCCGGCTTATTAGCAAGGATTGTCTCAGCAACGTCTGCTGCAAACTTCTGGAAGTCTGCATTCTTTGCAACGAAGTCTGTCTCACTGTTGATTTCAACAACAACGCCTGCGTCTGCAGTAGCTGTGCCGTAAACCATACCCTCAGCAGCGATTCTGCCTGCCTTCTTAGCAGCAGCGGCAAGGCCCTTCTCGCGGAGGAATTCCATTGCCTTTTCCATATCGCCGTCGGAAGATGCAAGAGCCTTCTTGCAGTCCATCATACCTGCGCCTGTGGATTCACGAAGCGCCTTAACATCAGCAGCTGTAAAAGCCATAATGTAACACTCTCCTTATATATTAATTATTCCTGCTCTGCTGCAACAGCGGCCTCTGCAGCCTCTGCTGACTCAGCAGCTTCTTCAATCTGCTCGCCTGAACGTGCTTCTACAACAGCGTTAGCGATAGTCTGAGAGATGAGCTTTATTGCACGGATAGCATCGTCGTTACCCGGGATGACATAATCAACCTCTTCCGGGTCGCAGTTTGTATCAACAATAGCAATAACCGGAATGCCGAGCTTGCGAGCTTCAGCAATAGCGTTGCGCTCCTTGCGCGGGTCAACAATGAACATTGCTCCCGGGAGCTTATTCATTTCCTTAACGCCGCCGAGATATTTCTCGAGCTTTGCAATTTCTGCCTGAAGCTTAATAACTTCCTTCTTGAGGAGGAGGTCAAATGTGCCGTCTGCTTCCATCTTCTTGAGCTGGTTGAGACGGTCAATGCGGCGACGCATTGTCTTGAAGTTTGTAAGCATACCACCGAGCCAACGTGCGTTAACGTAGTACATACCTACGCGCTCTGCTTCTTCCTTGATTGCTTCCTGAGCCTGCTTCTTTGTACCTACGAAGAGAATGCTCTTGCCCTCTGCTGCGATGTCGCGAGCAAAGAAATAAGCTTCTTCGAGCTTCTTAACGGTCTTCTGCAAATCGATGATGTAGATACCGTTACGCTCCGTGAAGATGTACGGAGCCATTTTGGGGTTCCAGCGTCTTGTCTGGTGGCCGAAGTGGACACCTGCTTCAAGAAGCTGCTTCATTGAGATTACCTGTGACATGTGTTTTTTCTCCCTTCTGTTTTAACCGCCACATCAATCATTCTTACCCGCCATCTTTCGACACAGCAGCGCGAAAGTCATGATGTGTGAGTTTTTTACCGAAATATACTATCACGTTTCGCCAGATTTTGCAAGCCTTTTTTTATATTTTTATCATTTATTTTGAAAAAATTCCTATTTTCTTATTTTTAGGGTAACATTCGCACACAAAATCCACAAGAATAATATCGTCTCCTATGCGCTTTATCGCCTCCCACGGGATTATTATGTCATCATTTTTACAAAACAGCGACGAAAACTTACTGTTGCAATGAACAATTAGGGATATTATTTTTCCGCAGGCGCAGTCTACCTCTACGTCATTAACAAACCCGTAACGTGTACCGTCACACACATTTATTACCTCTTTACAACTTAACTCTGTTATTCTGCTTCGCATAAATTCTCCTCCCAATTTAATTTATGATATTTTTTTGATGGCTTTTTTTGAATTTTATGGTATACTATATAATGATATGCTTTTTACTTGGAGGTGTTTCTTTTGAATTCACAAAACAATCCCGAAAACAAAAAAAGTAAGAAAAGCAATTTTTTCACATCAAGCAAGTGGTTTGTACTGCGTACCTGCCTTTTGATATGTGCATGTACCTTTGTGATATGTGCGACTGTTTTCCTCGGATATATGCTGTCGCTTGACTCAAAAATAGATATTGAGGTTGAAGCGATGAAGCTGAACTACTCATCCATCGTATATTACCTTGACGATGATGGTAACGAGCATGAGTTTGAGCGTTTGTATGATTCACAGAACCGCACATGGGTAAACCTTGAGGACATGCCTACATATCTCAAAGACGCCGCAGTCGCCATTGAAGACCATCGCTTTGAAAAGCATAACGGTGTTGACTGGACACGAACATTTTCAGCCAGCGTAAATTTGTTCTTTAAGTTCAAAAGCGACTACGGTGCATCTACCATAACACAGCAGCTTGTAAAAAACCTTACCGGGGATAACCAGGATTCCGTAAAACGCAAGCTTCAGGAGATTATGCGCGCACTCTATCTTGAGCGCCACTATGACAAGGACACCATTTTAGAAATGTACCTTAACACAATCTACCTTGGTGAAGGGTGTTACGGAGTCGGCACTGCTGCGCAGGCATATTACGGCAAAGATGTTTCCCAGCTTACTCTTGCAGAATCGGCAGCTCTTGTAGGAATAACAAATTTGCCAACATATTATAACCCTTATATCAACCCCGAAAACAACAAGACACGCCGCACAAACATTATAAACCGTATGTATGAACTCAAAATGATTTCAGAAGAAGAGTGCAATGCAGCAAAGAACGAAGAAATATCATTTAACACTGAAAAGCGCAATGACCCCTCAGCAAATGTGCAGTCATATTTTGTTGACCAGATAATCGAAGACCTTGTTGACGACCTTGTTGAAGAGTGCGGATATTCAGAAAACGTTGCTCTCAGAACAATCTATTCCGGCGGACTCAAAATATACGCGACAGTCAAACCCGAAATACAATCGGCAATGGATGCAGTTTTTGAAGACAGCAGTGTATTCCCCAAATACAGCGGCAGCGTTCAGCCCGAGTGCGCTATGATAATGCTTGACCCTATTACAGGCGATATTGTCGGTATGCGTGGCGGACGCGGCGAAAAGTCAGGAGCACGCATACTCAACCGCGCAACGCAATCAAAAAGGCCTCCCGGCTCCTCACTCAAGCCTATTTCCGTATATGCCCCTGCGCTTGAATACGGAATAATAACTCCATTCTCAGTCGAGGACGATGCTCCGCTGACAGTATTGAACAATTCAGCTTATCCCAAGAACGAAACCCGTGTATATTCAGGTCGAACAACAATACTCGAAGGAGTTAAGCAATCACTCAATACAGTTTCGATGCGTACGCTCGAAAAACTCTCTATTGAGCGGTCATACAATTTCTTAACTGCAAATCTTGGCGTTACATCCCTTTCAAAAAAAGGTGACAAAAACCTTGCCCCACTTGCACTCGGACAGTTAACAAACGGAATCACTGTTCTCGAAATGGCTGCAGCATATGCACCGTTTGCAAACGGCGGAACTTATTATGAGCCAAGAACCTATACAAAGGTTCTCGACAGCAATGGCGAAGTTCTCCTTGAAAAAGAAATAAGCCCCATAAAGGCTATGAGTAAAAAGACCGCAACATACATGAGCTACATGCTCCAAAATGTTGTTTCCGGCGGTACCGGAACATACGCAAAGCTAAACCGAGGCATGCCTGCCGCGGCAAAGACAGGTACATCAAATAACGACGAAGACCGTTGGTTTGTCGGATACACACCTTACTATGTGGGCGCTGTATGGTTCGGTTATGACAAGCCAAAATATATTTCAAAATCTCTTTCTCCTGCCCTTACTGTCTGGAAGCAGGTCATGAACAAAGTTCATACAAACCTTCCAGTTAAGAGCTTTGAGTCAAACGAAGAATTTAAATATGTAAATGTATGTTCAGTTAGCGGACTTCTGCCTTCAGAAGCATGCGCGCTTGACCCGCGCGGCAGCCGTGTTATAGGAGGCTATTTCCACAAGGATGATATTCCGACAAGCACCTGCAGTTCTCATATCACTGTAGACATTGACACCTCAACCAATATGCTTGCATCGGAATTCTGCCCTACAGAAAACAGAAAAACAGTAGCACTTATGGACCTCGACCGTTTCTTCCCGCTTTCCGGCGTTGTTGTGAACGACGAGCAATATGTACTCCACGACAGTGAAGCACCAACCGGCCAGTTCAATTTTGCAAGCGGAGTGACAAACCCGATGAATTCGGTTTGTACGGCACATACCTATACTCCGCCGACAGAGGATGAGCCTGAAAGCGAAACTGATACAGATACACCCCCTGATTTCCCCGATAATTCGGGAGACGAAATCTCTGATACGCAAGGCGAAAACGCACCAACAGATGCGACACCTACAGAATAAATTTCCGGAGTTATATTAGTATTATGGATAAATTCACCTTTTGCGTCCCTACCCTATTCGGGCTTGAGGGAATTGCATCAAAAGAGCTTACACGTTTGGGCCTTTCAGATGTAAAAGCTGAAAACGGGCGTGTAAATTTTCGCGGGACACTCTCCGATATGGCACTCGCAAACATCTGGCTTCGCACCGGCGAGCGTGTTTTGCTCGTTATCGGCTCATTCCGTGCAACCACCTTCACAGAGCTTTTCGAAGGTGTTAAAACTCTCCCCTGGGAAGATTTCATACCAAAAGACGGTGCCTTCCCCGTAAAGGGGCACAGTTTAAACTCAACACTGTTCTCAGTTCCCGATTGTCAGAGCATAATAAAAAAAGCAGTAGTAGAGAGACTGAAGTCAAAATACTCGCTCTCCTGGTTTGAGGAAAGCGGAAGTAAATACCAGATTCAATTTTCTCTTATGAACGACATTGCAACGCTCTATATCGACACAAGCGGCGCAGGTCTTCACAAGCGCGGCTACCGAGCCGTTTCGGGTGCAGCACCGCTTCGCGAAACTCTTGCCGCCGCCATGGTACAGCTTTCAAAATACCGCGGAAGAGAGTTTTTCTGTGACCCGTTCTGCGGTTCGGGAACAATACCTATTGAAGCGGCTATGATTGCAGAGAACCGCGCACCCGGCCTTCTACGACGTTTTGCGGCAGAAAGCTGGAAAATATCACCTAAAAGTGATTGGCACTCTCACCGCGAGACTGCAAAAACGAAGATGTTTAAACGAGATTTTGAGCTTTGGGGAGGAGATATTGATTCTGCCTCTGTAGAGCTCGCTAAATCGAATGCTAAAAAAGCCGGTGTTGATAAATATATCATCTTTGAAAAAGCAGACGCTACGCGCTTTAAACCAAGACATAAAAACGGCATATGTGTAACCAACCCGCCTTACGGAGAGCGACTTTTGGAGCTTCGTGATGCAGAGCGTATTTATGGCGATTTCGGTACGTCAATGAAGCACAATCAGGGCTTTAACAGCTACATTATTACATCGCACCCCGAATTTGAACATTTTTACGGCAAAAAGGCCATAAAACGTCGTAAATTGTATAACGGGATGATTAAATGTGAGCTATACATGTACTTTTAAATATTAATAATTTGTAAAAGACGCGATTTTTAAAGCTTTTGCGAGAATTTGCGAGTTTGAAAGAGCAAAACGGTCTTAATTTTATTTAATTCCGTTTTGCTCGTTTTTTTGGCTTTTTTTGCAAAATTACCAACTTGCGGAAAACCGCCGCTTATTCTATTATATAAACATAAGTTTTAGCACTCACAAGTCGAGAGTGCTAAAAGAAGCAAACTATTTTAGGAGGACATCACAATGAAACTGAAACCACTTGCAGACCGCGTAGTGCTTAAAATGGTAGAAGCAGAAGAAACCACAAAGAGCGGTATTATACTCACAGCTGCAGCTCAGGAGAAGCCCCAGGTTGCTGAGGTTCTCGCAGTAGGCCCCGGCGGCAATGTTGACGGCAAGGACATTGTCATGCATGTCAAGGCCGGCGATAAGGTTATAACAAGCAAATATTCCGGAACTGAAGTAAAAATTGACGGCGAGGAGCTTATCATCGTCCGCCAGAACGACATTCTTGCAGTTGTAGAATAAATTTCATTTAAAACTTAGTAAGGGAAGGATTTAAATATGTCAAAAGAGATTCTTTTTTCTGAAGATGCACGTCATGCCTTAGAGCGCGGCATCAATAAGCTTGCAGATACAGTTAAGGTTACACTCGGCCCGAAGGGACGCAATGTAGTCCTCGACAAGAAGTTCGGCGCACCGCTTATCACAAATGACGGTGTTACAATCGCAAAGGAGATTGAGCTTGACGACCCGTTTGAGAATATGGGCGCACAGCTCGTTAAGGAAGTTTCAACAAAGACAAACGACGTTGCCGGTGACGGGACAACAACCGCCACCCTTCTCGCTCAGGCTATTATCCGCGAGGGTATGAAGAACGTAACAGCAGGCGCAAACCCGATGATTATGAGAAACGGTATTAACGCTGCTGTAAACGCTGCTGTAGAGGCTGTAAAGGCAGCATCACAGAAAGTTAACGGCTACGAAGATATTTCACGTGTTGCTGCAGTTTCATCTGCTAACGAAACCATCGGCACACTTATAGCTGATGCTATGGAAAAGGTATCTGCTGACGGCGTTATCACTGTTGAGGAGTCAAAGACTGCTGAAACCTACAGCGAAATCGTTGAAGGTATGCAGTTTGACCGCGGTTACATCTCCCCTTACATGGTAACAGATACAGATAAGATGGAAGCTGTAATCGACGATGCTTGCGTTCTTATCACCGACAAGAAGATTTCAAATATACAGGAAATTCTCCCGCTTCTCGAGCAGATTGTTCAGGCAGGCAAGAAGCTCGTTATTATCGCTGAAGACATTGAAGGCGAAGCTCTCGCTACCCTTCTCGTCAACAAGCTCCGCGGAACATTCACATGCGTTGGTGTAAAGGCTCCGGGATTCGGCGACAGACGTAAAGAAATGCTTAAGGACATCGCCATCCTCACAGGCGGTACTGTTGTATCCGACGAGCTCGGCATGGACCTTAAGGAAACAACATTTGATATGCTCGGCCATGCACGTCAGATTAAGGTTCAAAAGGAAAACACAATAATCGTTGACGGTGCAGGCGATGCAAACGAAATCAAGGCTCGCGTAAACCAGATTCGTTCACAGATTGAGTCTACAACATCTGATTTTGACCGTGAGAAGCTTCAGGAGCGCCTTGCAAAGCTTTCAGGCGGCGTAGCTGTCATTAAAGTAGGTGTTGCAACAGAAGTTGAGATGAAAGAGAAGAAGCTCCGCATTGAGGACGCTCTCAACGCTACACGCGCTGCTGTAGAGGAAGGCATTGTAGCAGGCGGCGGCACAGTATTTGTAAACGCTATTTCTGCTGTTGAAAAGCTTATTTCAAAGACCGAGGGCGACGAGCGCACAGGTGTAAGAATTATTGCTAAAGCTCTTGAGGAGCCGGTACGCCAGATTGCCGCTAACGCAGGCATCGATGGTTCTATTGTTCTTGACAAGATTAAGAACAGCCGCAGAACAGGCTACGGCTTTGATGCACTCTCAAACAAGTACTGCGATATGATTAAGGCTGGTATCGTTGACCCGGCTAAGGTTACACGCAGCGCACTTGAGAATGCAGCTTCTATCGCATCTATGGTTCTCACAACAGAGAGCATTGTTGCAGAGAAGAAAGAAGTAGCTACGACTCCCGCAATGCCGGGCGGTATGGGCGACGGCGGTATGGGAATGTATTAATCCCCCGCCTGATAGAAATAACTGTAAAAGGGACTTGCGAACAAATCGCAAGCCCCTTTTTTATACACAAAAATGGATTTACCGTATGGTAAATCCATTTATAATTACTTCCAAGCTGTATCACTTTCAATCTTTTTATCTCTCGTCATAAGGGTGTAAAGCGACTCTCTGGGGTCTGCTCCCTCAAACAGCATCTTATATACCTCGCCTGTAATCGGCATTTCTATACCAACGCGATTTGCAAGCTCCATTGCCGACTGTGTAGCATAGTACCCTTCTACAACAGCACCTATTTTTTCAAGTGCTTTATCTGTAGGTGCGCCCTGCCCTATAAGTATACCTGCACGGCGGTTGCGCGAATGCATTGACATACAGGTAACTATCAAATCTCCAAGCCCGGCAAGACCTGCAAAAGTCTCTTCCTTACCGCCGAGAGCAACGCCAAGGCGTACCATTTCTGCAAGGCCACGGGTCATAAGAGCCGCCTTTGTATTATCGCCAAGCCCAAGTCCATCACATATACCTGCAGCAAGCGCCATGACGTTTTTAAGAGCTGCGCCAAGCTCAACTCCGACTATATCATCAGTTATATAAACACGGAAATTTTCGTTCATAAAAGCATCCTGAACAGTCTCAGCCGCCTTCTTTGAACGAGAAGTTGCGATTATGGCGGTAGGAACACCTCTCCCCACCTCTTCTGCGTGCGACGGGCCGGAAAGAACTGCAACATCACAGCTAGAAGTTATTTCCTCTTCTATTATTTCAGAAAGACGCTTTGAAGTTTCTTTCTCAATACCCTTTGACACACTCAGAACTATCTGACCGTCAGTAATATACTCAGAGAGCTTTCTCGCTGTTGCGCGTACCGCAAATGAAGGAACAGCCATAACTACTATTTCAGCATCCTTTGCAACACTCAAATCATTTGTACACTTAAGCCCCTCAGGGAACAGAATACCCGGAAGATATGCCCTGTTTTCACGGTCATTATAAAGTCGCTCATATTCTTTATCGTCAAACGACCAGATAGTAACATCATGCCGAGTTTTTGCAAGCATTATTGCAAGGGCTGTGCCCCATCCACCGCTTCCTATTACTGCAATTTTCATGGTGACCACCTCTGAATTACTGTAATTATTTTTTTAACTTCAGTTTGTTTTCTGTCCCCGTTGCAAGACGTTTTATGTTTGTACGATGCATGATAGTTACAAATACCGAGAGAAATGCACCGAAGAAAACATACTTGATGCCATTTATACCGTAAAAAGCATAGAAAACAAACGGCGCTGTCCAAACAGCAATTATCGAGCCGAGAGAAACATATCTCGTAACAGCTACGACAATTACAAATGTTATTACTGCTATTAAGCATACGCGCCAATCAATACAAAGAGCTACAGCTGCAGTAGACAGCACTCCCTTACCCCCGCGAAAACCAAAGTATATCGGAAAGGTATGACCAAGAACACATGCAACCGCAGCAAAAAGCCCGATTGTAGTTGCATCAAAATCCCCCATAATTGGCTTTATCAAAAGCATGGCGACAATATTTTTTAAAAAATCACCAAGCATAACGACAACTGTCTTCTTTGCACCCATAACACGCAGTGAGTTTGTACTCCCCGCATTGCCGCTACCAAACTCCCTGATATCTTTTTTGAGTGTAAGTTTTGAAACAATGATTGAAAAATTTAAGCTTCCAAGAAGATAAGCTACAATAATAGCTATTGTATATCTGAGCGCTATACTCATAATTAACCGTTCTCTCCCTTTTGTCGTATAACTACACGCATAGGAGTTCCCTCAAAGCCGAACACCTCGCGGAGCTTATTCTCTAAATAACGTCTGTATGAGAAATGGAAAAGCTTTGCATCGTTACAGAATATAACAAAGTTCGGCGGGCACACGCCGGTCTGCGTTATATAATATACCTTCAAACGCTTGCCTCGGTCTGTCGGAGGCTGAACCCTTGCAACTGCATCTGCAAGGACATTGTTAAGCATACCTGTTGTAATACGCTTGCAGCTCTCGGCGTAGACACTGTTAATCATTTCAAAGAGCTTTCCTACACGCTGGCCGGTCTTTGCGGATATAAAAAGAATCGGCGCATATGTCATGTAAGAAAGGTCCTTGCGGATTTTTTCTTCTTCTTTTCTGAGTGTTTTATCGTCCTTTTCAACCAAGTCCCACTTATTTACAACTATGATACACGCTTTGCCAGCATCGTGAGCTATACCTGCGACTTTGGTATCCTGCTCGGTTACCCCTTCCTGCGCATCAATCATTATGAGACACACATCGCTACGCTCTACAGCAAGAGATGCACGAAGGACAGAGAACTTTTCAATGTCGTCATTTACCTTTGACTTCTTGCGTATACCCGCAGTATCAATAAATACATATTTACCGTATTCGTTTTCAAAAGCCGAGTCAACCGCATCACGGGTTGTACCTGCCATATCGCTGACTATAACCCGCTCCTCGCCCAGAATTTTGTTTGTGAGAGAAGACTTACCTACATTCGGCTTGCCGATAAGAGCAACTTTTATGCCCTCATTCTCTTCAACAACGATTTCGTCTTCAGGGAAATGCTCTACACATCTGTCGAGAAGGTCGCCAGTTCCATGGCCGTGAACGGCTGATATTGCTATCGGCTCACCCATGCCGAGGTTGTAAAACTCATAAAACTCAGCCGGAGGCTCACCTACAGAGTCAACCTTATTAACTGCAAGAATTACGGGCTTATGAGACCTGAGCAGCATATTTGCAACGTCATGGTCTGAAGCGGTAAGGCCGGTGCGCATATCCGTTATGAATACGATAACGTCGGCATTCTGTATCGCAATCTCTGCCTGGTCGCGCATAAATCTTAATATTTCACTGTCGGTTTGCGGTTCTATACCGCCCGTATCTACAAGCGTAAATGTTCTACCGCACCATTCACAATCGGCATACAGCCTATCGCGCGTTACACCGGGTGTATCTTCTACTATTGACATTCTTTTGCCTATGAGCTTATTAAAAAGCATTGACTTGCCGACATTTGGCCTGCCGACAATCGCAACAACAGGCTTTCCCATTATGCCCGACCTCCTATCTACATTGCAAGCATAGCAGATAGCAATCTGTCGCCATCGTTTTCTACAGGAACAACCGTAACTCCCAGCTCTCTTTCAACATCTGCTATACTTATATCATCCAAAAAAACAGTCTCCCCATGACGCAGCATAACGTCAGGGATTAAAAGCCGCTTCGGAAGCGGTTTACCGCGAAGTGTATTTATGAGATCTCTGCCTGTTACAAGACCTGCAACATCTATGGTTTCACCAAAAAATTCGTTCTTGATTGCATACACTTCGGCACTACCTATATTATGGCATTTTTCTTTCAATTCGTCAATGAGTTTTCTTATAAAAGGTGCGGCAGAAACACCTGTCGCAACGGCAAAATCTTCAATCTTCTCAGGTATGTCGGTATACTCAAGCGCATCAGAGAATTCCTCATGCATAAGCGTCATAAGTCCAACACCATTACCGAGCTGAGGATAGCCGTCGTAATAATTGGTTTCAGGTAGTTCAAGACCGGCTTTTATATATAACTCGTCTGCGGCATACACAACTCTGTCGCCGCGAACAAGCTTAGTTTTCTCACCAAACTCATCTACTATCCGTATCGTTTCCGCCGCTGTTTCTGCAGTCATAGGCTTAAGCGGATAAAGATTTTCACGATATTTTGTTATACCGACAGGAACAACCGCTATACTCTCGACACACTCACCCAGAGAGAGCATGTCTGAAATAGAATTGCGAAGCACGTCTCCGTCGTTAATTCCCGGGCAAACAACAATCTGGCAGTTAAGAGTAATGCCCGCCGCACAAAAGCGGCGCATAATCTCAAAGCACTCACCCGCTCTTGGGTTTCTCAGCATATTTCTTCTGACCTCAGGGTCAGTTGCATGAACAGATACATTTATGGGGCTTATGTGCATGCGAATCATTCGCTCGATGTCATCCTCAGAAAGATTGGTAAGCGAAATATAATTGCCGAGAAGAAAAGACATTCGCGCATCATCATCTTTAAAATAAAGCGTTTCGCGCATACCCTCGGGCATCTGGTCTACAAAGCAGAACACGCACTTGTTTGCACAACGCTTTGCTGTGTCCATCAGATATGTTTGAAAGACGAGTCCCAAGTCCTCGCCTTCTCCTTTCTTTACTTTTACCTTTTTGCGCGCAAGCTCTATCTTAAGCCGTCTGTCATATGAATAGAACTTGTAGTCAAGAACGTCGCGAATCGGATGGCCGTTTATCGAAACAAGCTCATCACCGGCAATAATGCCCGCGCGGTGCGCCGGACTCCCGACCTCAACCTCTTTTATATATGCGCTCATACAAAACACATCCTGACACAATAAAAATAGAGGAGGATTAACCATCCACCTCTACCCTTTACCGAATTGAGTAATTCAAGCAAAATTACTTTGCTGAATCAGCCGCGACAACCTCGCGTCCGTTATATGTTCCGCAATTCTTGCAAGCTCTGTGTGAAAGCTTCATTGCGCCGCACTTCGGGCAAGCTCCGATTCCCGGAAGGGAAAGCTTCCAATGTGCGCTGCGGTTCATGTCTCTCCTCGATTTAGAATGTTTTCTCTTTGGTACCGCCATGGGTGACACCTCCTTCGATATATAAACAGTTAAGTTTTTTATTTAGTCATCAAGCAACTGAGATAGGATTTCGAGCCTTGGGTCAATCGACTCGACCTTACAGTTACATGCTTGCTCATTAAGATTTGCTCCGCAGATTTGGCAAAGACCTTTGCAATCATCCGAGCAGAGATTTTTGCTGTCAAACCCGAGTATAAACATAGACACTGCAAGTTCTTCAATATCGAGCTCATCGCCCTCGCAGATGATGAAATCATCCTCCTCGTCTTCGTTGTCGAGATGGTCGACAACGCAAGCCTCAAAAGGAACTGATGTTACTCGCGAGAACTCTTTTGCACAACGGTCGCAAACAAGCGCACGCTCGCCCTCTATCGTCATTGACAGAATGAGAACATCTGCGCGGTTTACAATTTCACCGAAAACCTTAATCGGCGCAGTAAGCGTCGGTTCGGTTTCTGAAATATCTGCGGTGAACTCAAACGGTTTTGAGCGCAGACTACCGTCGCGAAGTTGTTTAATGTTAATACGCATAGCAGACTCCATAACCGTGACATTTTGACGTCACAAAATATATTATACTTGCAAGAAGCTGTTTTGTCAACCAAAAATATTGAAATTAATCCAGATTTATGTTGTTTTGTATGCAGGCAGCTTTTAATGTGTTCTTCATAAGCATTGTTATCGTCATCGGGCCAACTCCGCCAGGAACAGGTGTGATGTATGATGCTTTTTCGGACACTTCGGCGAAGTTTACATCACCGCAGAGCTTACCCTCTTCATTGCGGTTAATACCGACATCCATAACTACTGCCCCCTCAGAAACCATATCACCCGTAACAAAGCCAGCTTTACCCACAGCTGCGACGATTATATCTGACTCACGGAGTATTTTTGCAAGGTCTCGCGTTCTTGAATGGCATATAGTAACAGTTGCGTTCTTATGAAGAAGAAGCATTGACTGAGGTTTACCTACGATGTTAGAACGGCCGATTACTGCAGCACGCTTACCTGCAACATCTATGCCGTACTCTTCAAAAAGTGCCATAACTCCGGCAGGGGTACAAGGGAGGAAGTCAAAATCCCCCGTCATAATCTTTCCCACATTCTGCGGGTGAAATGCATCAACATCCTTATCAGGGCGAATGGCATTTATCACCTTATCTTCTGAAATGTGCTTCGGAAGCGGAAGCTGAACAAGTATTCCGTTTATGTCGTCTTTTGCATTCAACTTATCTATAAGCGAGAGAAGCTCTGCCTCGGTTGTTTCAGCGGGCAGTGCATACTCCTCACTGTATATACCGCACTCAGCACACGCCTTTTTCTTATTGTTTACATATGTACGGCTTGCAGGGTCATCACCCACAATAACAACGGCAAGGCCTGCTTTAATGCCCATATCGCCGAGCTTTTTAACCTTATCGTAAACCTCGCCGCGTAGCTTTTTAGATGTAGCCTTTCCGTCAATTATCACTGCACTCATTTGTATTATCCTCCATTTTTATTTTTTTATATCTGTAAATTAAATATATACCGGAAGCAACAGCCGTAACCGCCGCAAGTGCCTGTGAGGTACGAATACCCGTCCCGAAGAAATACAGGCTGTCTGTTCTGAGACCTTCAATCCACATTCGCCCAAGCCCATACCAAACAACATAAAGACCAAAAACCTCTCCGCGAAATTTTCTGCGTTTTGAGTAGAAATGTAAAATTACAAAACCAAGTACATTCCACAGAGATTCATAAAGAAATGTCGGATGAACCCCTGCCGCATGACCTATCTGCATCCGCCACGGCAAGCCCGTAACCCCGCCAAAAGCCTCTGCATTTACGAAGTTGCCCCAACGGCCTATAGCCTGCCCTATCATAAGACCAAGCGCGCCAATATCGAGAAACGACACAAGCCTCTTTTTCTTCCATTTACAATAAATAAATGCGCCTATTATTGCTCCGATTATTGCGCCGTATATTGCAATACCGCCTTCCCATATATAGAAAACGCTTATTAAATCATTACGGTATAGTTCAAAATTAAATATGACATAGTATGCTCTTGCAAATATTATAGCAAGCGGAACAGCAAGAACAAGCATACCTGTTATGTCATCCTCAGAAACCCCAAACTCGCGACTTCGAGAAAAACCGTAAAACACGGCAAGAAGAAAGCCCGTTGCTATTATTATTGCATACCAGTAAATAGGTCTTCCAAAAAACTCAAACGCAACCCGGTTTATCTCAAAATCAAGACCAAGCCCCGGAAACGAAATATGATTTATCATAAACTCCACCTACTTACCGCTTACCACAGAAAGAGCTACGTTGTCATCCTTAAACATTTTACCGATAAACTCAGAAATTTCGGATGAATCTATTTCGTTTATAACCTCAATCGCGTCAAGATAGTCATACCCTGCAAAAACCGCCTCTGCCTGCTCATGGCAAAGTGATTTCACCTTATCAAGAGAGCGCAACCTTACGCCGAGATATGCTTTCTTAATTCGGTTAAAATACCCCGAATCAACACCGCGGGAAAGAACTGCTGCGCTTTCTCTAACCTCATCCAGCACGCGCTCAGGCTCACGGCTTTCGCCCGAAATCATCATCGCGATGCTTCCGGGAAGTATCATTGCCTCAGAATCAAAGTCTGCGCTTATAATACCGTTTCCGTAAAGCTTGGCATATAGTGCCGATGACGGGCCGCCGAGAACATCTGCCGCAAGCTCAGCTATAATCCGATTGCGCATGCCCTCTTCTCCGACTGTTTTCATTGCACGCTTTGCACCTATACCGAACAGAGGAACTGCAATTTCTGCCGTTTCTTCACAAAACTTCTTTGCAACATGTGGAGATTCATACCCATAATCACGCTCAGGGAGAACCACCTTCTCTCGTGGTAGCATAGACTCTGCCGCAGCTATTATCTTTTCTGCAGAAACATCGCCTGCAACGCAGAGCGTCATATTAGATGGTACATAGAACGTATTATAGCACTTAAAGAGAACATCGCGCGTTATTTCACCTATACTCTCTACGGTACCGATTATAGAGTCCTTGGCGGGATGCGTTACATAGAGCGAGGACATAAGGTTTTCATACACACGCCAACCGGGCCGGTCATTTACCATGCTAATTTCCTGACCTATTATCCCCTGCTCCTTAGCCACGTTTTCATTCGTAAAATACGGTGAGGTCACAAAATTGAGAAGTATCTCAAGATTTTGCATAAACTTCTCTGTTCCCGAAAAGTGGTACGCCGTCATAGTCTTGCTTGTAAACGCATTAGGCGAAGCTCCGGTTTTCGCAAAAATCTGAAGAGCATTCCCCCCGTCGGGCTGTTCAAACACCTTGTGCTCTAAAAAGTGAGCAACGCCGAGAGGCGATGTGTACATCTCACCTTCTGTCGTAAAGCTTATATCAACAGAGCCGTAGTTTACAGCAAGCATAGCGTAAGCGCGGCGAAAACCGGGTTTTGGAAAAACACATATTTTGAGCCCGTTTCCGCAAGTATGAGAAATCATTTTCTGATTAACACTCGGGTAGCAGTTTTCTTGCATCTTTTGCGCCCTCCAATCCCGTAAGAAGATATGTTACCGACGGTTTAAAGCTCTGCGCTGCAGCGGATAGTTTCTCGCCGTCGATATTCTTTATAGCCGCGGCAACCTCAAGAGGCGTGCGCTCATCTCCGAGAAGAGTCGCACGAAGCCAAAACGCTTCCATAGAATATAGCGAGTCCTCTGTTGTGAGGAGGTCATCTATCATGCCCTTCTTGGCATCAGCTATTTCATCGTCGGTTATATCACCACAAACACAGCTTTCAAACTCAGAGAGCATTGCCTTTTGTGCGACATCTGTGTTTTTGGGGTCTATACCCGCATACATGTACATAGCCCTCTGGAAAGAATCGAACATTGCGCCTGTAGAATAACAGAGAGAAGATTTTTCTCTGACATTTGAAAAAAGCTTTGAAGTTGTCCCCCCGCCAATAACCGTTGCGAGAAGCTTTGACATATATATATCTTTCTCCTCGGTATACATGCCGATAATAAGGCTTGCCTGCGAAACATCCATATGCTCACAAGCCTGTTTTCCTTCAGCACAAACCGGTCTATCCGGAGAAACATAAGAAATCTTCGCTCTCGGGCAAAGTTTAAACATGCGGAGCATCTCGCGCTCAACTTCTTCAAAATTATACTTACCACAGAAGAATATCTCGCACGGGCACTCTGAAATCATCTTCTTATAATACCGGAAGAGTGACTTTGAGTCTATACTCTCGGCAGACTCCTCCGTTCCCAGTTCATTCACGGAATATGGGCTACCTTCAAACATCCGCTCGATTGTTCGTCGCAAAGCGTATGAGAGCTTATTGTTTATCTCTGATTTTATTTCATCAATAAGATTTGAACGTTCTCCGTCGACATACGCATCAACAAACACCCCATCATGTGTCTTCGGGTCAAACATCACCTCACCGATAAGCTTCGCAACTCCTGAAAAAAGGCTCTCATCCATATCGACAAAATCGCAGATAAAACCGCTCGTCATAATATCACCGTATTTTCTTGAAACCGGTTCTATCCGTGCACCGTACATATCGTCGAGTGCCGCGGCAAGCGACTCCATATCGGGGTGCTTTGTTGTTCCCCTTCTGAGAACTCTCGGAACAAGAGTCATCTTTGATGCGGCCTCATTGCTGATTCTTGATAAAAACTGCAAAGATATACAGCTTGTTTCAAAGCGGCTGCTTTCTATAACACGGAGCCTTACTCCGGGCAAAATTTCTTTGTATGTCATATTCATAAGCTATAAAACCTCCCTTGAGGATGGCATTTTCATTAATTTATATTATACACAAATTTCCTTTACATTACAACACATAGATAAAATTTATACTATATATTGATGTTTTGCTTGACATTGTGCGTAGTCTGTGGTAAAATACGATATTGTAAAGCAACTAAACTTTACAAAGGAGGCTTTCTTATGCGAAACGTTTCTCTTGAGCTTACAATTCTATTTGATTTTTACGGCGACATTCTGACCGAAAAACAGCGCGAGCTGTTTGACCTCTACTACAACGAGGACTTATCGCTTGCAGAAATAGCCGAGCATCTCGGAATTACCCGCCAGGGCGTCCGCGACAGCATTGTCCGTTCTGAAGAGATTCTCAGGAAGTTTGAGGATAAGCTTGGTCTTGCAGAAAAATACGGCAAGCTTTCAGAAAATGTCCGCAAAATCACAAAAGCCGCAGAGCGTATTATGCTCATAAACGACACAAACTACAGAAATGCAGAGCTCGATGTATGTGCAACTGAAATTTGTGAAGTTGCAAAAGCTCTCGATGATTAATTCTTATTTATCACGGAGGCACTAAATGGCTTTTGAAAGTCTTACCGATAAGATTTCCGCCGCTTTTAAAAAACTTCGTTCAAAAGGGCGCCTTACAGAGCACGATGTCAAAGACGCAATGCGCGAGATTAAGCTTGCGCTTCTTGAAGCTGACGTTAACTTCAAGGTGGTCCGCGACTTTGTTTCAAAGGTATCTGAGCGCGCAGTTGGCACAGAGGTGCTTGAAGGTTTAAACCCTGCTCAACAAATCGTAAAGATAGTTAACGAAGAAATTACGGCGCTTATGGGTGGCGAAGGAGAAAAGCTCAACATCTCACCCAAGCCGCCTACTGTTGTTATGTTTGTCGGTCTCCAGGGCGCAGGCAAAACAACCAACATCGCAAAACTCGCCGCTCTTTTGAAAAAAACATCCTCAAAGCGGCCATTGCTTGCGGCGTGTGACATTTATCGCCCTGCCGCAATAAAACAACTTGAGGTTCTCGGCTCACAGCTGGATATCCCCGTATTTAAGGCCGAGAGCAAATCCCCTGTTGAGATTGCAAAACTTGCTGTAGCCCATGCCACAACTCACGGCAATGACATAGTTTTTCTCGATACTGCCGGCCGACTGCACATTGACGAAGAGCTTATGAACGAGCTCAAGTCAATCAAAGCCGAGGTATCCCCCACTGAGATAATGCTCGTAATAGACGCAATGAGCGGTCAGGATGCAGTAAGTACAGCTTCTGCATTTAACGATGCACTGGGTATAGATAGCGTATTTCTCACAAAGCTCGACGGCGATGCTCGCGGCGGTGCGGCACTTTCTGTCAGAGCCGTTACAGGAAAGCCGATAAAATATGTCGGTGTCGGTGAGAAGCTTGACGGCATCGAGCAGTTCCACCCCGATCGAATCGCTTCTCGAATACTTGGCATGGGCGATGTTCTCTCTCTTATCGAAAAAGCAGAGCAGGCGTTTGATGAAAAAAAAGCAATAGAGCTTGAAAAAAAAATCCGAGAAAACGCCTTTACGCTAACGGATTTTCGTGAGCAGATGCAACAGATGCAAAATATGGGCTCTATGTCAGATATTATAAAGATGATTCCGGGTATTGACCACAAAGCACTTGCAGGGGCAAAGATTGACGAGCGCGCACTTGTCCGCACTGATGCAATAATCTCGTCGATGACTCCCTACGAGCGTGACAACCCGTCTCAGATAAACTTCAGCCGCAAAAAACGTATCGCTGCAGGCAGCGGTGTTACGGTTGAAGAAGTCAACAAGCTGCTCAAGCAGTTTGAAGCGTCCCGCAAGATGATGAAGCAGATGACAAGCGGCTCAATGAGCAAGCAGATGTCGCGCAAAATGCGTCGTGCAGGGCGTGGCGGAGGAGGATTCCCCTTCTCATTTTAACTTTTTGTAAGCAAACAATTATATATATTTGCTTTTATAAAAATTTCGGAGGTGAAAAAATAATGGTTAAGATTAGACTTCGCAGAATCGGTGCTAAGAAGGCTCCGTTCTACCGTGTTGTTGTTGCTGATTCAAGATTCCCGCGTGACGGCAGATTCATCGAGGAAATCGGAACATACAACCCGCTCACAGAGCCGGCTGAAATCAAAATTGATACAGACCGCGCACTCGAGTGGATGAAGAAAGGCGCACAGCCGACAGATACTGTGAAATCCCTCTTAAAGCGTACGGGAGCTATCCAGTAAATTGCCACCGGTGAGACCGGAGAAAAGGTGAAAACCAATGAAAGACCTTTTAACTTACATTGCTAAAAGCCTTGTTGAAAATCCCGACGCTGTCAATGTAACAGAAGTTCAAAAAGAGGATGGTCTTGTTCTCGAGCTTCGCGTTGCTCCTGACGATATGGGAAAGGTTATCGGCAAGCACGGCAGAATCGCAAAAGAGATTCGTACGGTTATCAAAGCCGCCGCACTTCGCGATAACGTCAAGGTATCAGTTGACATTCTTGACTGATTTAAATATCGGGGCTGTCTCAACCGACAGCCCCGAATTTATAAATTGAGGTGTTTTTCATGGAACTTATTGAAGCAGGAAAAATCGTCAATACCCACAGCGTTTACGGTGAAGTCAAAATTCAGCCGTGGAGCGATACTGAAGACTTTCTGTGTGATTTTGACGTTTTATACATAGATGAAAAGCCGTTTGAGATTGAAAGAGCGAGAGTTCACAAAAACTGCGTTCTCGTAAAGCTCTCCGGCATAAACAGCATAAATCAGGCGGAGCAATTCCGAAATAAGATTG
>JAZNAQ010000042.1:0-7383 GCA_045586595.1 Eubacteriales bacterium | reverse complement strand
GACAGCCACAGGAAGGAACAAAAAAAATTTTTAAAATTGTGGTAAAATAAACCCACGGCCCCGCATGGGACAATGTCGCGGGGCGTTGTGTTTATTTGTATTTCGTGAAAAATGATTTTATTCTTGTAGTGATACATTTTTCTTTTTTCTCATTTATGTTTTCTATAGAGAATGTTTCCTGTTCGCCAAACCCCTCTACCTCGATGCCGCTTGAGGAGACTGAGATTTTTGCAAAGGTTGCTTCGGCGGATTTATACATCGGAGCAAGAGTTATGTACGGGACACCGTGAGAAATTACACGGTCCGGTTTATCCATATGACCGGAAACAACAAGGGCAACCTTCTTGCTTTTCTCAATGAGTTCACGAAGCTTCCCGCTGTTTTTTACAAGGAATTTTTCGTCAGCCTTGTCAGATACTGCAAGCGGTGCATGAGAGAAGATAATTGCAGGGCGGTGTGTTTTCTCCAGCAGGCGTGAAAGCCAGGCAAGCTGCTCGTCATCAACAATAAAGCCACGGTTTGAATCTGTTGTCGTGTAGGGTTCTGAGGTATCACCGATGCAGGTGTCAAGGAAAATGCAACGGTAATCAGATACGTCAAATGCACGGTAGCGCATAGCGTAATCGCACAGCTTCATAAACTCGCGCTTGGTAATTACGCTGTCACGTTCACCCATAATTGAATGGACAGATGCCGCACTGTCATATGCGTTTAAAATGTCGTTTAAAAGAGCAGAGCTGTTTTCGGTTGTTGCGCTACCGTCTACGGTGTCGCCGAGGCTAGCTATAAAACGATAACCATGGGCGGCAACATCACAAAGTGCATCGATTTTTTTGGCATCAGAAGCCGCGATATGCGATTGCTCACCGTCTGCATACCGGCAGCGCATATCGGAAAACGCGATAAATTTAATCATATTGCACACCCCCTATAGCAAAAATAAGAAAATAAAAACAATAGCTTCGCGCAATCGGTTTTACCTTCTTATTTTAAGACATTATGGTGACCCGTAGGAGAATCGAACTCCTGTTACCGCCGTGAAAGGGCGGTGTCTTAACCGCTTGACCAACGGGCCATTTGTTAAAACAGGGCAAGGCAGATATGTCTTGCCCTGTTTTGGTAGCGGCGGCTGGACTTGAACCAGTGACCGTTCGGGTATGGACCGAATGCTCTAGCCAACTGAGCTACACCGCCAAATAAGTCGCTCGACAATCGAGCATTTGCTATTATAATATATATTTTCTCAAATGTCAACTGTTAATTTAAAAAAGATGGCACTTTTTTGGCACAATGTAAATTTCAAACCGTGCTATAATACACCCGTCATATGGAAAACCGTGTGACAAGCCGCAGACTGCGATGGGAGCGCACGCCCACCCGGGAAGCGGCAGAAATGGGTTGAAGTCTTGATGTAAGCGTAGTGGTTTGCGGAGACGAATGCCGACGCTTTTATGCGCGCAAAGCCGGCGGCTTCACCGGATGCGGCAAAATGCCGCAATTAACTGCATTTTGATTTCAGACTCAAAACATAAACAATGGAGGAACTTGACTGTGTTTGATGAAACCAACAATACAGAAGAGCAGGGGCTTGATTTTTCGGAAAAACCATTCGAAAGTGATGCCTCTGAAGAAAATGAAAGCTTTGAGGGCGATAACATAATTGCCGACTCAGAGCCTATGGGCGAAACGCTCAGAATTAAATATAACGGCGAGGAGAGAGATATAAGCCTTGATGAGGCGAGAATCCTCGCGCAGAAAGGGCTAAACTACGACCATGTTCTTGCGGAAAGAGACACGAGATACCAGCGTGAGCTCAATGCGCTTGACGCGGTTGCGGCAAGGCAGGGGATGACCAGGGCGCAGTATATAGCGTCGGTAGAAAACTCCCTGCCACAAAACAACGCAGAGGATTATGGCAGCATTCGCACAGCGGCATCGCTCAGGGCGAAGGAGCAGATAAAAAGGTTAGAAGAGAGCGTGGGGTTCTCGGGGCCGTGGGGCAACCTGTTCCGCAAATATCCCGAGCTTTCGCGCAAAGAGGCATATTCTGATTTGGCCGATGATGTAAAAAGCGGTATGAGCCCGCTTGAGGCTTATCAGACGCGGCTCCTTGCCGAAAAAGAAAAGGAACTTCGCATAGCAAAGAATAACGGTGCTGCGGCAAACCGTTCTGTCGGCTCTCTTGAGGGCGACGGGCAGGGTGAGAAGCTCGATGATTTTCTCGTTGGATTTTACTCTGTAAGAGACTATTAAAAAACAAAAAGAAAGGATTTTAAAAAACTATGTCAGCAATCAATTTACACACAAAATTTGCAAAGCAGATTCAGACCCAGTATAAGCAGGACAGCCTCATAAACGGCTGCCTCGATAACGAATACTCATTTTCAGGTGTGAGAACGGTAAGGATTTCCACACCCATCACAGTCCCGATGACAGACTATACACGCAGCGGGACAAGCCGCTACGGCACCCCGACCGAGATGGAGGACGTTGTTCAGGAGCTCACGCTCTCGCAGGACAAGAGCTTTACGCTCACAATCGACAAGGGAAACAACGCCGACCAGAACGGAATCAAAGAAGCCGGAAAAATGCTCAGCCTCCAGATAAGCGAGCAGGCAATTCCGCTTATGGACAAGTACAGCTTCCAGCGCCTTTCACAGCTCGCGGGTAAGATTGTAGGCAACTCTGCGGCAATCACAAAATCAAATGTCTGTGAGCGCATCACAGCCGGCACAACGTATATGGACGATAAAGAGGTGCCCACTTCGGGCAGAACGCTCTTTGTTCCGAGTGATACATACGCAAAGCTCCGCCTCTCTGAGGAGTTCTCGAGCTGTGATGGGCTTATGAAGCAGTCGCTCACAAAGGGTCAGGTCGGTATGTATGACAACATGCGCGTTGTCAAGGTGCCGCGCTCACGCTGGCCTGAAAATGTCAACTTCATGATTGTCCACAAGCGTGCGGCATGTGCACCGGTTAAGCTCAACGACACCAAGTACCACAAGGACCCGCCGGGAATCTCAGGCGCACTTCTTGAGGGCAGACAGTATTATGACCTTTTTGTATTCGGCGCAAAGTGCGACGGTGTATACATTGAGGTAAACACTGCAAGCGGTGCTGCAAGCATCTGTGCTGCACCCGAAATCTCAGCCGCAGGTGCAATCACCTGTGCCACGGAGGGGGTTTCGGTTAAGTACACAACCGATGGCTCCGACCCGAGATATTCAATGTCTGCAAAGGTCGGAACAGCTGCCGACATTATCGAAGCGGGCACTGTTGTCAAGGCATACGCCTATAAGGACGGTATGTTCCCGTCAGATGTAACAACAGTAACACTTTAAAAAGGGTAGGTGTTGACGGAGCGGGGGCTACCCGCTCCGTTTTTGTATGAAGGGAGATTTTATTAACCATGAAAGCATATGATATATATAAGAGGACTCTCGCGCTCATGTTCGAGCGCGAGGGTGACGACAAAGAATTTCTCGAAAATTTTACCGATATACTCAACGCACTCATCTGTGAGGCTTTGCCATACGAAAACTCAGTGAGAGAGTGTGAGGGACGTGCGCGCCTTACTGCGCCACCCGAGGTCTCCGACATCAACGATAAGGTGGATATGTGCAGCGATATATGCGGCATAGCCCTGCCTTACGGAGTTGCGGCATACTTTTCGCAGGACGACGGCGAGAGCTACAGTGCCGCAATGTACCGTGAGCGGTTTATTAACGCGCTTTCTGAGGCGGCAAAATGCAATTTCAGAGATATACAGGACATTTATGGGGGTGAGACAATATGACAGGAGAGTTTGTAAGCAAAACCTTTATGTCGCTTATAACAGCAGATTTATATATAGTCATCGCGGCGGTATACGGCGTGTGCTTCGCGCTAAAAAAAGCAAAATTCTTTGACGACCGATTTATCCCGCTTGCGGCAATCGTGCTCGGCGTTTGTTTTGAGTTGCTTTACTTTGCAAGCCGTGGCGGAGTTATAGTCGAATTTGTACTGCGCGGCATAATTTCGGGCATGGCGGCGGTTTACTGTGCAAATATCATTAAACAGATGGGAGATGGCGGCAAATGACATCAAAGGCATTCAAGGGCGGAAAGGTCTATACCGTTCCGCTTGAGGACATCGAATATATAGGGTATTTCTACGCAGATAAAGGAAACGAGGAGATAAAAAGCGCGAAAAAGAGAATAGAAAAGGAGCGCGGCCGCGCTCCCGACTTTCTTATGAACGCAGAGCTTTTTGACTTTGACACACGCGTGCCGGCAAGTGATGTGGTAAGCCATGGCATAACGCACAGACTGACCGAGGGCTACGGTATCGCATTCCCGAACAACACCACGGCGGTGTTTTCGTATAAGAACAACGCAAATGCAACGGACTACATAGGCGCATACCCCACGCTTGTCAGAAACGGCAAGGCAGAGAGTATAAACCCCGCGGGGATAACGGGCAGGCGCGGAAGAACTGCGCTCGGTCTATCTCGCGATACGCTGTATATAGCGCTTCTTCCGGATAAGGGAGGCGCAACGCTTGCAGAGCTTCGGCGCGGCTTTGTAAGCTTTGGCGCGGAGAATGCAATAAATCTTGACGGCGGCGGCAGTACACAGTTCTATGCACCGCTCGGCAACTACTTCTCAGGCAGAAAGGTAAGAGGTTTTATCGGTATCTGGTGCCGCGGCGGAGATATACGCTATGTCAAGGTAAGAACAAGCCTTAATGTAAGAAGCGGAGCGGGTATTCTTAATAAACGCGTTGGCAGGCTGTATGACGGCGACGCCGTAACCGTGCTCGAAGAGAAGAACGGCTGGGCGAGAATTGCTTCCGGCTGGGTTTCGTCGAAATACCTCATAAAAAAGACATAGAGCAGGGAGGTATGGTATAAGTGGAATATGTAACGTGTGATACATGCGCCATCCACCGTGAGGAGATAAACGACAGGCTCAACCACGGCGAGGTGCGCTTTGAGCGGCTTGAAACAAAGCTCGACACGCTGATTTCAACAAATCGGCTCATTGCAGGTTCAGTGATAGGCGGGCTTGTAACGATAATAGCAACACTGCTCCTGCGGGGGATATAGGTTTGATTTTGGGAGGGACATATGATAATATAAAAGAAAAAGTGTATATGTCCCTCCTTTCAAAAAATAGAAGAAAGGAGAAATTAAAGTGGCATACAACACAAGTCTCGCGGGGCAAGCGTTCATGCAATTTGGTATGGGTAGCGCCGAAGAGAAAAAGAAGGCGGCAACGCTCGCAACAGCAGTATCAAATGCAGTAAATAAACAGAACGCAGGCACACAGACAACAAATACAAAAAACACAACAACAAACCAACGTCAAACGCAAAAGAAAAGCAACTTTGATGATTTGTTTTTAGAGGGGTTTAACTCCGCACGCGACAGAGATTGGCGCGAGGAGCAGCAAAGCAGGATGCAGAAGTTCGGCATAGGCATGTCATATGAGAGCATAACACAGAAGAAAACCCCTATACAACAACCAACCTCGGACAAGCTCACGCCGGAGGACGAAAAAGCCTTTCTCGAAGGCTTTAACAAATACCGCGAGGATGATAAGGCAGAACAGGCGAAGCTTGACAAGAATGTATCGGTAAAAAGCAATGACGCAGTCAGAACCGAAGACAATCCCGATTTGAAAGAGTTTGGTGCGGAGTCTGAAACGTATAAAATTCTTCAGGATTTAGGACAACGGTGGATGAGAGGAACTGATAGCGAAAAAGAAGAGCTCCACGCCGTAGCACAAGAGGTTAGAAGGCTTGCCAGAGCGGGAAATCGGGTAAGGTATGGACAGGATGAAATCACAGAGCTTTTGCGCAAAAACGCACAAACAGCAACTGATTATCAGAAAACCATGACAGAAGGCATTCCGGGCTTTTTATATCGAATGTCGGATGGGGATTATATGCTGGATTCGGCAACATACCTTATAGGAATGACCAATAAAGGTGATTGGGATTATAAACTGAACGATTATTGGCGAGTGCCAGGAGATAAGTATGACGGCAAGAATTTAAATGAATTCAATCATCGTAACTGGCTTCCGTGGATATATTTTGACGGGAAGTTGATAGGCGCAGACAAGCTGGGTAATTTGAATATGTCCTATGTCGGCAAAAAGATGGGCTTGCCAGAATGGGTTTACAGCAATCCTTATACTAATGACAAAGACGATGCTTTTTGGGTACAATACGGCATCGACTTAGCAAACTCAGGGAGGTAGAAAATGAAAAAGGTTATGTTGTTGGCTTTGGTTTTACTACTTGCGTTTTTACCTTATGACAATGAATCTGACAAAGATGTGAATGCTCAACTCGGAAACACAGCAGGAAATATAGGAAAAGGCGGATTTGTTACAGAGGATGAGAATTACTGTTATTATTCCGAACTTTCTGGAGACTACGCAATATACAGAACAAGCAAGGATTTCAAAGAAACGGAAAAAATAGTCGGTGGCAGATTTGGTTTTGCTGAACTGAATGTTTGCGGAGACTATATCTATTACACTGATGGAAGACCGGGTGTTTTGCAGAGAATGTCTTTGGATGGAAAAAGGCGGCATAAGCTGATAACGCTGAGAATGGTAGGAAATGTTGTGATTTCCGGGAACAGAATTTATTGCAGATTGTCAGGCTTTAACGATGACTGGGGAAAGCTGTATTCCTGCAATTTGGACGGAAGAAAAAAGAAGTTTCTTGCAAAGCAAGTTGCGGGGTTTTGCGTAGATGGAGATACGCTGTATTACACAAATCTGGAAGACGACCATTCCTTGTGGTCAATGGATGTATCGGGAGAAAACAAAAGAAAACTCATTGATAGGGAGGTTTACGATATTATTGTTGACGAAAGATACGTTTATTACACAGATTGGGGCTCGAAATCAAAACTTTTCCGTATGGAAAAAGAAACATTGCGTGATGAGTGCATAAATGAAGAACGATGTGGGGGAATCAATCTGTCGGGGGACTGGATATATTACAGCAACCTAAGCGATAAAAATTCTTTATACAGGATATCAAAAGACGGAAAACTTAAAGAAAAACTTTTTGACGGAAATATTGCGAGTATAAACATCGTTGCGGATTCGGTTTTTTTCGAGCGGATTGACAAAGATTTTGGTTGGTACAGATTAGACTTAAACGAAAAGTGTGTAGTGAAACTTGCACAGTCATAACATAACCAAAAGAACACCCGGTACAGATATTGTATCGGGTGTTTGATTGAATAATGAAAACCACGCGATAGTCGCGTGGTTCAAAAGAGGCTATTGCCGATGAACAAAAAATTCTCCATTGTGTTAGAATAAAAATGACCTGCCAGTCAAATTAAAAACACAATGGAGGATTTATCTATGAAAAAAC
>JAZNAQ010000041.1:0-13675 GCA_045586595.1 Eubacteriales bacterium | reverse complement strand
TTCATAGATAAATCCTCCATTGTGTTTTTAATTTGACTGGCAGGTCATTTTTATTCTAACACAATGGAGAATTTTTTGTTCATCGGCAATAGCCTCTTTTGAACCACGCGACTATCGCGTGGTTTTCATTATTCAAAAAACCCGGCATGTTAAAACATGCTCGGGTTATATTAATTGCTTTCGTATCCTACTAAAAGGCCGCCCTCTTCTGAGTAGTAGCTGCAGAGTGCTGCGTTCTTTTCTATCTGAATGTCGCTTTCGGGGAACTTTTCGCGGATGATTTTCGCGAGCTTCTCTGCTGCGATTATGTTTCTTGTATGTGCAATTCTGACCTTGCCGCCGCAAAAACCATTTTTGAACATTTCGTTTGCAAGCACATCCAGCGCACGGTCTTCTCCGCGCACCTTGTGCAGTTCTTCAAGTGTTCCCACATCCGATGCCTTGCCAACGATGCGTATGCCGAGAACTCCCGCTATTTTTGCCTTGGCAGGGTGAACTCTGCCTGCTCGGGCGAGGTTTGAAAGAGAAGAAAGGCAAAACAGAAGGTTTGTGTGCTTCATATATTCGTTAACCGTCTCGACAATCTCTTCAAATTCGAGGCCTTTTGAAATAAGCTCTTCTATCTTCTCGATAATAATGCGGATTTCGGGGCCGGCAGAGAGCGAGTCAAACACATGTACCTTTTTGTCGGGATAGCGTGAGAGAAACTCATTCTTTGCCTGAACGGCTGCGTTGTAACTGCCTGATAGGTTGCTTGTGATGGTGGCTGCAAAAATACAGTCACCACCCTCGTATCCCTCAAGCCATTCGCCGACATTCGGGCAGGATGTGGTTGCGCGGGCGCGAGTTGAAAGCATTTCGTCGAGCATTACGTCAACGTCAAGCGCGGGCGTATCTATATTCTCCTTGTCGTTAAACAAGAGCTTGAGCGGGGCAAAGGCGTAGTCTGTGCCTGAAAGGTTAAATACGTTGGACGCTGAGTCCGATACAATTTTGTAGTTCATGGTTTGTCCTCCGTTGGATGATAGCTCAAATTATACAGACTGTGAGCCCAAGTGTCAAGGAACAAGCGGTAAACAAATGGTAGAGAGCGCAGGAAACCCACGGTAGAGCGCAAAAGTTGCGTTAGTAGAAAAGAAAAAACCTCGACTCTGTCGGCTTTGAGAAAAGTTTCTGTATATAGTAAAAAGACGATTGCTAATGCAAGCGTTTTATGGTGGAGGAGGGTGGATTTACGGGTCCGCGCTCCTAACAAAGAGTCCACCGGACTGTTTGTTTCGCCTGCGGGCGAACGTCGCTGTCCTCATCTCACCCTACTTAGCCACATAAAAAAACAACCCACCTGAAATAGTGAGTTGTTTTTTTATGGTGGAGGAGGGTGGATTCGGACCACCGAAGTCGAAAGACAACAGATTTACAGTCTGCCCCCTTTGGCCACTCGGGAACTCCTCCATATTGCTGGAGCTGGTAATAGGACTTGAACCTACAACCTGCTGATTACAAATCAGCTGCTCTGCCAATTGAGCTATACCAGCATTCGTAACAGCCTATAAATAATATCAAAAAAATGAGCGTTTGTCAACAGTTTTTTTAAATTATTTTTTGAGAGCATCCATTCTTGCTGCGAGGCGCTTGCCTACATTCTGAAGAACGGACAAAAGCGACTGCATGAGCGCCGGATACTCGCGTGCGATATACTCCTGCGAAAGCTCGGGAAGCTCGGTTTTGCTACCGTCGTTCGGGGTGAGGTTTTCTGCCTCACACTTGATATTCATCGCGCTCATGGCAAGCTCGGCGTTGGCAAGCTCCGGCCACAGCTTTTCGTTTACGGAGAAAAAGTCCTCGCTGTGTGTGCCGGTTGCTGAGTACAGCGCGCGGAAAACCTTATACACCGCGACATTAAAAAACATCGCGGTTTCGTTTATGAGCTTCTTGTTCTTAGACTTGCCCACAATATCAAAAATTATGCTCAGTGAATTGATTATAAGCTTTTTGTTAAGTGTTGCCATCATGCTGCCGCGCAGAACGTTATCCTTATCCTCTGAGCTGTCGGGAAGGTCCTCTGCGGTAATTGTATAGTCTTCTCTTGACATGGTTCTGCCGAGCAGAAAGTCTGTAGAGACTTTATAAAAGTCTGCAACCTTTGCAACAAACTCAAGGCCGGGCTCGCGAAGCCCGTTTTCATAATGAGAAAGCACCGCCTGCGACACGCCGAGCTCTTTTGCAACGGAGCGCTGGCTCATGCCTTTTTCTTTGCGGAGCAGAGATATAGTTCTCGGAAAATTTGTGTTCATATTAAAAAACTCCCCTAAATTTCGAAACAGTGAGTATATTATACCTCAAATTATACAATTTGTAAAGAAGAAAGTTTGAAAAATAGAAAAAATTATGTTATACTATGCCACAAAGAAGGTGCAGATAAATTATGAAAGAAAAACTCAAATGCGGGCTTTTGGGGAAAACTCTCGGTCATAGCTACTCAAAGCAGATACACAGCGTTTTTGCCGACTATGAGTATGAGCTTTACGAGGCGAGTGAAGAACGCGCAATAGAAATTATAAAAAGCGGAGAGTTCGACGGATTAAATATAACCATTCCGTATAAAGAGCTTGCGTATTCGCTGTGCAACGAGCTTGACGAGGTTGCGCACATATCGGGGTGCGTGAATACTGTGTTTTACCGTGACGGTAAAATTTTCGGTGCCAATACAGATGTATATGGGTTTATTTCTATGGTGCGCAGTGCAGGCATTTCGTTTACGGGAAAAAATATCCTTATCCTCGGAAGTGGTGGAACATCGAAAACGGCGCAGCTCGCGGCGAGTACCATGGGTGCAGAGAAGGTGACCGTGGTTTCGCGCAAGGGTGATGTAAACTATGACAATGTATATGAACTTACCGATACTGATGTTATTGTAAATACTACACCGGTTGGGATGTATCCGAAAAACGGGGAGTGCCCGATTGACATTTCGAGATTTCCTGCGTGCTCGGGCGTTGTTGATGTAATATACAATCCGGCAAAGACAAGGCTTATATTTGAGGCTGAGCGACTTGGTATACCGTGCGTCAGTGGGCTTTATATGCTTGCGGCGCAAGCCTATCGTGCCGCACAGATTTTTGCAGATAAAAAGATTGATGCCGCTCTTATAGACGAAGCGGTAAAGAGTGTTTCGCGATCGGTTATGAACATAGTGCTTATCGGCATGCCGGGAGCAGGGAAGAGCGCTGTTGCAAAAAGAGTTGCGACACTTCTTGGTCGCGAAATTGTTGATACCGACGAGATTATCCGAAGAGAATACGGCGCGCCGTCAGATATAATAACCGAGCAGGGTGAGGATGCATTCCGGAAAATAGAAACAGATGTGATTGCTGAGGTAGGGCGAGAGCGAGGTCTTGTTATCTCTACAGGCGGAGGCGTGGTTGAAAGAGAAGAGAATTACCAACATCTTGCCCAGAACGGCAGAATTTACCTTATAGAACGTGAAATATCGCGTCTTGCAACCAATGACCGCCCTCTCTCAAAAGATATTGAGGCGTTGTATGAAAGGCGTCGGGATAAATATAACAGCTTTGCCGATGTGAAGATAGACAACAACGGAGAGATTGACCAAGCGGCAGAGGAGATTATAAAAGATTTTAAAGAATAAAGGATTCTCCTTTGGGAGATGCGGAGAGGGTTTTGTGAACCGGTTCTATTGAATTGGTTTGCCCTGCGGGGCAGAGGCCCTCTTCTTTTTCTTTTGAAAAAGAAGCAAAACAAAGAAAAGGGGGGATTTCAATTTCCCCCCCTTTTCAAACCCCCTTGAAACGACCAGGGCTCCCGCCCTGGACCCGTCGCCTGAGTGTTTTATCTTCTGCTGCCCATAAAGAATACTGCGAGTGTTCCCGGGCCTGAGTGCGAGCCGATAACGGGCCCGACGTAGGTGATTATCTCAACCTTGCCGCCTGCGGCTTCGAGAAGAGCCTTCATCTCGTTTACGTCGTCGATACAGTCGCCGTGTGAGATAAATATTGTGCCGTTTTTATCGAGCGCAAGCTGGTCGTACTGCTCTGCGATGGCGCGGAGCGCGGCACGGCGGCCACGCACCTTTGAAACGGGGACGAGCTTGCCCTCGTCATCTACGTGCATAACAGGCTTTATGTTGAGCATACCTCCGACGAAAGCTGCTGTCGGGCTGACGCGCCCGCCGCGCTTTAAATATTTAAGGTCATCGACCGTGAACCAGTGGCATACATTTGCGCGATTCTCCATTACAAAGCGTGCTGTTTCTTCGATAGACGAGCCTGCTTCTTTCTGCTTCATTGCAAGATATACAAGAAGCCCCTGGCCTGCGGAGGCACAGAGAGAGTCTATAGCGATTACACGTCGGTCAGGAAACTCGTCAAGAAGCTCCTCTGCGGCGAGGCGGCCTGCGTTATATGTGTTGCTGAGGCCCGACGAGAAACCGATGTAAAGGACATCTCGGCCGTCTTTGAGTTCGGGTCTGAAAAGGTCTTTGAAGTTTTCTATATTTATTGCCGCTGTCTTTGCTGCCGCGCCCTCGCGCATCTTCTGATAGAACTCAGGCGCGGTAAGGTCTTCGTTTTTGTATTCAGTGTCTGACTCTGAGAATTTGAAAGTAAGGCTTGCGTGTTTTACACCCCATGCAGAAAGTGTGTCTGATGAAATGTCGCACGCTGAGTCAGTAATGATAATGTATTCGTTCATTTTGAGGGTTCCTCCTGCTTGTTTTGTATGATGTTATTTTATCACAACGAATGCTTTTTTCAACCTATTCATAAAGAATTTGATGTAGAAACAAAAAAGACAGACTCTACTTGCGGTAGAGTTTACAAAAAACTCATTGTTTTGCGGTGGAAAATGTGATAAAATAATTTAAACGGATTTAGAGGAAGTGTGAAATGGAAGAGTTGAAGCTTATAGTTGCTAAAAATATAGCTGAACTTCGCAGATCGTGCGGGATGACGCAGTTTGAGCTGGCAGAAAAGCTCAACTACTCTGACAAGGCAGTGTCTAAGTGGGAGCGTGGCGAGTCTATACCCGACGTGGCGGTTCTTAAGCAGATTGCAGAGATTTTTTCTGTAACTGTCGACTATCTGCTTGTAGAGGAGCACCGGACAAAACGCGTTCTGCCGGATATACGAAAAATAAACTTTTCAAACCACAGTTTTATAACCGGTATGTCGATTATGCTTGTGTGGCTTATCGCAACGCTTGTATTTGTTATCGGCGATATGTTAAGAGAATATACCGAGCTTCACCATTGGCTTGTATTTTTGTTTGCTGTGCCTGTTACACTCATAGTGTGGCTTGTCTTTAACTCGATATGGTTTAACGCTCGGCGCAACTTCTTTATAATATCGCTTTTGATGTGGAGTGTTCTTGCAACGTTGCATATTTCGCTTATTGTTCTTGCGGGGATAAATGTGCGCCTGATATATATTTTAGGGGTACCCGGGCAGATAATAATTATACTCTGGTCAAGAATAAAGACAAAAAAGCGACAACAAAATGTATAATATAGTATAAAAACAACGCCATGCAATCACATGGCGTTGTTTTTATATATTCTTTTAATGTTTTACTTTATAACATCTTTGCCGATGTACTTGCGCAGAACCTCAGGAACAGTAATGCTACCGTCTTCGTTCTGATAGTTTTCAAGTATTGCGGCGACGGTTCTGCCGATTGCCACACCGGAGCCATTTAAGGTGTGTACAAGCTGTGGCTTTGCGCCTGCCTCGGCGCGGAAACGGATAGCTGCGCGGCGTGCTTGATAGTCCTCGAAGTTTGAGCAGGATGAGATTTCAAGATATCTGTCGTATGACGGCATCCACACTTCAATGTCGTAGGTCTTTGCGGCAGAGAAGCCCATGTCGCCTGCACAGAGGCAAACTACACGGTAGGGGAGCCCGAGGGATGCGAGAACAAACTCTGCATCGGCAGTGAGTTTTTCAAGCTCATCATACGAGTTCTCGGGGTCTGCAAACTTAACAAGCTCAACCTTGTTGAACTGATGCTGGCGGATAAGGCCACGCGTGTCACGACCTGCGCTTCCTGCCTCGGCGCGGAAGCATGCAGAGTATGCACAATACTTTATCGGGAGAGCCGAGCCGTCTAGTATTTCTTCGCGGTGCATATTTGTTACCGGTACCTCTGCTGTCGGGATGAGGAAGTAGTCCTCGCGGCCGAGGTGGAATGCGTCCTCCTCGAACTTCGGGAGCTGGCCTGTGCCTGTCATTGATGCGCGGTTTACCATAAACGGCGGGAATACTTCTGTATATCCTCGGCTTGTGTGTGTGTCGAGATAGAAGTTGATTATCGCGCGCTCAAGGGCTGCACCCGCTCCCTTGTAGAAGTGGAAGCGTGTTCCGGTAACCTTTGCCGCTGTTGTGGGGTCAAGAATGCCAAGGTCTTCGCCGAGGTCCCAGTGTGCCTTTGGTGTGAAATCAAACTCACGCGGAGTTCCGTTTCGGCGGACCTCTACGTTGCTGTCTGAATCCGGGCCGTCGGGAATGGAGTCGTTTGGTGTGTTCGGGATGACGAGGAGAGCGGAGTTAAGCTCATCTTCAACTGTGCGGAGCTCACCCTCGAGTTCTTTTATCTCGTCTGCAAGCTTTTTAAGCTCTGCAAACAGTGCGGTTGTATCCTCGCCTGCTTTTTTCAGCATAGGAATCTTTTTTGATTCTGCGTTCTGAGCAGCCTTTATTGCTTCGCTCTTTCCGATTATTTCGCGGCGGCGGCCGTCGAGCTCAAGAACCTTGTCTACTTCTGCAGAATAGTCCTTGCAGCGGCGCGCAAGAGCGGCTTTAACCTTTTCTGGGTTTTCTCTGATTACCTTAATGTCGAGCATGGTTTTTCACATTCCTTTACTTAATTGAGTTGTATATTTTGAGGTCTGCCACATTGAGGCATTCGGCGTATCCGCCTTCTTCAAATGCCGTTATGGCGTTTCTTAAGGCTGAGCGCTTGCCGAGCCTTTTATAGTTTACCATCTCTGCAAGCTTTTGATATGCGGCGATTCTTTTATCATCAATCTTTTTCTGGGCTTGCAATTCCTCATTTTGTGAGGAGAGGTTTTCTTTTTGAATTTCAAGTTGCTTGATTTGGCTGTTGAGCCTTGAGTTTTCTGTCATTACCGCGTCAAGCCGTGTCTGTTTGTCTGCTGCGAGGATTTCTGCGCTTGTAAGACGTTCTTGGATTTCATCAGCTTCGCGGTTTATGCGCATCTGTGAGATTGAAGCGATGAGGATAAGTGCAACTGCAAACACGAAAATCGCTACGCAGTATATAATGAGAAAGCGTTTTGTGCTTTTTTGGTTTTCGTCCATTGGAATGACCTCCTACTTTATACGGCCGAGAACGGCGAGTAGTCTCTCGAGGTCGTCGTTTCCGTAGTATTCAAGCTCTATTTTGCCCTTTTTCTTGCCATGTATAAGTTTTACTTTGCGCCCGAGTGATTTTGTGAGGTCTCGCTCGAGAGCGGCGATATAGTCAACCTCAACGACATCGGAAGTATCAGGCGGGGTAAGCGTCTCTTTGTTTGTACGCCTTACAAGGTCCTCTGTCTGGCGGACGTTTAAGTTCTTTTCTGCTACAATGTGAGCTATTTCGCCTTGTTTCTTCGGGTCTGTTATGCCGAGTATAACCTTTGCATGGCCTCGTTCGATTTTCCCCTCGCGGAGCAGGGCGAGCGCATCGGGCGAAAGCGCGAGCAGGCGTATGGCGTTTGTGAGGGTTGAACGTGATTTACCCAGACGCTCTGCTGCCTCCTCTTGTGTGAGGGAATATTCTTCAATAAGGGCTTTGAAGCCCTCTGCTTCTTCGACGGGGTTTAGATCCTCGCGTTGCAGGTTTTCAATAAGGGCAAGCTCTGCAACTGCGCGGTCATCTGCGTCGACAATTACCGCGGGGACTTCTGTGAGCCCTGCGCGCTTTGCTGCGCGGAAACGGCGTTCGCCTGCGATTATCTGGTATCTGCCGCCTTCTGTTCTGCGGAGTGCAAGAGGTTGCAGAATTCCGTGAAGTTTAATTGATTCTGCGAGTTCTTCGAGAGAGTCTTCAAAAAACAGCTTTCTCGGCTGATTTTTGTTTGGGTCTATATCAGTGATTTTTATAAAGTTGCTTTCTTTTTCTTCTTGAGGGGTGCCGCTCTCGCTACTGCTTGAAAAATCGCTCATAAAAAGTGCGTCCAAGCCCTTGCCCAGGCCTTTTTTAGCCATTGGTTTGCGCCTCCTTTGAGTTGTTGTCGACTATTTCTGCGGCAAGACGCATATAGCAGTCTGCGCCGCGTGAGTGTTTGTCGTATTCCATAATAGGCTTCCCGTGGCTTGGCGCCTCTGCGAGGCGGACGTTGCGCGGTATAGTTACGGAGAAGACTTTTTTGGGGAAGTATCGTTTTATTTCTTGCGCTATCTGAACCGAGAGGTTTGTTCTCGAGTCAAACATTGTGAGAAGTACGCCTTCTATGTCAAGTGTCGGGTTTAACCCCTTTTTTATCGTTGACATTGTAGAGGTGAGTGCTGAGAGGCCTTCGAGAGCGTAAAATCCGCAGTCAACCGGTACAATAACTGAATTTGCCGCGCACAGTGAATTGATTGTGAGCATACCCAGAGATGGAGGGCAATCTATTATTATATAATCGTACTTGTCTGATACCTGCGCCAAGGCATCTCTGAGAATATAGTGGCGGTTTTCGACTGAAACAAGCTCCACCTCTGCTGCGGCAAGGCTTGTGCTTGCGGGGAGAAGGTCTCCGTAAGGGGTTTTGCGGATGACTTCGGCGGTGGCAGATGAGTTTACAACAATATCATAAACTGTGGGGCCACCTGCGTGTTTGTTTATGCCAAAGCCTATGCTTGAGTGGCCTTGAGGGTCCATATCAACAAGGAGTACGCGCTTTTTTGATATATGTAGTGCAGCTGCAAGGTTAACGCACGTTGTTGTTTTGCCAACGCCGCCCTTTTGGTTTGCAACCGCGATAATCTTGGCCATTTTTGTTCACCTCCGCATTTTAGCGTATATAAATTATACCACTTTACTTTATAAAGTGCAACACAAAAGTACGATGTTCCACGTGGAACATCGTACTTGTTTTTGGTTGACAATGATGTTCCACGTGGAACATCATTTGAATATCTTGATTGACATATTGATACTAGTCTCGTCCTCGTCGCGAGAAAGATCTGCTCGAAACCCGGCTCGGCGCATTGTTTCTACCGCTTTGCCCACGGTATTATAAAACAGGCGAACATCGCGGATGACATATTGTTGTTTTGCTTCGCGCTCCTTTTTCTTTTCGTTTTCGCGGTTGCTGAGCAGAGAGTCGATATATTCGTCGGTCTTATATACGTTGAGCTTGTTCTCTATGATATATGTCAGTGCTGCCTTTCTTTCTTCAACTGTTGTGAGCCTCAGAAGAGCTCTTGCGTGGCGTTCTGTAAGCCCTGATGCAGTAATTGCGGAGATAAGCTCGCCGCCAAGCTTTAGGAGACGAAGCTTGTTAGAGATTGCCGATTGCGACTTGCCGAGCTTTTTTGCTACCTCCTCTTGCGTGTAGCCGCAGACCCGCATCAGATGGGAAATGCCTTCTGCCTCTTCAAAAAAGCCGAGGTCAGCGCGTTGAAGATTTTCAAGCAGCGCGAGCGTAGCTGAGGTCTTATCGTCAATCTCTATTATAATGCAAGGGATTTGTGAAAGCCCCGCAATGTGTGATGCGCGCAGCCTTCTCTCACCCGCGACAAGAACGTAGTCACGGTTTACGCGGCGCACTGTTATCGGTTGCAAAACACCGTTTTCACGGATGCTTGCCGCAAGCTCGTTTAAAGCGACTGTATCAAAACTGCGCCGCGGCTGGTTTCTGTTAGGGCTTATCTTGGAAAGCGGCAAATATGTAATCTTTTCTTTTCTTATAAGCATGTCGTCATTTTTCTTCATAGCTTGTCCCTCCAAATATATTTTACCATATTATGGAAGTGTGGTAAAGAAAAAACGTTCGACAAAAAATAATAAAAAAGCCTTTCCGAGGTGGAAAAGGCTTTTTATGCTTAAAGCTACTTCATGGCGAGGCTGTTGTTGAGAAGTGTTGAGCTGTAGAGGAACAACACATCATCTGCATTTTCAAAGTCAACAAAGTTTCCGAGCATCGAGCTTTGAATATACCTTATATCGATAAGAGTTATTTTTGAATAGGCTTCGCAAAGCAGTGGAACAAGTGCGCCGGCAAACGAATCACGGAAAACAACGAGTTCGCGCCGCTCTTCTGCCTTCGGGTTTTCTATTGTAAGAAGAGAGCAGTTGCCGGAGAGGAACATTTCATACGGGTCGCGGCCGTTTGCCTTGTCCATATTATACATTGCAGCAGGCTTCGGGCTTCCGGTATCGTAGCTTGTAACAATGCAGCTTTCGGTGATTTCGTTTGTAAAATACTTTATCATATCGGGAGAAACCTTCCTCGCCGACTGCCCGACATATACGCCGTAAAACGGCACATTGAGCACATTTTCGGTATAGTTAAACGATATTTTTGACTGCATGGCGGTTGCGATAGCTTTCGCAGTGTCTCCAATGTATTCCTGCCGCCAGTGTGAGTCGGTGGTGTAGTAATCGTTTATTGCAAGGGTGGGGAAGATGTTTATATATTGTGCATATGGCATTTTGCTTTGCATATATGACGTGAGCTTGTCGTAATCAAGCTTTAAGGCATCAAGAAAATAGTTCTTGTCAGGGACGATCGAAAGGTATACGTTTGTATTTGTAGCTTTTAAATAGCTTTCATAAATAAACTCAAAACGCTCTGCCGCATGGTCGAGCATAGGCGTATTTAGTGGGTATTCAACCTTTGACAAGTGGCCGTTTTGCGAAAACAGACCGTTGTTGTCAGTCTTGTTGAAAATGAGGAGTGACGAGTATGCCTTTATGCTGCGAAAAGCATCGCGGAAAGGGAAGGTGTCCATGGCATATTCCTCAAATCCTGATGCAAAATCGCCTGATAAGAGGCTCTCTGCGCTTATTTCGGGAAAATCTTTGAGAACACGCCGCTCGCTTTCTGAAAAGTCGTCTTTTGGGAGAAGGGTGCAGAGCAGAGAAAACGCAAAAACAACTGAGAAAAACGTGATACAAGTTATTTTATTTTTCATCATCGGCACCTCCTAAAACCTAAAGTATAAGAACGGATTAAACGAGCCGTCTACAAGATAAGCCGTCATTACAATAAAGAGAAGTACGAGAATGACGGGCTCGCAAAGCGCAAGCTTCTCTCCTGTACGTGTTGACATAAGCCGCTTTGGAAGCGGTGTTGCGCCCACCACCGCAATGATCAGCACTATAGCATACGACTTGAGATAATACAGAAATTCTGTACTGAACACGGGGTATTCACCAGAGCCAAACATTGCGCCGATATAGCTTATCGCCTCTTTCATATCGGTTGCGTTAAATATAACAAAGCTTATTGCTGTGAGTAAAAGGACGTAAATATGCGAGATGGTACGGCTTCGCGCAAGGTATTTGCTCCACAGCAGTTTTTCTGCTATAAGAAGCGCCGCAAAGTAAAGACCCCATACGACAAAGTTCCATGCCGCGCCGTGCCAGAAGCCTGTAAGCATCCAAACGCAGAGGATGTTAAAGAGCCATCTTGCGGGCTTTACGCGGTTTCCGCCGAGCGGAATGTATACATAATCGCGAAACCATGACCCGAGGGAGATATGCCAACGCCTCCAGAACTCAGCTATGCTTTTTGAGATAAATGGGTAGTTGAAGTTTTCCATAAAGTTAAAGCCAAAGAACTTTCCGAGGCCTATCGCCATGTCGGAGTAACCTGAGAAGTCAAAGTAAACATGAAGCGAGAACGCAACGGCATAAAGCCAGAAAAACGCGACTGACTTATCATTTGATGCGCGAAACACCTCGCAGAGCTCTCCGAGCTGGTTTGCTATAAGGATTTTCTTTGCAAGGCCGAGCGTAAAGCGTCGCACGCCCTCTGCGCACTTTTCAAATGAATGAGTGCGGCACTCAAGCTGCAGTGCCACATCATGGTAGCGCACAATAGGCCCTGCTATGAGCTGGGGGAACATTGTTATATATGCCGCGAGGTTAATCGGATTTTTGTTCGCGGGAACTGTGCCGCGGTAAACATCAATCGTATAGCTTAAAATCTGGAATGTGTAAAAGCTTATGCCGATTGGGAGCGCAATACGAAGCAGAGGAATTGAAAGCCCGGTTGCGGCATTGAAGTTTGATATGAAGAAGTCGGCATATTTAAAATAGGCGAGTGCAAGAATATCAAGCCCGACTGAGATTGCAAGAAAAAGCCGTGCAATACTGCGGTTTTTAGCCTTTTCAATTAAAATGCCGAGAACATACCCACAAGCTATTGTTGCGAGCATCAAAAACACATATATCGGCTCGCCCCATGCGTAGAACACAAGGCTTGAGAGTAGGAGAACAGTGTTTTTGAGGTATTTTGGCGCGATAAAATACAGTATCAGTACGAGCGGGAGAAAATAATATAGAAAAGGAATACTTGAAAACAGCATAGGGCACACCTTCTTTTTTGCAAATTAAAAGGGCGGGTTTTCACCGCCCTTGTGAGTCACATATTATTCTTCAAAGCTCTTCGGGCACATAAGGAAGAAGACCTTGTTGCCGCTTTTCTCAACGATTGTCTGCTCGGCTTCTGTGCAAATATTCCAGCGCGGGTTTGCGCTGTCCTTAAGAGTTTTTACAAATGCGTCGGCATTTGTGCCGTCTGCAAGCTCAAATACATATCCGACAAACGGAATGGTGCCGATTGCAGGCGCAAACATTACGCCGCTTGAGAAACCGCGAATTTCGGTGTTGTCAAAGCCTGTGAGGAAGCCCTCTTCTACGGGAACAACGCCGCCCATAAACTGAATGGAGCTGTGAGCCATAACAGCGTTTGCAATCTCCTCTGCGCTCTTGTCTGTGTTTGCACGCCATACCGCGGCAAGTGTATCACCTACGGTTTTGCCTGTGCTCGGTGCTTCGGTTGCGGGAGGAGTCTGCGGCTTTTCATCTGCAGGAGGCGGGGTTACAGGGGCGCTCGGGTTGGTTGTGGATGGAGCCTCCGGCTTTGAGGCGGGCTTGTTTTCCGGGGGATTCTGAACGGGTTTATCAGCCGGCTTTTCTTGGGCGGGTTTGTCGTCATTTGCCTCGGGCTCTTCGCCCTCTGCGGGAGCGTTCTCGCCCTCGGTGCTTTCTTCGGGGGCTGTGTCGCCCTCGGGAGTGCCGACAACCTCGCCGACTACTTCGTTTTCGGGCTCATCGTTGTTATTATTTCCGCATGCGGCAAGTGCAAAGAGCGTGCACATTGCAAGAATTAAGCATAATAATCTTTTCATTTTAGTGTTTCTCCTTGTTGTATGTATTTTTCTATAGCATACCCTATATAAGAGTATTTGTCAATCGCCAAGATACACCAAAAGGAGTATCCGATAAAACAGATACTCCTTTTGTAAATTGGCACCCCCGGCGCGAGTCGAACGCACGACTAATCCTTAGGAGGGATTTGTTATATCCACTTAACTACGGGGGCATATATTCAATTATTTGTGAAACCGCTTTGGGAGAAACCAAATCGGCGCAAATCCCTCCTATCCTACGAAGGATTTGTTATTATGAGCGGAGCGAATAACAAGGTTCGCTCAGCCGT
>JAZNAQ010000040.1:0-24097 GCA_045586595.1 Eubacteriales bacterium | reverse complement strand
TATAAAGTGATTCAGAAAATAAAGGAGATGATTGTATGAATCAAGATTTAACATTATTAGTGCTAGCTGCAGGAATGGGTAGCCGATTCGGAGGACTAAAACAAATTGAACCTGTGGGCCCTGGCGGTCAAGCAATAATTGATTTTTCGGTTTATGATGCAAAGGAAGCAGGCTTTAACAAGGTTGTTTTCATTATTAAGCACGAAATAGAAAAAGAGTTTAAAGAAATTGTAGGCTCAAGAATTGAAAAGATGATTGACGTTGATTACGCTTTTCAAGAGCTTGATATGTTGCCTGAAGGTTTTGTCTGCCCCGAAGATCGTGTAAAACCGTGGGGCACAGCACACGCTATTTACTGTGCTCGCAACGTTGTTGATACTCCGTTTGCTGTTATCAATGCCGATGACTACTATGGCAAGGGCGCTTATAAAAAAATGTATGACCATCTAAAAGAGCAAAAGGGCGATTTTTGTATGGTGGGCTTTAGATTACAAAATACCCTTACCGAAAATGGCACTGTTTCTCGCGGCATTTGCGACGTAAAAGACGGCAATCTTACCGCTGTTGTAGAACGCACAAAAATTCTTGATTGCAAATATACCGAAGATGATGAAAATTGGGTAGATTTGCCACCCGACTGCATTGTATCAATGAATATGTGGGGATTTACTCCCGATATATTTAATTACATTGAAAATGATCTTAAAGAATTTTTTGCTGAAAAAATTAACGTTCCAAAGGTTGAATATTATCTTCCTACAGTTGTTTCAAACGTAATCAATCGCGGTCAAAAAGACGTGGCAGTGCTTGTTGCCGAGGACCGTTGGTACGGCGTTACATACAAAGAAGATAAAGAAGGCGTTGTAACTGCGCTTACAGAAAAGATTAATAATGGCGAGTATGAGGGATTTTAATATGAGAAAAAGAAAAGTTAAAAAACAACACTTATACATATGCTTATCCGTATTACTTGTTGTGGTTCTTGCTATTGGAGCTATCCTTATTTTCAGTGGCAATAATGAGCCAAAAAACATATCGATATCTATTGGTGATGCTACGGCTCTTGCGGGTGATACTGTAAAGCTTCCTTTCTCAATGGATGGTAATAGCGCCGTTTGGGGTGGACAGGTTATAATTAACTATGACGCGTCAGCTTTTGAGTACGTATCGTGTTCAAATGGTAAAGTGTTTGATTTTTCTGAGGACAATGATAATAAAGGTCAATTAGCTATTGTCGTTACGCAGATGGATGATAAAAACACCGATAAAAATGGCTTGGTAGCAACCTTAAATTTTAAGGTAAAAGCGACAGCCGATGACGGAGAATACAAAATTTCTTTCGATAAAGAAACCAATTTCTCAAACATTGAGGGTGAATTAAAAGAGGTTTCCTTTAAAAGTGGTACAGTTACTGTTAAGTAAGACACACCTTAATATTGACAATATATCATAAGCGTGTTATACTAAACAAGTAATAAGATTTGTGGCAGATCGTGGTCTGTTAAGAATTTATAATCTATTGTGTTTTAAAGCGATCTGTTTTTACAGGTCGCTTTTCGCTTTAATCTTACAGGAGGTAAATGTAATGAGAAAAATTCATCTATGTCTAATATGTGTTGTCTTAATAACAATTACGATAATTGGTTGTGGTCAAAAAAATCATACGCAAGATGAAAGTAAAAAATCGTCTACTATAGAAAAAGATTCAGAAATTATAATCTCGGATGTTAAAGCATTTAATATACAAGATTTTCAAGAAGAAATAGAATTGTTTTCGCTTGGGAAGACTGTATCAAAAATAACTAACGCGACAGATTTATACAAAAACGCAAAAAAGCTTTGGCAAGACGAAAAATTTGAAGTAACAGCCGAATACGGGATAGATGTTTATTATGATAGTGAAAATGACGCTTGGATGGCTGTTGCATTTTTAAAAGATTTAGATCCAGAAAGGGATACAGCTGTACCCACAGCCATAATTCGTTCTGATGGAACTGTTTTAGCAGTTTGGTTTTAGTTTTAAAAAGTAAGATAGCACTCAATTTGGGTGCTATCTTTTTTGCATATAAACCTTTTATCATTTTTATCTTTTTAGAATCATATATTTTTGTATGAAAATATGAAAGGCGAGATAAAAATGAAAGATTATTATCCCGAAGGTACGCTTATAGCAACCGACGAAAACAAAAAATACTTAGCAAGTGAATCAATGCTGCAACAGGCAATTCTTACCGAAAAAATTCTTGAAGCCAACGTTGTAATGTGTGATGCCGAGCATAATCTTATAGTAGATCTTGGCATAATGAAGGGCATAATACCGCGCGATGAGGGTGCCATTGGTATTAAAGACGGCAAAACCCGTGACATCGCCCTTATTTCACGTGTGGGTAGGGCGGTATGCTTCGTTGTAAGGGAGATAAAAAGTGATATTTACGGAAAAACTCAGGCAATTTTATCTCGCAGAATAGCGCAGGAAAAATGTCTGACATACATAATAGATAATCTAATAGCAGGCGATATTATAGACGCGCGCATAACTCATCTTGAAACCTTTGGTGCTTTTTGTGACGTGGGTTGTGGCAATATTGCACTGCTTCCTATCGATGCAATAAGCGTATCGCGCATTACTCATCCGAAAGATAGATTTTTTGTTGGCGACAAGATACGTGCAATTATTAAAGGAATAGATGATGATAATAAAATCACGTTATCTCACAAAGAGCTTTTAGGCACCTGGCAACAAAATGCGGCGAAGTTTTCGCAAGGGCAGACGGTATCAGGTGTAGTGCGAAGTATAGAAAATTATGGTATTTTTGTAGAGCTTGCGCCTAATCTTGCAGGCCTTGCCGAGCCAAAAGAAAATGTTCGTGTAGGACAAAGCGCAAGTGTTTATATAAAAAGCATAATACCTGAAAAAATGAAAATAAAGCTAATTATAATTGATAGCTTTGACACACCTAATGATAATGTGTTTGACTATTATTTTGATGGTGAACATATCGACGAGTTTATTTATTCACCAAACGAAAGTTACAAACAAATTTACACTCAATTTTAAAACAAATTAGTATTGATTTTAAAAACTAAATGGGGTATAATGTTTCGCGGTGATGAAAAATGTCAGGAAATTGTAGTGGCAATTGCGCTTCTTGCAGCAGTAATTGCGATTCAAGAAAAAAAGAAAGTTTTATAGAGCCAACAGGCGAATTCAATAACATTAAGCACGTTGTTGCCGTTGTCAGCGGTAAGGGCGGCGTTGGCAAGAGCCTTGTAACCTCGCTTCTCGCATCGGGTATGCAGAAGAGGGGCCAAAATGCCGCGGTGCTTGATGCGGATATCACCGGACCGTCAATTCCCAAGGTTTTTGGGGTGAATGAGAAGGTAAATGGCGGTACAGGTGGCCTGTACCCCGCAAAGACAGCAAAGGGTACGCAGATCATGTCGGTAAACCTCCTGCTTGAGAACGACACAGACCCGGTAGTATGGCGTGGGCCTGTTATCGCAAACGCGGTAAAGCAGTTCTGGTCAGACGTTATCTGGCAGGATGTTGATTTTATGTTTGTTGATATGCCTCCGGGAACGGGCGATGTTCCACTTACGGTGTTCCAGTCACTGCCGCTTGACGGCATAGTAGTCGTAACAAGCCCGCAGGAGCTTGTGTCCATGATAGTTGATAAGGCGGTTAAGATGGCGGGTATGTTAAATATCCCTGTTCTCGGTATTGTTGAGAACATGGCATATTTCGAGTGTGACGAATGTAATAAACGCCATTACATCTTTGGCGAGAGCAAGGTTTCAGAGCACGCAAAAGAGCTTGGCATAGACACCGTATGCCATATTCCGATGAATCCGAAGGTGGCACAGTTGTGTGATGCGGGCAGAGTCGAGGACATCAGCGCCGACTGGCTTGACACTCTTCTTGATAAAATAGAGAGGATATAAGAAAATCAGGCAAAGTATCATCGAAAAATTTTTTTGTAAAAATCAAAATTAGGGCTTGACATTTGGCTTTAAAATGAATATAATATTTACGTTGTCGATTTGAGGCAGCGTAACATATGCGAGTGTGCTGGAATAGGCAGACAGGCACGTTTGAGGGGCGTGTGTCCATGACGTATGGGTTCAAGTCCCATCACTCGCACCAAACACGGTACCAACAGGTACCGTGTTTTTTTTGTTTTAGTGTCATTCTGAAGTGACCCCCAAAAGCCTTCCCCTCAAAAAAAGCCTTCCCCTTGAGGGGAAGGTGGGTTGCGAAGCAACTCGGATGAGGTGTAAAACCGCTTGCGGTGGATGAGGTGGGAATAAACAAAACCGCTTGCTTTGCAAGCCACACCTCATCAGTCACTTCGTGGCAGCTTCTCCTCAAGGAGAAGCCTTTGCACTCTGCCCGGAATGACTCGAGAATATTTCGAAATTGTTAATTTTGCGACTTGAAAAGTATACCTGTATGCGCTATAATTAAATAAATATAATTCGATTAATTTCGGGAGAGTTCGTATGAGGCTTCTTGAAGAGAGAATAAGGTGTGACGGTGTTGTCCGTGAGGGTAACGTTCTTAAGGTAGACAGTTTTTTAAACCATCAGATAGATGTCACACTTCTTTGTGAGATAGGGCGTGAGTTTCGCCGATTGTTTGACGGTGAAGGTGTAAACAAAATCCTTACCATTGAGGCATCTGGAATAGGCATTGCGTGCATAGCGGCACAGTATTTTGACGTGCCTGTTGTGTTTGCAAAAAAGACTGCATCAAAGAACATAGACGGCGATACATACACAAGCCGCGTTCATTCTTTCACAAAGGGCAAGGATTATGACATAATCGTTTCAAAGGACTTTTTAAACTCCGGCGACCGCGTGCTTATAATAGACGATTTTCTCGCAAAGGGTGCGGCGCTCCTCGGCCTTGCAGACATTATTAAGCAGGCGGGGGCACACCTTGTGGGCGCGGGAATCGCCATTGAAAAGGCGTTTCAGGACGGTGGGCAGACGGTTCGCGACATGGGCATTCGCGTCGAGTCCCTTGCCCGGGTAAAGTGTATGTCCGAAGACGGCGGAGTTGAGTTTATGTAGCAGAAACGTGAAAGGCACGTTTCACATATATTAAGGAGGTCAAACATCATGTCAAAAAGAATCTTAGCAATTCTCCTCGCAGCAGTTATGGTAATGGCTCTCGCAGCTTGCACAGCTTCTGAGCCGGGCCAGGGCGAAGATGGCGGCGAAGTAGCTCTCGCTCCTATCGCCAAGGAAGACGTCAAAGTCGGTTTTGTTTACATCGGCGACATCAACGACGGCGGCTATACTCAGGCTCACGACAAGGGCAGACTTGCTCTTGAAGCAGCAGGCTATGAGTGCCTTTACAAGGAAAACATCCCCGAGAGCGCAGACTGTGAAGTTGCTGTCCGCGAGCTTGTAGATGCAGGCTGCAATGTTATCTTCACAACAAGCTTCGGCCATATGGACTACACAGAGACCGTTGCAAAGGAATACCCGAACATCTACTTTAACCACGCAACAGGCTACAAGACACTCCCGAACATGTGCAACTACATGGGCAGAGTTATCGAAGCTCGCTACCTCGCAGGTATCGTTGCAGGCATGAAGACAGAGGCTAACAAGATTGGCTATGTTGCAGCTATGCAGATTCCTGAGTGCATCCGCGGTATAAACGCATTCACACTCGGCGTACAGTCTGTAAACCCGGATGCTACTGTTGAAGTCATCTGGACAAACACATGGTATGACCCGGCTGTTGAGAAGCAGGCGGCTATTGAGCTCCTTGACAAGGGCTGTGACGTTATCGAGCAGCATCAGGACTCTCCGGCTCCGCAGCTCGCAGCACAGGAAAAGGGCAAGTTTGCTATCGGCTACAACACTCCGACTCCGGACGCTGCACCGAAGGCATACCTCACCGCTCCGCTCTTCTACTGGGACAAGTTCTATGTTGACTGCGTAACACGTATCACAGAGGGCACATGGGTTCCGGGCGCATACTGGGAAGGACTTGCATCAGGCTGGGTTGGCCTTGACGAGCTTTCTGACCTCTGCGCACCGGGAACAGCAGAAAAGGTTGAGGCTGCAAAGCAGGGTATCATCGACGGCTCACTCGTTCTCTTCTCAGGCGAAGTTAAGGATCAGAGCGGTGCTGTTAAGCATGCAAACGGCATGACAAACGACGAAATTTACAACATGAATTGGTTTATCGAAGGCGTTATAGGTTCAATCGACGCATAAGAAACCACATAGATGTCGAGGGGTTTGGAAACAAGCCCCTCGGTTTTAAAAAGGATACGAGGCAGAGAACCCTCGCATCTTTTTTAAAACCAATTAATCTGCTTTAGAAAGGCGGGGGAAGATATGCCGAACACACCTTGTATCAAAATGAACGGAATAACAAAAGCTTTCGGGCAAGTTGTGGCAAACAAAGAGGCACACCTTGAAGTAGAGCGCGGTGAAATACACGCTATTCTCGGCGAGAACGGATCGGGAAAGAGCACGCTTATGAATATGCTCGCGGGCATTTATGCGCCTGATGCGGGCGTTATTGAGATTGAAGGGGTGCCCGTAACCTTTGCATCGCCGCACGACTCCATTGCGGCGGGAATCGGCATGGTGCATCAGCACTTTAAGCTTGTTGAGGTTATGTCTGCCGCAGAGAATATCTCGGCAGGTAGCGAAAAGGGCCTTTTCCGCAATCCTAAAAGGATAGATAAGAAAATAACCGATATTTGTGAAAAATACGGTCTCGATATAGACCCGAAAAAGAAGGTCTACAACATGTCTGTCGGCGAAAAGCAGACGATTGAGATTGTCAAAATGCTCTATCGCGGCGCGAGTATGTTCATACTCGACGAGCCGACAGCCGTCTTAACACCACAGGAGGCGGAGATACTCTTTGAAATTCTCCGGAACATGAAAAAGCAGGGCTGCGCCATTATAATTATAACGCACAAGCTTAACGAGGTTATGGAGATAAGTGACCGCGTTACTGTCTTGCGTGATGGCGAAACAATAGGAACGGTAAACACAGCTGAAACAAACCCGCAGCAGCTTACTGAGATGATGGTAGGCAAGGCAGTAGAGCTGAAAATAGTGCGTGAGGAACCGAAGCTCTCTGAGAAGCCGGTGCTGGAGGTACGCGACCTCTCATATGTAACTGATATGGGGCGCGAGATGCTCCGCAAAATGTCGTTTGACATCTACGGCGGTGAAATTCTCGGTATCGCAGGCATTGCGGGAAGCGGGCAGAAGGAGCTGTGCGAAACAATCGCAGGGCTTATGTCGGCATCAAGCGGAAGTGTGAAGTTCTGTGATGAAGAAATCCTCGGGCTTTCGCCTATTGAAATTCTGCGCCGAGGTGTAGGAATGTCGTTTGTTCCGGAGGACAGGCTCGGTATGGGCCTCGTCGCGGGTATGGACATTACAAGCAACATCATGCTACGCTCGTTCAGAACAAAAAAGGGCATGTTTGTAGACCGCAAAGAGGGGAAGAAGCGCGCAGAAGAGATAGTAGAGCGTTATGGGGTAAGGACTCCTTCGGTAAACCACGTTCTGCGTAAGCTCTCGGGTGGCAATATACAGAAAGTGCTTCTTGGGCGCGAGGTTGAGCTTAACCCGAAGCTGCTTATAACGGCATACCCTGTCCGCGGGCTTGATATAGGCGCGTCGTATAATATTTATGACATAATCAATGAACAGAAGAAGGACGGCGTTGCTGTGCTGTTCATCGGCGAGGACCTTGACGTTCTTCTCGCTTTGTGCGACAGGCTTCTTGTTATGCACGACGGTGCAGTTATGGATATTGTTGACCCGAAAAAGGTAACAAAAGAAGATGTCGGGCTTCTGATGCTCGGCCATAGTCTTAATAAGGAGGTGCGCTGATGTTTCGTATAGTAAAAAAACCGGAGCTGTCTCCGGGGAAGGCCGTCGGTGCACAAATTCTTGCAATATTCGTATCGCTTTGTGCTGCGGCGCTCATCGTGCTTATCCTTGGATATAATCCGCTTGAGTTTTATGCAAACCTTGTTAAGGGCGCGCTTGGCTCGGCATATCGTGTGCGTGCAACCTTTAACAAGGTAATACCGCTTGTCATTCTCTCTCTCGGAACGCTTGTTGCATTTAAAATGAAGTTTTGGAACATCGGCGCCGAGGGGCAGATGTGCATGGGCGCGTTTGGCGCTGCGTATTTTGCTCTTAACTTCTCACATCTCCCGGCATATGTCCTGCTGCCGCTTATGGCACTCGCAGGCCTTGTATGCGGCGGGATATGGGCGCTAATACCTGCGCTTCTTAAAGTCAGGTTCGGCACAAACGAAACGCTCGTCACACTTATGCTCAACTATGTGGCATTGCGGTGGATAACATATTTGCAGTACGGGCCGTGGCGTGAAGACGGCGGAATGCCGAAGATTGCAACATTTGAGCCAAATGCAGTACTCCCGAGCGTTTTCGGCATACACATCGGTTGGATAATTGCACTTGCGCTTACTGTTTTAGTGTATATACTCATGTCGCGCACAAAGTTCGGCTATGAAATCTCAGTGCTTGGCGAGAGCCGTGCAACGGCAAGATACGCCGGAATCAATGTAAAAAAGGTGACGGTTCTTGCGGTAATCCTTTCGGGCGCGCTGTGCGGTCTTGCGGGGATGATACAGACATCAGCGGTTGAGAAGACACTTACAGAGCAGTTCACAGGCGGGCTTGGTTTTACTGCAGTTATAACAACATATCTTGCGCGGCTTTCTGCACCGGCGGTTGTTGTAACGTCGTTCTTGTTTGCCATATTGCTTGCAGGCGGAAGCTTTCTTGAAACGTCAATGCGAATTCCGATTTCTATGATATATTCACTTCAGGCGGTAATTATTTTCTTTGTTCTGGGCAGTGAGTTCTTCATAAGCTATAAAATTGTTCGCCGTGCGGGAAAGGAAGGTAACAGATAATGGGAGAGTTTCTTATTGCTGCTGCGTTGTTCCTGCAGGTCACAGCTTCGCTTGGCACACACGTTCTTTTCGGCACGCTCGGTGGCATTCTCGGTGAGAAGGTAGGCAATATGAACCTCGGCATAGAGGGGATGATGCTTCTCGGCGCATCTACGGGCTTTCTTGTGGCATATAACACGGAGAGTGCGCTTCTTGCAGTGCTTGCCGCCGGAGCGGCAGGCGCACTCGGTGCGCTTATCTATGCGACAATAACTGTATCACTTCGCGGAAACCAGACCGTAACGGGCCTTGCGCTTACAACCTTCGGAAGTGGTGCGGCAGGCCTTATCGGAGCATCTGTTTCGGGAAAGTCGCTCCCCGAGTCGGTCACCGCAATGCTCGGTATTCATAAAATACCTGTTCTTTCTGACATACCGCTTGTTGGCAAGATGCTTTTTGAACAGAGCCCATTTGTGCTTGGCGCAATTTTTTGTGCTATAGCAATTTACATCTATTTTAAAAAGACAAATACCGGCCTTAATGCGCGCGTGGTAGGCGAGAACCCTGCTGCGGCAGATGCGTCGGGAATAAACGTCACGCTTCATAAATATGTACATCTCCTGCTCGGAGGTTTTCTGTGCGGTGTCGGCGGCGGGTATTACTCCATGGTATATGTAGGCAGATGGAATATCGACCTCACGGCCGGCGCGGGTTGGATTTCGGTTGCGCTTGTTATATTCGCGATGTGGAACCCCCTTCGCGCAATACTCGGCGCGTATCTGTTCGGTGCCGTACGAGGTCTCACATTCAAGCTTCAGGGAGGCCTTGTCCTGTTTGGTACCACAATAAACTTCAGTGCGCAGCTACTTGATATGGCACCGTATATTGTAACGATACTTGTGCTCATGTTTATTACAATGCGAAACAAGAAAGAATATCGTGCACCGGCATCACTCGGAAACCCATATTTCAGAGAAAACAGATAAAAAGAATAAAACAAAAAACCTCTGCGGATTTCCCGCAGAGGTTTTTGTTATATATAATGTTAGATACGAGCTACGCCGGTCTTTCTTGCTGCTTCTGCAACAGCCTTAGCGACTGCCGGAGCAACAGATGGGTCTGTCGGCTCAATGATGATGCGGTCAGGACGGAGGTCCTTCTCGTCGATGAGGTTTGCGATAGCGTAAGCAGCAGCAACCTTCATCTCATCGTTGATGTCGCTTGCGCGAACATCGAGAGCACCGCGGAACACGCCCGGGAATGCGAGGAGGTTGTTGATCTGGTTCGGGAAGTCTGAACGGCCAGTACCGACAACAGCAGCACCTGCTGCAATAGCCTCATCCGGGTAGATTTCCGGATTCGGGTTAGACATAACGAATACCATCGGGTCCTTATTCATTGAACGGACCATGTCCTGAGTGATGATGCCCGGGCCCGAGAGACCGAATACAACATCAGCACCAACCATAACGTCAGCAAGAGAGCCGCTGACCTTGTTGCGGTTTGTGATCTTTGCCATAGCTTCCTTCTCGGCATTCAAGCCGTCACGACCCTCGTAGATAGCGCCCTTGCGGTCGCAGAGAATAACTTCCTTGAGACCGAGAGCCATGAGAAGACGTGTAACTGCGATAGCTGCAGCGCCTGCGCCGGAAACAACAGCCTTAAGGTCAGAGATGTTTCTCTTTGTGAGGCGGCAAGCACCAATCATAGCTGCAGCAGAAACGATAGCTGTGCCGTGCTGGTCGTCGTGGAATATCGGAATATCACAAACTTCCTTCAGCTTGCGCTCGATTTCAAAGCAACGCGGAGCTGCAATGTCTTCGAGATTGATGCCACCGAAAGAACCTGCGAGGAGAGAAACTGTCTTTACGATTTCGTCAACATCCTTTGAACGTATGCAGAGCGGGAAAGCGTCAACGTCGCCGAAAGCCTTAAAGAGAACGCACTTACCTTCCATAACGGGCATACCTGCCTCAGGGCCGATATCACCAAGGCCGAGAACTGCAGTACCGTCTGTTACAACAGCAACGAGGTTGCCACGGCGTGTGTACTTGTAGCTGAGGTCAACATCCTTGCTGATTTCAAGGCACGGCTCTGCAACACCCGGGGTGTATGCAACGGAGAGGTCGTCCTTTGTAGCTACAGGGCAACGGCAAGTAACTTCAATCTTGCCCTGCCACTCTTCGTGGGAGATAAGAGCTTGCTTTTTGTAATCCATTATGAATCTTCCTTTCATTTATATGTATGTGCGAAAATATCGCATAGTTTGCTATATAGCATTATATCACTTTCTTTGCATATTTGCAATGACTCTTTTTGCAAAAAACGCAATCTTTATCATGTGATTTCAAGTGAGATAGGGCAATAAAAAAGCGTGTGGATAAAACCCACACGCTAAATTAGACGATTATAAAGGGGTAATGTGCACTGTTACCCCTTTATGTTTTTTGCGATTTTTCACATGCACAATGTGTCTGCCCACTTTGCAGACTTCATCGTCACGTTGCAAAGCCCAGCTTTAGTTGTTGCCTATTGCAAACGGATCAATGCTGGTACCGTTCTCAATGCCGGAGTCAAGATTCATCAAAGACAAAAGGGCAGAAGTTGTGATAACGTCTGATGCATTGAGTGTGACGATTTCGAGTTTTGGCTCTGTATAAGTTTTCATAATACAGACTCCTCTCCCAAAATATTTTGCAAAGGTATTATATAACACTTTTGTATGTTTTGCAACCCCTTTTTTTAAAAAAGTTTCAATATTTTTTTCGATATATTAAAAAGGGCTTAATTTCAACAAAAATGAGGAATAAAAAACATTGGAAACCGCTTTGCTCATCTTGTTTTTATAATAACCGAGGTTGTATCCGATGGCTCGGCATCCACAGGCTCGCTGTTTGTTGCGTTCATTTCTATATACTCAAATGTTTCGCGAAGGCCCGGAGACATCTTTTCAAGTGCGTTGAGAACCTTTTCGCATTCTTGCTCAAGCGCCGCGGAATCTGTTACGGGAACATCGGTCTTAAAGAGAACATAAGGCAATATGCCGTAGGATTCATCTTTTGTTATTTGTATTGCGTACAGAGAAGAGTTGCTTGTGTTCTCAAGTGTGAGCGGAAGCTCAATTTTCTCAGTGACCTCGCTAAAGAGCTTATAACACATATCCTCCATCTCGATATGGTTTTCATATCTGAGATACTGCCCAGGACGAAGAGTAATGCCGAGCATACATGAGGTTATATATGCAGGGATGAGCTTACCTTCATTATAAAGTTCTTTTGTTTTTTCAAAGAGTGCGGGGGCGTCCTGCCCCTGATGCTTGAAATCACCGGGGTTGACATACATAATTTTAAACTCTCCGCTCTCACGAACAAGGAATATTGTCATCATGTATGAGACCTTTTCTCCCTCTGAGGCATAGAAGGCGCAGTAGAACTCTTCATACGCAGGAGTGAGCTCGATATAGTTTTTATCAGTCTCTGTTTTTTTGACCTTTATGATGGTGTCAGAAACGGTTACACCGTTTATATAGTATGAGTCATACGGCACAAACGGGTTTTCGGCAAGTTCGCGCACATCGCTGAAAAATTTAAGAGTATCCTCCTCGGTTGTGTTAAAATGCTCTGAGAGGAGAGGGAGAACGCCCTTTGCGTTATCCTCCTCGTAGCATTGCATAAAAGTCGCAAGCGTTTTGTCAACCTGCGCCTGGTCTTCGGGGGAAAGTGTGGATGCAAGGACAAACTCACCGGCAGCTTCTTCTTTTTCACTGCAGCCGACGAGAGTTACTGTAAAAGAAAGCATAAGCGCGAGAATAACAGACAAGGTCTTTTTCATAGTTTATTAACGTCTCCTTCTTCTGCGGCGTCTGCGCGCGCGGCATATTTCCTTTCGGATAGCGATTGCCGCGACGAGCAACGCAAACAGCCCGATTATTACAAGAACAATAATGCATAAAGCCCAAAGAACTTTTGAAGCGGTGTTCTCTGAACGAATTTCGTAGGCGGTCTTTGCCGATACATCAATGGCAACCGAGCAGGGGAAGCGCGCGAGTTCTGTGCCGTTGGGCAAGCTTACAACTGCATAGTCGGTGCCGTTTTCCATCGTTGTTGTTATAACGAGTTTATCCTTCGTTGTCCCTGCAGGGAGTTGAAGTGATATGGGCGCGTCGAGCTTGTAGCCTGAGCGCTTGGGCAAGTCGGCGGTTGTGAGCTGCACTGTCTCAAACTCACTGAATCCGTAGTCGAGAAGTGCTTTTGTGTCGGTGTATTTATCGTCATTTCGTGGGCTTTTCATAACAACCGCGATAAGGGTGCGCCCATCGCGCTCTGCAGCAGTTACGAGAGTGTAATGTGCCTCAGTTGTCCACCCCGCCTTGCCGCCGATGATACCGTCATACAAAAGCTCGGGGTTGCTTATCATTTCATGCTGATTTACAAAGTGGCGAACCTCGGGCTGCTTGTTGTTTGCAGGCATATCGTATTTGTATGTGCCGAAGATTTTTCTAAAAGTTTCATTTTTTATGGCATATCGGCAAATCATTGCCATATCGTATGCTGTGGTATAGTGGTTTGAATCCTTAAGCCCGTGCGCGTTTGCAAAGTGGGTGTTTTTAGCCCCCGCCGCAACCATGGTTTTATTCATCATTGAAACAAACTCATCTATTGAGCCGCCTGTATGCTCCGCAATACCGTTACACGCGTCGTTGGCCGACATCATAAGTGCGGCATATGATGCTTGCTCAAGAGTTATTTCTTCACCCACATCGAGTGCAATATGGCTTGACGAGCGCGAGATTGAGAAAACAGCCTCATCGCTCATTACTATTTTGTCATCGAGAGCGCCGTTTTCAAGACCTGTTATAACCGTTGCAATTTTTGTGATGCTTGCGGGATAACGTTTTGTGTGCATCTGCTTGTCATAAAGCACTTGCCCCGTATCGCCGTCAATCAGGACTGCCGACTCTGAAATTACGGACGGCGCGGCGGCTGAAACAAAAACAGAAAGAGTCGCGGCCAGGACAGCAGCAGAAAGAAGCTTTAAAAATTGTTTCATTTAAATACTCCTAATTTGTAGTTCAACACATATTTTGCTCAGAATATTACTTGATTAAACGAACATCGTCGCCGAGAAATTCAAGCTTTATAAAATCACCCTCAAGGCGTGATGCCATTTGCTTTCCATAACGCTTTAAAATTTCAGCCTTTTTCAGTGTTGAGATAACAATCGTTTTTTTGCCTGTGCCGCTTCTTGTATTTATAAGGTTAAAAAATGCAGCCACAGCAAACGGTGTAGACATTTCACACCCGACATCATCTATTATGAGCAGGTCACATGCTTCAAAGTTCGCAGTATTTATATCTGCTCTGCCGAATTTAACGTCCTCGTATGCCCCGAGGATTGAGAACGCAGGCTGCATAATTACCGAAAAACCGCGCTCGGAAACAGCTTTTGCGATGCAGGAGGCAAGAAGGCTCTTGCCGAGACCGCTTTCGCCGCTCATATAGAGATTTTCCGAGTCAACGCCGAAGTTCTCGGCATAATCTCGGCATATGTCAAAAATCTCGCGCATTTGTGCTCGCGGTGATATGCGCCCGCCTGTTTCGGGATAGAGCGAGAGGTCAAATTTATTAAAATCTGCATTTTTTAGGTTCAGGTTCGAGTTTATATCACGCGCAACCGCCGCGCGGTATTTATTTATGACACATGAGCAGAGTTCGCCGCCTGCATACCCATCGTCGTTACATTTATCGCAGGAATATTTTGGCTCGGTTGCGTCGGCGGGGAAACCTGCGTTCTCAAGAAGCTTTTTTCGCTCTGCCTGAAGCGCGGTGTTCTTCTCACGCGTTTTGCGAATAAGGGATGCTGTATCTTCGCCCTTGCCAAAGGATGCACGGATTATATCGAGAACGGTTGTGCGAAGAGCTGCATCAATCTCAGCCACGCGAGGCAGCTTTTCATACACTTCGCGTCGCCTTGCCTCGGCAGCAGCCTCGGTTTTTATTTTTGCGCTTTCAACCTCGCGGAGAACGCGCTCTAAAATATCTCTGTCGTAATTCATAGGGCTTTACTCCTCACGCTTTAGTCTTTTTTTTCTGTTAAGCTCACGCAGCTTTAATGCAGCTTCCATATCAAAGTCTTCTGATGTTGTAGCAGATGAAGGCTCGCTACGTTTGTTCGACTCTACGTCGGAAACTGTCTTAAACCCGAGTTCGCACCAGGTGGCAAGGATTTTATTTATATAGTTCCACTTGAGCGAGCCGGTGTTGGTAACTGTTCTGTCATAGGCTGCGGTGATAAGCTCGTCCGATATTTTGAGCCTGAGCCACTCTGAAATATAACGATCCTCCGTAGGTGCAAGTGCTCTGCCCGATATGCCGAGAATTGCGGCGATACGGGCCTTGTCGCTGCCAAGTTTTTCTTGTTCTTTGAGATATTCTTCTGCACGGCCGAGGGTAAGCACGCCGTCGCGCAACCACACCTTTGCGCGTTTTTCAATCGTCCGCATTGTGGGGACTCTTCCTGCACCGTATTTTTTTCGTGTCTCTTCAATACAGCTTGTAACGAGAAGGCATATGACATCTACGGGGAGCCCCAGCCACGAGTATATGCCGAGCAACACCTGCAAATCAACCGTTGACAGAATTTTACCGAGGCTGTTCTCGCAGAACTCGGCAAGGTATTTAAAGCTCTCGTCAGAGCCTATATGCTCTGCTACATCGGTTTGAGAATATTCGGGAACCTCGTCTGAACGCTCGGGGATTTTAGCCGCCGCGCTCTTGCCGACAAGGCCGAGGTTTTCAAGCGTGCGCAGTGCCGACATGACCTCGTTTTCTGTCGATTTAAGGCGCTTGGACGCGGCAGCGATATCAAGCTCGCACGAATGTGATAATATATATATGTAGAGAAGTGCGGCGGTGTTGTCAGCACCGTCCAGCAAAAGGTTTGCATCCCGCGCGGAGATAACAATATCTCTACTCCCGGGAAGCTCTACTTTAAGTACAGCCATTTATCAATATCTCCCACATTTTAAATTACAACAACATAAAATAATAATATCATTTTTTTTATGTTTCGTAAATACAATTTACAAAAAAATTGCAATTTGCGCTTTTTGGTTGACCACAGTCTTGATGTGTGTTAATATAATGGTTAAACAATTAACAATACGTTTGTTTTAATAAACTACTCTTGCAAAGAGGGGAAAACGATGTACAAAATTTTAAAAAAAGAGAGCCTCAACCCGAGTGTTATGCGAATGGTGATTCATGCGCCTGAGGTTGCGCGCCGTGCAGATGCAGGGCAGTTCATAATTCTTCGCGCGACTGACGACGGTGAGCGCGTTCCTCTTACTGTAGCAGATTTTGACAGAGTTGCAGGGACTGTCACAATAATTTTCCAGGTAGTGGGGGCGACAACAGAAGCGCTCGGGCACTTAAGCGTTGGCGACTGCCTTGCGGATTTTGCAGGCCCGTTGGGAAAAAAGACTGAGACAGAAAACCTAAAAACCGTCTGCGTTGTCGGTGGCGGTGTTGGCTCTGCCATAGCATATCCCGTTGCGAAGAAGTTCTATGCACAAGGAACATATGTCGATGCGATTGTCGGGTTCCGTACGCGCGAGCTTGTGATGCTTGAGGATGAGTTTAAGGGTTCAAGCAACGAGCTGTATATTATGACAGATGACGGAACATACGGCGAGCATGGGCTTGTTACCGAGGCTTTGGAAAAGCTCATTCTTGCAGGGCGCAAGTATGATGAGGTAATTGCAATAGGCCCTCTCCCCATGATGAAATATGTCTCACTGCTCACCAAAAAGTATGGCATAAAGACGGTTGTCAGCATGAACCCGATTATGATTGACGGCACGGGTATGTGTGGCTGTTGCCGACTGACCGTTGGCGGTGAAACAAAGTTTGCCTGTGTTGACGGCCCCGAGTTTGACGGGCACCTTGTGGATTTTGACGAGGCAATAAGGCGCTCGTCAATGTATAAGGAGTTTGAAACACATGCAAGAGAAGAGTCGTGCAATCTCTTCAAGAAAGAGGTAGAATAAAATGGCTAATATGTCTCTCAAAAAGAATGAAATGCCTCAGCAGAAGGCTTGTATACGTTGTAAAAACTTTGATGAGGTCGCGCTCGGATACAGTGCAGAGCAGGCTGTAGACGAAGCTCGGCGCTGCCTTGCTTGCAAGACACGTCCGTGTGTGCAGGGCTGCCCCGTTGGTGTCCATATACCCGAGTTTATAGGAAGGGTAGCCGAGGGTGACTTTGAGGGCGCGTATAAGATAATAACCGAGACAAACACGCTTCCCGCAGTGTGCGGAAGAGTCTGCCCGCAGGAGACACAGTGCGAGTCAAAGTGCGTAAGGGGTATTAAGGGCGAGCCTGTAGGAATAGGAAGACTTGAACGCTTTGTTGCAGATTACCACATGAAGAATGCAAAAGAGCCGCCTGAAAAGGCTGAGCCAAACGGCCACAGTGTTGCCGTTATCGGTGCAGGTCCTTCGGGGCTTGCGTGCGCGGGGAGTCTCGCATCCCGCGGATATGATGTCACTGTGTTTGAAGCACTTCATGTTGCAGGAGGTGTGCTCAGCTACGGTATACCCGAGTTCAGACTCCCCAACGAAGTCGTAAAGAGTGAGATTGACAGGCTGACCGCTATGGGCGTTAAGATAAAGACAAACATAATTATCGGCAAGACGATTATGATTGACGAGCTGTTTGAGGAAGGCTTTGAGGCGATATTTATCGGCTCGGGCGCAGGGCTCCCCAAGTTTATGAAGATACCGGGAGAGAACCTTAACGGCGTATATTCCGCAAACGAGTTCTTAACTCGCATAAACCTTATGGGTGCGTATAAGGACACATCAAGGACACCTATTTTCCGTGCAAAGCACACAGTCGTGGTCGGCGGCGGTAATGTTGCGATGGATGCAGCTCGCTCGGCAAAGAGAACGGGTGCTGATGTGACGCTCGTATACCGCCGTACCGAAAATGAGCTCCCTGCGCGCCGTGAAGAGGTTGAACACGCGCTTGAAGAGGGTATTAAGTTTGAGTTTCTTACATCGCCAATTTCAATCAACGGCGAAACTGTGGTATCGTCAATTACCTGTCAGAGAATGGAGCTTTCAGAGCCTGATGAGTCGGGAAGAAAACGCCCGGTTGTCATTGAGGGCAGTGAGTTTGAGCTTGAGTGCGACTGCGTAATTATGGCGATAGGCACGTCACCGAACCCGCTTATAGCAAGCGCAACCGACGGGCTTGACACAAAATCGTGGGGCGGCATTGTCGCCGATGAGGTCGGCAAGACGAGCCGCGATATGGTCTGGGCAGGCGGTGACGCAGTCACGGGTGCCGCAACCGTTATTCTTGCAATGGGTGCGGGGAAAACCGCCGCAGAAGAAATAGACAAAGCAATAATGAACAGATAAAAAATCGGAGCCCAAGCTGTACCGACGTGGGCTCCGATTTTTTGATTGAAATATTAAAGTGTGTATGATACAATAGGGCAGAGAAAAGGAGATGTTTCCGATGTATGAAGACGTAAAGAAAAGCCTTAAGGCCGCGGCAGAAGAGCTGATAGAGTCCGCAGGGCTTAAAAAAGGCGATATTGTAGCAGTTGGCTGTTCGACCAGTGAGGTTATGGGCGAAAAGATTGGCACCTCGTCTGTTGCAGAGCTTGGTGCGCTTATATATTCATCACTTGCCGAGGTTTTTGATGCACATGGTATATACATTGCGGCACAGTGTTGTGAGCATTTAAACCGTGCTCTCATCATAGAGCGTGAGGCGGCACCGTCGGCATATGTATGTAATGCAGTGCCTCAACCTAAAGCGGGCGGCTCGTTTGCAACCGCGGCATACGCCGCAATGAATGATCCGGTTGCCGTTGAGACCATATCTGCAGATGCGGGGATGGACATCGGCGATACTCTTATCGGCATGCATGTTCGCCCGGTCGTTGTTCCGTGCAGGCTTTCTGTTAAGAACATAGGTTCGGCGCACCTTGTATGTGCCAGAAGTCGCGCTAAGTTTATCGGCGGTGAGCGCGCGCATTATGATGACAGACTGAAATAATTGCATCAAATATAACAATATGCAAATGAAAAAAGACGGTCATATGACCGTCTTTTTAATTTTATTTACATTCCGAAGCCGCCGCCTACAGAGAGCGTTTCACCCGTTATGAAGTCTGCCTCGGCAAAGAACAGCGCGGCATGGGCAACATCACGAGGTTCTCCTATACGCCCGAGAGGAGTATCACCGCAGAGCTCTTGCTTGTCGGCCTCGGTAAGGTGGGAGTTCATATCGGTTTCAATAACACCGGGTGCGATACAGTTGACAGTTATTCCGGAAGGCCCGAGTTCCTTGGCAAGCGCGCGGGTAAAACCGATTATACCTGCTTTTGAAGCAGAATAATGGGTTTCACACGAGCCACCGACAACACCCCATACAGAGGATATGTTGATTATTCTGCCGAATTTGTTGTTTATCATGCCGCGGCTTGCCGCCTTTGAACAGAGAAAGACGGATTTGAGGTTTACGTCGAGCATTCTGTCCCAATCAGCCGAAGTAATGTCAGAGAGTATAGAAAACTGTGATATACCTGCGTTATTGATTAGTATGTCAACGTCTCCTATTTGAGAAAACATAGAGCTGACCGACTCCTCGTCCGATACGTCACAATAGACAGGGACGAGTGTAAACCCCTCAGCATCAAGCTCGTCCGAGAGCGCGTTTAAAGGATCTTCTGTGTTGTGATATGTCGCAAAGACTGTATATCCGCGCCGTGCAAAGGCCTCGGCAACGGCGTACCCTATCCCGCGGGAAGCACCTGTTACAAGAACCGTCATTTATTTCTCTCCCCTTTTATACCATTAGTGAGTATATAACCGAAAGCAGTTCGCTGCTGAGTCTTTCTGATGTGCCGGGAAGCTCTGTATATGTTGCGTAATATGTGTTGTCGCTTGCATCATAGATTATCTGAGTTACGTCGTTTTCAAGGTATTTGTAGGAGACAACAAGTGCAGGTGTATCGTTTATTGTTGTAAACTCAAACGATGATATATCAATATCCATACCCGAGGCTTTCATTTGCTCTTTGTACTGTTCTTCGGTAATATCAAGGACACCATCCTGATGGTACATGGAGAGGATATTGACATTAGAACCCGTTACCTCATCGATAATAACAAAGTCAATGCTGCTCGAGAGGGAGGTCGGCTCATATCCGACAGGGTAGGATACCGTATAGCCGTTGTCGGATGAGTATGTTGTTAGCTCTGTTCCGTCATTTTTGATAGGCGAGCTGTTGCAACCCGCAAAAAGTATAAGCATAAGTGAAAGAATAACCGATAGTGTCTTTTTCATAAAAACCGCCCCTTTTTGATTGTACATTTATTCTAACAGAAAGCATGGATAAGTGCAACAAAAGTTGGCACTTTTTTGGCACAAAGTTAATTCCTATCTGATGTATAATACATAATCGTAGCAGACAGGTGGTGAGAAAATGAAAGTAATACAGGACTTTATAAGCGAGGGGCGCGTCAATCGCCCGGGTTCTGAAAATTCGTGCGAGTATATTACAATTCATGACACAGGCAACACAAGAAGCGGTGCAGACGCAAAGGCACATGCAAAGTATATAAAGAACGCTACTGAGCGGACGAGCTGGCACTACACGGTAGACGACGGCTCGATTTATCAGCACTTGCCGGATGATGAGAAGAGCTATCACACATCAAAGGCGGAGGCGAACGAAAACTCAATCGCAATAGAGCTTTGTGTGAACGCCGATGGAAATTTTGAAAAAACTGTTGACAACGCTCTGTGGCTTGTTCGCAAATTGTGCAAAAAATACGGAATACCTGTATCTAACATTATGTCGCATAAGGATTGGACCGGCAAAAACTGTCCGGCAACACTTCTTAAAAACGGTTGGGATGAATTTATAAAACGGTGTTCGGAAGAAGACCAACCCCAAAAAGAGAAAGCCATATCCACCTCAGAGCTTCGCGAGCTTGGATACACTTCGATTATACTGTAGCCACCATTTCTGCATATCTCCTTTTTATTATAGACAAACAACCCGCCTGATAAAAAGGGCGGGTTGTTTGTTACACACGAAAGTGTGAGCGTGAATATTATGGATTGATTTATAATATCCGGAGGATGCTATATGTTCGGCTCGAAAAAGCGGCTTTCCTTTTCTGCGCTTTTCTTCCCAAAACGCTCTGGCGACACATTCGCGATGTATGTCTCAAACCCGCCGCCCGAATGGCTTGAGGAGCGGGATATGTCAAAAATAGAGATAAGCCAACCCGGTGTATACTGCCTCTTTTTTCTTGTTATGTCGCAAAGCGGAGGCCATGCGTATATAACAGTAAACGGGCGCGAGGTGCGCGGTTCATATTCTGAGGAGAGTGAAGGAGAGATATGCGGCAGTGCGGTTTGCAGCATACGCGAGCGTGCACTCCCGTGCACACTCGGCATAAAGACAGAAGACGGTGCGGAAGATGGGATACTCCTTGTCGTAAAATGTAATGTGTAATTTGTCTGTACTAAATTGAAAGTTTGTGGTAAAATAAATTTATAATAAATGAAAGGTGAAAAAACATATGAAGTCGAAAAAATTATCTGTTATCGCCGGGTTGCTGATGGTTATTATACTTCTCTCTTCGTGCGGAAAGCCTGCGGGGAATACGGACACACCAGAGCTGCCCGAGGAGGAGATTGTAGTTGAGCCCGCGGTCGTTTATACGAGTGCCCTCACAGGCCTTCCTGCAGAGGATGAAGAGGCAGAGGCTCGCCGACCTGTTGCTGTTATGATTAACAATATTAAAAAGGCGTTGCCGCAGTATGGCATATCCAATGCAGGGATTGTGTTTGAAGCACTTGCTGAGGGCGGCATAACACGCCTTCTTGCCGTGTTTGACGACATTTCTGAAATTGAGCAGATAGGGACTATCCGCTCGGCACGCCCGTATTATCTCGACTTTGCCCAGAGCGTAGATGCGGTTTATGTACATATTGGCGGAAGCCCTGAGGCATACAGTGAGATAAAGTCGCGCAAGATGGACTCGTATGACCTGATTGAGGGCAAGTATAATTCTATGTATTGGCGTGATAAGGCAAGAATTAAGAGTAGCGGGTATGAGCATAGCGTATTCACCTCAGGTGAGAGGATTATGGAGAGGATAGAGCAGGACAATGTCAGAATGACACGAGGCTCAGCCTACGGCCCGGCATTCAACTTCTCAGAGGATGCGGTGTATGAGGGGGATGACGCAACCAGGATAGAGGCAAAATTTTCATCTTATAAAACAGGTACATATACATACGATAATTCAAACGGGCTTTATCGAATAGGCCAGTACGGCACATCGCACACAGATGCGCTGTACGGTACACAGCTCGCGTTTAAGAATATATTTATTCTGCGTATGAATTCATATGTGATAAAGGGCGATACCGCAGGCAGACTCCGGTTTGACTCAGTGGGCAGTGGAAAAGGGAAGTATTTTGTAAACGGCACTGCTACAGACATAACATGGAAGCGTGCATCAAAGTCAGCTCCGTTTAAGCTTTATACCGCAGATGGTGCTGAACTGTCTGTTGTTCCGGGCGATAATTATGTTGCAATAGTCCCGCTTGATGCCGATGTTACCGTGACGGGAGAGAGCCTCTCACCAACTCCTGTTGCAGCAGAATAAAAAATGTCTTGACATTAGCCCGAACTTTTGTTAAAATCTAACGTGGACGTTAAAAGCGCCCACAATACGGAGGGATATCGAAGTGGTCATAACGAGGCGGTCTTGAAAACCGTTTGTCCGAAAGGGCGCGTGGGTTCGAATCCCACTCCCTCCGCCATATAGAAAGCGTACCAGCCGAAGGTTGGTACGCTTTTTGTATGCGGCAAGGGAGGAAGATGAGAACAGGACGGCGCTCCGCAGAGCGCAAAAAGGGTGCCGGTGGCACGCTTTTTAGTCCGCGGGTAGATCCCCAATGTAAGTTTACGGATAACGCAAATGGCATCCGTAAGGTTGGTACGTTTTTTCATCATTTAAAAATTTTATTTTTGTTTTTTGCATAATCACCTCATTCCCGCGCAAAATATATGTACATCATCACGAAGAGGTTTCGTGCTGATACAATTTTTAAGAGGTGAATTAAAATGTCTAACCAGCAGAACAACAAAAACAATCAGAACAACCAGCAGAATCAGCAGAACAAGAATAACCAGAACAGCTCTCAGAACAAAAACAATCAGAACAACAGCCAGAACAAGAACGACAACAACCAGAGCAACTACTAAACCCGGCAAAAACAACCGTTCCGCTTACTCTCTCGCGGGACGGTTGTTTTTCTTGAACAGAAAAAACATTTATGGTACAATATATAATATAACAGAGTATCCCGAAAGGAGGATTTTCATGGACAGACACATACTTCACTGCGACTTGAACGCATTTTTTGCATCTGTTGAAGAGGTCCGCAATTCCGAGCTTCGCAAATACCCCGTGGCTGTCTGCGGAAATCCTGAAAACCGCCACGGGATTATCCTCGCCAAAAACGAAAAAGCAAAGAAATTCGGCGTAAAAACTGCCGAAACAATATGGCAAGCACAGAAAAAATGTCCCGGGCTTGTGCTTGTTTCTCCCCATTACAAGGACTATGCAAAATATTCGCGCATAGTAAATGACATTTATCTGCGCTATACCGACCTCGTCGAGCCGTTCGGTATTGACGAATCCTGGCTCGATGTGACCGGCTCTGCCCATCTTTTCGGAACTCCGCGCGAAATCGCAGACGAGCTGCGGCGCGTGGTGAAAAGCGAAACAGGCCTTACCATATCTGTCGGCGTTTCCTTTACAAAAGCCTTTGCAAAGCTCGGAAGCGACTATAAAAAGCCTGATGCCACAACGGTAATAACACGTGAAAATTACAAAGACATTGTCTGGAAGCTGCCGGTTACGGATTTGCTTTTCGTAGGAAAGAGCGCGAAGAAAACTTTTGAGCGGCTCGGAATCTCCACTATCGGTGAGCTTGCCGGAAGCTCGAAGGAAAGCATCAGCTCCCTTCTCGGAAAAACAGGAGAAACAATACACGACTATGCCAACGGAATAGACTTATCCCCCGTCCAATCGGCTTTTGCCGAGACCGACCCGAAATCCATCGGGCCCGGG
>JAZNAQ010000039.1:0-35149 GCA_045586595.1 Eubacteriales bacterium | reverse complement strand
TTGCCATCGGCGGCGGTCATTTTGAACTGCTTACAATCTGTAAGCAGTTCACTTGCCCCTTCCTCATTGAGCCGCTTTTTCAGGACAGCCCAATAGGTGCTGGCGTGCCGAGCGTCAGGCTGATCAGTCAGTACGCCCACCACATCTACGATGGAAAAATACCATTCTTCCTTTTCTTCGTCCCATGCAGTACGGATACGCTTATCTTCAAACAGTTGGATCCTATCATTTCCACTCATATTGACCCCTCCTGATGATCTGGTTTATATTTATTTATAGCACAACAGTCAAAATCGGACAAGCGTTTCCGTCGGAAACATAAAAACACCGCCGGCAAAAACCGACGGTGCTGGTGATCCACCGGAGGCTCGAACTCCGGACACCCGCCTTAAAAGGGCGGTGCTCTACCTACTGAGCTAGTGGATCATATTTGGCTGGGATGGCAGGACTCGAACCTACGAATGCCAGAGTCAAAGTCTGGTGCCTTACCGACTTGGCTACATCCCAACGTCGGGACCTCCAAGAGAGGATATGGGGTGGGTAGCCGGATTCGAACCGGCGACCCCCAGAGCCACAATCTGGTACTCTAACCAACTGAGCTATACCCACCATAATATCAAACTTTGAGCATCGGCATTAAAAAAGTGGCGCGCCTGAAGGGACTCGAACCCCTGACCCACTGCTTAGAAGGCAGTTGCTCTATCCACCTGAGCTACAGGCGCACGTTAGGCCTACGCGCAAAAAAATGGAGCGGATGATGGGAATCGAACCCACGTAACCAGCTTGGAAGGCTGGAATTCTACCATTGAACTACATCCGCAAATCTAAGCCTATAAATTTTACCACGTTAAATGTATGTTGTCAAGCCTAAATTTGCAATTTTTTAAGGTGGGTATTATATTTATATAAAGTGCATATTACGCTCGTTCTGTTTGCAAAAGCCTCTGTGATATGGTAAGATATAGCTATACTGTATAAAGGGGTATTGGCAATATGAAAAGAATAACAGCATTTATTCTATGCATAGTGATGACCTTTTGCGTTACTAATGTCGCCGCATTTTCGGCAGAACGCGATTTTGCAACGGAGACTGCGCTCGCAGAGCGCCTGAAGGGGCTCGGCCTTTTTAAGGGAGTCTCAGAAACAGACTTTGCGCTTGATCGTGCACCTACAAGAACAGAGGCTCTCGTTATGCTTGTCCGCGTTCTCGGCAAAGAGAATGAGGCGCTTTCAAAGGTCAGAAAGCATCCATTTACAGATGTTCCCGCATGGGCAGATAAATATGTAGGTTATGCATATGAGAACAAGCTGACAAACGGTATGTCTGCCACAAAGTTTGGTGGCGCGAGTACCGCCTCAATCGAGATGTATCTCACATTCATGCTCCGCGCAATGGGGTATTCAGACGCAAACGCGCTTGATTTTACCTACAGCAACCCGTTTGACTGTGCAAAAAGCGCAGGGCTCCTTGCCGGTGCGCCCGACAGAGAGCGTTTTCTTCGTGCAGACGTTGTGCTCGTGTCATATGCAGCACTCGGGAACACGTCAAAGGGAGCAGCCCAGCTACTCGGCAATAAGCTTATAGAGCTTGGAGCATATACAAAAGAAGCGTTTGAGAAATATTATGATCACAAAGCCATATTCGGCCCCGGGCTTTCTGCTTCTGACGAGCTCGCTATAGAATAGCTTGCAACTGTTTTCATCATAAGGGGGAAACGACAATGAAAAAAATTACAGCTCTTATACTCTGTGTTGTTATGTGTATAAGCCTTCTTCCGCTCGGTGCATTTGCGGCAAGCAGCAGTTTGGGCTTTGAAGAAGAACTCGCGGGCGATTTAAAAGCACTCGGTCTCTTTAAAGGTGTTTCGGAGCACGACTTTGCACTTAACCGTGCCCCAACAAGAATAGAGGCTCTTGTTATGCTAATTCGCGTTCTCGGAAAGGAGAGTGAGGCGCTTTCAAAGGGAGGGAAACACCCATTCCTTGATGTTCCTGCATGGGCGGACAAATATGTAGGCTATGCATATGAGAACAAGCTGACAAACGGTATGTCTGCTACGAAGTTTGGAAGCAGCACAGTCGCATCATCGTCAATGTACCTCACTTTTGTTCTGCGCGCTCTTGGATATTCTGACGCAAACGGCCAGGACTTCACATGGGATAATCCGTTTACGCTTGCACGCACATCGGGGATTATGCTTGGAAACCCCGACACGATAAACTTCCTCCGCGCCGATGTTGTTCTTGTTTCATACGCAGCTCTTGAAGCACAGGTAAAGGGCACGAGCGAAACCCTTGCCCAGAAACTCATCCGTGCAGGTGCGTTCTCTGCTGCGATGTATGATAAATACTATGACGTTGCGGTGTTTGAAAACAAAGACACCGTGCACGAGATGACATCGGCAGAAATATATGAAAAATGCTCCCCCGCAGTGTTCTATATCGAGGTTTACAACAGAAAAGGTGAAGCGTTTGCATTCGGCAGCGGCTTCTTTATAGATTCGGATGGAACTGCGGTTACGAACTACCATGTAATAGAAGGTGCATATTCCGCGATAATTAAACGCTCTGACACTGGTGCTGTATATAAGGTTCTAGGCGTGTATGACTATAACGCAGCGCGTGACTGGGCGGTAATAAAGGTGGACGGCAAAAACTTCCCCTATCTTGAAATGGATGATTCAAAGGTAAACGGCGGCGAGGAGATATTCACAATCGGAAACCCGAAGGGCCTTGAAAATACCATTTCTGAAGGTCTTATATCAAACCCGAACAGAAACCTTGACGGCATTCCGTTTATTCAGATAAGCGCGCCGATATCAAGCGGGTCAAGCGGTGGTGCACTGATAAACAAGCTCGGTAAGGTTATAGGAATTACGTCAGCGGTCTGGAAGGAAGGGCAGAATCTAAATCTCGCACTCCCGATTTCTATAATCAAAGGATATAACAAGACAGCCGTTCACCCATTTTCAGCACTTGGGTCGGGTGATGACGGCAAGCCTCTCGGAAACATAGACCTTGACGCATACCCTGAGAATGAGCGGGCTTTTGAGCTCCTTAAAATGTTTATATATAATTATCAGAACAAGACGATGGATTGGGGCCCGGGATATATAGAGGTTGTCGACTATGAAGACGGTAGCCAGGCACAGTATATTATAAGCTATGACGAAAGTAATGATGAAATATGTGTGTCGGTAGACTACTATTCCGGAGAGGATGCAATTCTTTCATCACTATGGTTTGAAGCTGGTGAGTGGGATGTTGAGACAATCTTCGGATTGTATTTCGAGTTGTATTCGGGAGAAGGCTTTTGGGGTGGCTCATACATCCCCAAAGAGGATTTCTCTGAGGATATGGTAGTGCAGTTTGCAGAGTATGGTGGAGATGCTTCATACTATTATGATTGCCAGCTTATTGCAAAGGAGTACTATCTTATGGCGCTTTCGTTTGTTGAGGCAATATTAACACAAGCCCTCAGCGGATATGACGTAGATGGTGTACGCGCTTTAGGCTTTGAAGACTGCTATTTTGAATAATTGAATAAATTACAGAAAGCGGGATGGTTAAAACCATCCCGTTTCTTATGCCTCGCGCACTCCGACTATGTGTATAAGCCGTGCGTTAGTATAGTTGTATGAGCTCATGCGCCTGCGGTATGCGTCGTTTGTGTGCGCCGCAAGGAGTATGTTCCGCGGGCTCGGTATTCGCCCCACGCCTACAACCAAGAGCGTATGCGTAAACTGCTCGCTGTTGTTATACGCAAGCTGAACAACGTCACCCGGAAGCGCCTCCTCAAACGGTGCGTCATAGCCGTAGGGGCCGGGGCCCTCATTTGTTGTCATAAAGTTGTAGAAAAACTGTACCCCTGTCCATGCAGGTGCGCGCATATCCGGCGAAATATAATACCAGCCGAATTCGGGCGTAAAGTTCATAACCCCGGCGCCGGCATATACTGACTGCGAAACATAGTTCGTGCAATCGCCGCCGATGTCGTCAAAGTTATAGTACGCAGGGTTTCTGCGGAATGCCCACCGCCGTGCATAGCGCACCGCTGCAGCTCTGTTATATTCCAAAATGCTCATCTCCTTATGATGTAGTTCTGTTTATTATATGTTAATGCTATAAAAAAGGAGAAAGACCTGTTCGCCGTGAACAAGTCTTTTTCTGGCGCGCCCGATTGGATTCGAACCAACGGCCTTCAGAGTCGGAGTCTGACGCTCTATCCAGCTGAGCTACGGGCGCATATGTTACCTATTTAGTATAACAAACGAAAAGTTTTTTGTAAAGGCAAATTGCGTATAAAAACTTTTACGCGTGGCAGAATATGAGGCGTAGGAGTGATATGCATGAACATGTCGAAAAAGGAATATGCGGAGTATGTCAAGAGTATTGAGCCGCGTTCTCCACATCTTAAAAACTTTATTAAAGCTTTTGTAATCGGCGGTGCAATATGTATACTCGGTCAGGTGCTCACAAATATGTATATGGGCCTCGGCATTGACCGCGAAAATGCATCTGCGGCCACATCTATAACGCTCATCGGTTTGTCTGCACTTTTTACCGGGCTTGGGCTTTACGACAAGCTTGCAAAGCACGCGGGAGCAGGTACACTCGTGCCCATAACCGGCTTTGCAAACTCGATTGTCTCTGAAGCACTTGAGTTTAAGAGCGAGGGGTATATTCTCGGTATGTGCGCCAATATGTTCAAACTCGCAGGCCCTGTTCTTGTAATGGGAATTTCCGCATCCATATTGTACGGTTTTATACTTCTTTTGTTGTAGGAGGCTCAGGATGAAGGGCAAGGAAACGGTTTTCTTTAATAACTCTCCCAAAATCCTCGCAACGGGTACGATAGTTGGTAAGCGTGAAGGCGAGGGCCCGCTTGCGGAGTATTTTGACGAGTGCATCTCCGACGGTAGATATGGAGAGAAGACATGGGAGCAGGCTGAGAGCAAGTTCCACAACACTGCACTCGGGTTTGCACTTAATAAGGCAAAAATGAAGATAGAGGATATAGGTTGTATATTATCGGGTGACCTTCTTAACCAGTGTGTTGCATCAAGCTTTGCATGGCGTGATTCGGGGGTGCCGTTTCTGGGGCTGTACGGCGCGTGTTCGACTTTTGCCGAGGGGCTTGCGCTTGCGGGCTTGTTTGTAAACTCAGGAAGCTTTGACAACGCCGCTGTGAGTGTGTCCTCACACTTCTGTACCGCCGAGCGACAGTACCGCAACCCACTTGCATACGGAGGCCAACGCCCGCCGACTGCTCAGCGCACCGTTACGGGGGCTGGCTGTGCGATAGTTGGCAAAACTTCCGACAATGCGCCAACTATAAAATGTGTGACGTACGGCTGCGTTACCGACTCCGGCATATCCGATGCGAACAATATGGGCGCGGCAATGGCGCCTGCCGCATACGAGACGTTTAAAACGCATTTTGAGAATACAAATACAAAGCCCGCGGATTACGATCTTATTGCAACGGGTGACCTCGGCGAGATTGGGCGGAAAATCCTTATCGAACTGTTCTCAAGGGATGGAGTAGAACTTGGCGTAAACTACATGGACTGTGGATGTAAAATGTTTGATGTTCACCGGCAGGATATGCATTCCGGTGCGTCCGGGTGTGCGTGCCTTGCGACCGTGTTCTCAGGTTTTATCATGGATGGGCTTAAAAAGAAAAAATGGAAGAGGATACTCATTGCAGGAACAGGCTCTCTCCAGTCTCCGCTGACCGTACAGCAGAAGGAGGCGATCCCCGGTATCTGCCACGCCGTTGAAATAGGAGGATAAGTATGGAATTTTTATGGGCGTTTCTCGTAGGTGGTACGCTTTGCGGTATAGGACAAATACTGATTGACAGGACAAAACTCACCCCTGCGCGCATACTTACAGGTTATGTTGTTGTCGGCGTAATACTTTCTGCAATAGGGCTGTACGGTCCAATAGCAGATTTCGCGGGAGCGGGCGCAAGCGTTCCGCTTACCGGCTTTGGACACCTGCTTGCAAAAGGCGTGAAAAAGGCGGTAGATGCCGAAGGTGTTCTCGGTGCGTTCAAGGGCGGAATAACCGCGTCAGCGGCAGGCATTTCTGCCTCTGTTTTGTTCGGGCTTTTGGCGTCGCTCATCTTTAAAACTCACGAAAAATAGCAGACTTGTCCTGAAAATATTAAAAAACAGTTGACAACGGCGGCAAAGTATGATATTCTATTATGGCACAAAAGAGAGTGCATCAGTCGCGTGACACCTGCCGCTGTGGTGGAATCGGCAGACACAAAGGACTTAAAATCCTTCGATAGAAATATCGTACCGGTTCAAGTCCGGTCAGCGGCACCATATATATCGCGGAGTGGAGCAGCCTGGTAGCTCGTCGGGCTCATAACCCGAAGGTCGTTGGTTCAAATCCGGCCTCCGCAACCATAAGGAAAGCCTTGGTATTCCAGTAATACCAAGGCTTTTTCTTTGTATTTTCATGGGTTTGCGGTATTCGTATCTAATCGTGTCTATTCGTGTTTAGACGAATCTATTTGGGCGGCGAATGGACGGCGCGAGCAAAATTCCTGTCGGATCCACGGTCGGCTCGCCGACGACACGCCGACGGGAAAGGGGAAAATGTTCTCTGATACCCTGCGTGATTCCCTTACAAAAATACAGTTAAGGGAATTTCCAAAAAGCAAGTCACCAAGGCAAGCAACAGGAGATTGCCCCAACATAATGCAAATTCCCGAATTCCCTTGTGATTTTCGAGAGTACCTAAAACTATGAAAAACACTATTAAATGTTGTGAGGATATAGACCTGTAGGTCATGCCTTGCTTTGGCAAGTCGATGGAGCCTTGGAGCTGTGCTTGACTTCCTTCTGCCGCCGATTCGCCGCCGTAATTTGAGCAAAAAAACGGCACTGAGCGAAAATCTCGCCAGTGCCTGCATTATTTTCTATGTTACTTTATTTCAATTGTTACTTTTATTATCAATCAATTCTTATACAGCAATAATGTCATCAATCTTTTTAGCGGCGTTTGCATTCATCTCTGGAGTAACGTGGGTATAGATATTCATAGTGGTACTTACATCCGAATGACCGAGACGTGTTTGAACTGTCTTGATGTCGATTCCTGCGGCAAGAAGCGTTGTTGCGTTTGTGTGACGGATATCGTGAAAACGAATATCTCGAAGATTATATTTTTCCTTAAATCTCTTCCACTTGTTGCCAATGGAGTCAGTATGATAAGGAACTCCATCCTCCTGACAAATGACGAGGTTAGAATCTGTGAATCTTGCCCCCATCTCGAACCTTCTTTTCAAGTAGTCTGTGCGAGCATTTTTGAGTTCACGAAGAAGCGTATCGCCGATTGCAAGGGTACGTATTCCCGATTCAGTTTTGGGTGTTTTGACCTTACGCTCACCACCTGCATTGTATGTACTCTTGTTGATTGTTATTTCAGCTTTCTTGAAGTCTATGTCATCCCACGTGAGAGCAAGCAATTCTCCGCGACGTAATCCCAGAGAAAAGGCGAGTAACAAAAGCATGTACATATTAGTGCCTTTTGCAAATGCAAGAGCCTGCTGTACTTCTGCAGGTGTGTATGCATTGCCTTGATACTTCTTTCTTTTGGGGAGAACAACGCCATCACACGGGTTTGAAGATATTTTCTTTAACTCCACAGCTTTTTTTAACGAGGCATTGAGGATGTTGAAGATGTTTCTTACTGATTTGGGAGCAAGCTCGGTTGACATTGTATTTATCCACTTCTGAATTGCTGTCGCCTGTAATGCCTTTAACTGAACATTGCCCAATACAGGTATGATACGATGGTTCATACGTTCAAGATAGCTTTCACGAGTACGATACTCTATATTAGGCAGATAGTTACTATGCCATTCTGCGAGCCAGTCCTTGAGCTTCAATGCCGATGGTTTTGTTATACCGCCGTTTTCAAGTTCATCAATCATTTTGCGCATGGTAGCGAGAGCTTCTTTTTTAGTACCTTTTACCGTCTTGTGCTTGCGATTACGCTGACCTGTCAGAGGGTCGCTGTCAATTTCGACTGTGATTTGATAGCTGACTCCTGATTTTGTTTCACGCTTTCTGATGTGTCCTGTTGCCATTTTAGCAACCTCCTTTGTTAAATTTTATTTATAATATATAACCATGAATCGAAACTTCACGGCTACACGCAAGAAATGTTAGTGTTTTTTTGTAGAAAAACATTTAGAGATACCTCGGAAACACGATATTGATTTCCGATTTTTATATACTTGATGCCCGAGAACTTGATGAATGCAAGCGCCTTCTCATAAGAAATTTGAAGCATTTGCGCAATTTCATGCGGTGTAAGGTACGTTGTCATTGTTGGTATCTCCTTTCGGATTCTTTATGAGATTTATCTTTCTTTTCTGATTTATTGCAGAATCATCGGCTTCTTCGTCTTTGGCAAACACGCGAAAGACATAAACATCTTCATATTTCTCGGTGTTGGGCTCAATTTTACGACTTCTAGTAGGTCTGTCTTTATCTCTTTCGATTACCTTAGCTTTTTCCCATTCAGCAATACAGTTTTCTTTGTTATGGAAATTATTCTCTGCGAGAATATTGTAAACGATTGATGGTCTGACGAGATAGGTGCGAATTATTGTTTTTCCATCTTTGACACGTACTTTATCATCAATCCTTCCCCAAGCCTCGCGCATGGGTTCGCGAGCCCCTGTCTTATAGAAATTGGAGCTGTTGATATCAAACGTTTCAATCAAAACTTTGTAGCTTGCTGCGGATACGTTTCTGCTCTCGCCGTTTTCCTTCTCATGCTCGGCAAAAAAGTTGAGTAACCCGTCTATATCGAACGGAATGTTTAAAGCCTCCGTTGCGATTTGCGCAGTTGTCATAAACAAGGCGTAGAATTTTTCGATGACACGCTCACCCGAGGGTGCGGGTGGTAAGATTTCTGTTAATGTATCAATCCAGTCATTGTATATGGTAAGCACATAATCAACGCCACCGTTATTCAGAATGTACCCCGCAAGCATTGGCGCCGCCCAACCATTATTATCAGTAGCCGTAGTCTTGATTCTGCGAGCTTGTTTTGCACTTTCTGTAAGCGGCTTATTTATTTCGAGAACGCGCACATTGAGACCTTCGAGTTTATCTTTACATTTCGCCACAAGCGACGATTCGCCAAAACTGAGGAATACTGTACTATATCCTTCGGATATATAGTCTTTCATCTCTGAATTCAGACGTTTGACATCTGACCCCTCGCTGAAATTGAAAATTACATCTGAGGGATTTTTTCCTCTGTATTTTCCAAGCTCATCAAGAATTGTCGGAACTCCGCGATTTCCTGCTTGACTGGTCACTATTGCGTTCGCCGTTGATGCCCATGTTTGCATAAGACTCTTTTGTTTTATAAAGGCGTGTTCCTCGGTGGAATAAGTTTTCTTTTCCCCCTGAAATGGCTGACCTGCCACCGAGGTTCCGAGTGCCGCTAATGTACTTTTGCCGCGTCCCGAGAGAAAATACACGCGAACCACAGGATTTTCCACAGGGATTCTTAAAGCAAGGATTCCAACTGTTACTGAAGTTAATGAAGAAATAAGGACGACCTCTGCAGCGCTTCTGCCTATCACTTCCTCAAGCACCATTTCACGCCAAGTCTCAAAGCTACCCATCGGCTCTACTTTATATGTGCCCACATATTTGGCAAAATGATTGCCAATGAGTTCATGAGAACGATAGCACAGCTCGAGACCTTTCAAATTCCCATCGTTGTCATAATCAGGAAGTTCAATCCACCCGAGGTTTTCATAAGTATCAACGATGTTGCTCCCCGATTGAAGCAGTTCTTGCTCCTGCAAGCGAATGGTGTCTACAAATGTATTGAAATGCTTCAAGGTCACATCAATACCATCGTCTGCAAGTTCTGTGACCTTCGTTTTATCAACGAGAATTGACCGCGGCAGGGTTGCATATTTCAAGCCGTTGTAATCGTAACAAAGCTTTAATTTGACCTTTGAACTCTCGATACTTTCCTGAATTTCTTCAACGAAAACCGCTTTCCCGAGTCTCGTGAATTTGTTTGTCTTCGTCTCTTTGTCATACTTTGTTGTACCGTAACTGTCACCGAAAATTGTTGCATTGGTTTCAAAACTCATGGTTTTATACTTCCTCCTTTTTTAAATACTGTTTCATGTGCCATTTTGCTTCCTTCTTTCTTTTGAAATTTTTAGTGGAATGTTGCTGGGGATTATAATTTTAGCACTTTTAAGTCCTCAATTCATCTCGTGAATCTTGGATTTTATTTTTGACAACACCTGTCCTGACGACCATCGGGTCGCCAAAATGCACTTCCAGAAAATGGGAAAACCGATTTTTGTATGTTTATCTACCTATAATCCGATTTTATCTCGTTATATCTCTTGTTTTCTCCTATTTTAGCCCTTGGCACAAAATTTTTCTAACAAATAATTAGGAGCAATCGGTATCAAACTGATGCCGATTGCTCCTTTATTATTTATTTTGACACGAAAGGGCGTGATGGTATGCGAAGGTATACTTTTGCATCATCAGATGCGAGGAATGACGTTGACCTGCGTGTGTTCAGTGATTTTATAGAGGCTACTGTTCACGAGTTTATGCCCGACGCCGTTGTTGTAGTCGAGAGTAACTATTACACAGTATCGCCCACGCCTTCTAAGGGTGATGCTATTCGTATAGGGCGTAAACTGAGCAAGAAACAATCATTAGGTCAACACTGTATCAAGATATCTAAGCTGTTTAACGGCGAAACTATTGATGACGAAAAGGAGAATGTGAATGGAAAAGAAAAGCGCAATGGTGGACATTTCTGAGATTACGGCAAGTTACTTGCCTGTGAGCAAACGCAAGGCACGTAAATTTGTATCTCTGTATTTAGAACCGAAGAGGATAGGCAATCGCATTTATGTTGAGAGAGAAAAACTCGAGGCTTTACTTGCCGATTCTGATAGAGAATCATTTCCGCTTAATCTGTAATTACAAATATATATTCTTATTATGCAAACAGCACATAGAGCAACCGCCCTATGTGCTGAATCTATTTATGAGGAGTGAGAAAGAATTGCTTTACAGAATTGGTACTGCAAGCGAAATTCCTATGCTCAGTTGCAGACTTCCGGAACTCGTGAAAGAGAAACTATTGCACTATGTATCTGTGCTTGATGCCGAGTACGGAACGACAAGAGATTATTTGAAGATTGGCGGCTATGCGGTAATCGCAGAAACAAGTAATGATGTTGCAGAGCTTAGGTCGATTATTGATTATGATTCACGGTTATGCGAATGGGTAAGTGAGATAGGAAACGATTACTTATCTGCTCTGTATCTGCTCGGTGATGATTATTCAATCGTTGTTATTATGCCTGTTGATGTTGCACCTAAAGTATTATTGAATGAATTGAAGGGAGAAATTTAGAATGAACACAATTATTACGACACTTACTACCGAGGCGGTATTTTCTAAGGATGGTATCAAGAGGTATTTACTTCGCAAAACATGGGATGAGAAGAAACAGAAGCTCGCCATTATTATGCTTGCGCCGAGTAAAGCTTCGGGGATTGAGCTTGACAATTCAAGTATGCTTGTGTTGAATAATTCCTCGCGGTTGGGCTTTGGCAGTGTTGATATCCTCAACCTATCTGCTGTCCTTGATGATTTTTCATTGAGAGAAGCAGATGTCGATGATGCCAAGAACCTTGATGTGATTGTTAAGTCCGCAGAAAATGCCGATGTGATTGTCTATGCCGCAGGTGTAGGAAAGGCAAAAAGTAAAGTATTTCAGGATTTGCAGAAAAATGTGATTGAGAAGCTCCGTACGTTTGAAGGTAAGCTCAACTGCCTTTGTAGTTCGAATGGTAGTGCAAGGCTCCAACACCCATTATCACCTGCCGTGAGAACATGGCATTTATCACCGTTGAAAGTCAACGAGCTTGTTGATGATGCACCCGTCAATGAATCCGAGCAAAAAAAGAAACCAAAAGGCAAATGATTTTGAGCAAAGGAAATCTCCCTGCCTGAAATACGGCAGGGAGACTCTATGCAAGGAACACAGAAAAACCGAGGGGGTTTGTGTGTTCCTTACAAGATACCTACTTATTTTTTTCGACGGAAATCAAATGGAAGCAGAGATAATCATTTCCTCCATCAGTTGTTTGAATTCCTCTGTAAATTGCATACGTCGCAATATTATCTCCATTTGAAATTGTCGGATAATTTACCTTGTCTCTGAAATCATAAAACCTCATATTTGGAACACTACTACCATACTGCGTATAACAAGGATAACCATCTGTAGACATACTCTTATCCTCAACATCAACACGAGCAAAATAACAAAATCCATTCATATAATCAGCTGGATAGTCTAACATCGAATTTAATTTCTCCGTATCATTCCACCATATAGTAGCATTAGGTGCTTCCTCTTTTTTTTGCATAGGAATACAACTAGCCTTAAACTGTTCTTCCGTCATTCCAAGGCTTGCTAAAATACCGCTTGCTTTTGATGTGTCATAGACTGGTTCTTCGGAATAATCATCCGCTTTTACTCCCATAGCTTCTTCCCACGGAGTTTCAGACAAAATTTGAAGTGCATCTTCATTTCTGACAAGAGTGTATGTTCCTTTGTAGAAAACAGGAATTGCATCCCCATCTTTAATTCCAGTGACTTCGCAAACAATAGTATCTTCGTTGAATGTGATATTCATATCAACCACATTCCCCCAGTCGTCTTCTGCATCTTCTATTGTAACAACATTTTTTTGAATGTCTTTCGATGTTATTTCTTTCGAAACGCCACCACTAGTCGTGCCTGAATCTTCATCAGCATACTCGCAGAAAAGTGTGGCAACATCATCATCCGTGGTAACAGTCATTATGAACCCACCGTTTTCATAGTTCAAATCTTCTTCAGCCCAAATGCCGTCATACGCCGACAAATCGACTTTGTTTCCGCAACCTGCGAGCATCGAAAATAACATTGCTGATGCTACAAGTAATGCCAATACTCTTTTTCTCATTTTAATCTTCCTTTCTAAAGTTATAGGGGGTGTATCAACAGTTACACCCCCAAATATTTATAATCCTAACAGTTCTTTCTTTTTGGCATCAAATTCTTCTTGCGTGATTATGCCAGAATCAAGTAAATCTTTGTATTTCTTTATTTCGTCAGCCGCGGATACAGATGTATTTTCACTAGTTTTCTCTTTATTAAGTTTATTCAGAATCTTTTTTTCTCTTAAAATGTCTAGCATTTCTCTACATTTAGTTGCTTGTCCATATACAGTAACGCCTGTTAACATCTCGACCCTTAAGACATGTTCATTACCATCTGTATCGTGGTAAGTAATTTCAATGTTATTAAGCTGTTCCAAATCTTTAGTGTCACCACTGCCGAGCAAAGCTTCTGTGGTGCTTACTTGGCGTTTTACGATTTCGAATTTGGTGACCTGACTATACAAAACTTCAAGGTTCTCATCACCAAACCACTCAGTTTTTGCAAGGTGTTCTGGCTTGAATATAAATCTATCTTCCATTATGTTGAAACCAAGAGACAGTGAGTTTGATTTTTTTTGAGGCTTCATCGGAAATCCACCAAGGTAAATAACTTGATAGCGGACAATGCTTCCTTCTATCGGAGCTTTAGCCTCATCGGTAAGTGCCTTATGTTCCGCCATATTCTTCTTAAATTCTTCACTAGTTTCTTTTGCCTTAGCCGAAAACTCTCCGAATCCTTTTTTTACTGAAGAGGCAAAGTTGCTAACTTTTTGGTTTTCAGACACTTCTTTCACCTTCGACTGAATACTACTTTTTAATTTTGAAAAATCCATTTCTTTTCTCCTTTTTTAATACAGTGAGTTTATGAATCTATATGTGTCAACATATATCCAATAATAAAATCCCATTATGACTATAATTGGTAACATGGCCACAATTATCGTGTGTACACTCTCTTCAAAAAAGTTTTTCAGAGATATCTTTTTTATGAATTTAATGATTGAAAAACTATCATTGTAATCAACTTTGGATTTTAACGTCTGTAAGCTCAAAACAAATGCGACAAGGTACACTATAAACCCCAAAACAGCCGAAACGTTGATTAATACCATTGTCCCCAAGATTGCTAATATGCAAGAAATTATCCCCATATTTATATCTCCTTTTACTCCTCTACACTTTCCCGAATTATCCTTCGCACGGTTTTTTCGGAATAATTGTACTTCGTGGCGAGTGCTTTGATGTTTGTGCCGTCGTATTCCTGAATGATGATGCGCTGTATCCTTGCAGGATTCAGAAATCGAACAGGGAAAGATATTTGCTGACCTTTGAACATCTGGTACACGTCCATAGCGGTATCCATACCGAGCTTATCTGCTATTTCTCTGTATACGTTATTTAGTAAATCTGAGTCTCTTTCAGCCATCCGCATCACCTCTTTGTCACATTTTAGCAGATTGTGTCGCTCAAGTATAATCTCAACTTCCTTGCATTTGTCCATTCTTTTCCACCTCAAAATAAAATTCCCCTATGGCGGTCGGCTGCTACCGATTACCATAGGGGTTATACATTCATTATATTTATTTGTGAGGTGACATTCTACGGACATTTCAACTAAAAATGTCCTCTGATGCACGAAACCACATATCCCAGTATGCATCAGAGACTTCTTTGTCGGTAAATTTCTCAATTCTCCAAAAACGCTTGCGGTATTTCTCAATCTTATCATCGGATAGTGATGTTATCTCTCCGTCATCATCTATTCCTGCTACGAAAAATGTACCTGCTATTATTTCATCACCGATTCTTCTGTTGCCTTTAAGACCCAGCAGAACACCTTCCTCATTTCTTACGAGAGCAACATTTTCTTCAATCTCGACGATTTCTGCATCTGCAGGGAACGCTGTACATTCATTTACTATTATTTTGAAGTCCTCAATTGAATTGAAGATTATTTCTTTTCTCGGTCTTTCTCCTGCCTCAACCAACAACACCTCAATAGCAAACTCTCTCATCTTTGCACCTCCTGTCCGTTTAGGACTTTTAATAGTTTGTTGGGTTGGAAAGAACAAAACGACAGTATTGGACAAATATTGACTTTCAATGTAGTGGTGTGATATTATATTGCTTAAAGAGTAGGGAAAGGGTCAGGGGGGTGAGTGCAATACTTTCTTATCAAAAACAATTTAAACGTGCAACAAAAAAACTCACCAATACTGATGAGGAAATACTCCAAGTTGATGAACAGATAGAACTTTTGACTCAAAGAAAAAAACAACTTCTTCAGAAAAGGGAAAAAGATCAGCAGAACAAGGTGGAAACAGGGTTGATGCATTTTTCTAACAAAAACCGGACCGAGCTTCTTGACCAAGCAAAGGAATTATTATACTCGGAGTCGGCAGTAGAAAGATTGCGTGCTTTTGATGATGCGCAATGGAATATGGATAATGTAAATATAAATGTCATTAACGATTTTGAAGCTCTCGAGGAGTATGTAAGAAAGCATACACCACCTTGGAAAAAAAGCATATTCACTAAGATTGGAAAAGAAGCAATTCCCAATGAGTGAGGAAGATATATGTATATTGATGTTGTGTATTCAAAAAAAGTTACTTTTGAACATGTGAAAAAAGCGAGTGAATCCTTTTTTTCTTCAACAGAATACATAGAGCAAAATTTTGTATTTACCCATCCGAAAGAAGACAGTGTGTTTTTTCTTAAAAAAAACGCATTACATATTCGGATTCCTAATGACATTGCTTTCATTCAGTTAACAGATAGTTTTTTGAAATATGTCTTTAATGGGAATAGAATAACAGTAATGACCTCTGATGCAACTGGGTTCCCTACGTGCTAGATGGTGTTACTTATTTTTAGGGGGTGTAATAATGGACGAGCAGAGGGGCTTTTTGCTGGAAATCGTGGAAATCACATTACTTTTGACGTTGTTAATAGTGAGGTTTTTCATTTCAGAAGAGAATAATATGTGGATTAGCCTTTTAAATCATTTCGGACTTATAATTGCTGTTACTTCATTGCATCAAGATGTTCTTCTAATGTATAGAGGGATGCCCAAAATGAGTTTTGTTACAGGTGTGTTCGTTGTTATTTTGGTTGTATTAATGATTGCTTTTGCACTAATATTCGCAAGTGTTTTTGTGCCGAACACGAAATATAACGACATGATTTTATTGCTTACGTTGTTGGTTTCATTACCGGCGAGATACTATAAGGAGAAAATCAATAGTTGGTTCAATAGTTAGGAGGATTAAAATGGAGTATAAAAAAAAGTTAACGGATTTTTTGTCTACTTGTTCAGGTAAGGTTTCAAATGTATTTTTTGAAATTTACAAGATAATTGATTCGCTAGATCAGAAAGAACAACCGTTAGCATTAATGTTCGTTTGTGAAAACATTTTTAAAATTGATACTGATAGTTCGGACCGGATAGAAAAGGAATACTATACTGATGTACAGATAAAAAAAGCGCACGAAAAAAATGAAAATAAATTTTTGCCGTGGCTTAGTGACACAATAATGCACTGCATTGCTCACAATATACCGGCTCAACAATTTTATGAAATGGCTTGGGAGACGATACAACATAAGCAGTTTTTTAAAACCAAACGAGAACGTGCGATCGGTTTGTTTACGCTTGTGGACCATGAACTCATTCCATACAGAGGAGTTGGTGTTGGGATTACACTCTCTGAAGAGGAGTTTGATGAAATTTACGAAAGCCTTGTTTCTACACATTTAGAAGAGACTGAATATATACTTTCTGTACCATATGAACAAAAAACACAGAAAGCATCACTTATTGTCAAAAAACTGGATTTGTTGAATAGTGAAGAAGAAAAAGCAGTTTACTTATCAGTAGTTATGAATCAAATTGAGCGAAACATTAAGGATAAACTTCGCGAAATGTTTGAAGATCTTTAGTCCTGTACAATATTATGTGTTCATTTAAATGTGTGTAGAATATTTCTTCGACCGACATTCTGCCATCCCCAAAATGTTAGGTGTTTTTTCTGTGAGTGTAGTATTTTTTTACTTTTAGCTCTCGCCACGAATTTTGCAGGGAATTGGGGAATTTTGCGACAGAAAAATCGTTCTGTTTTTTCTTGGGTCGTCAGTTGCTATGTTTGTTTTTCCCCAAGCCTTTCCCTTTTGTAGGGCAAGTTCCCGAAACTCTTGTAGATTTCCCTGTCGAGTGAGGCAAATGGTAAGCCTTACGAAAGTAGTTTTTAGGAAGTCCGTCGGCAAATCGTCGGCGAAAACGAGAGAGAAAGCACAGAACTCCATCGCTTGTCTCGGCATTTGCAACTACCTCTGACGTGCTCATAACCCGAAGGTCGTTGGTTCAAATCCGGCCTCCGCAACCATAAGAAAACACGACATCCGAAGGATGACGTGTTTTCTTTTTATTGCAGAAGATGAATTGAATCTGAGACTCACGGGTTATGAGCCCGAAGGGCGAATACACGAAGGGGACGTTTCCGAGCGCTCGCAGTGCGAGATGAAGCGAGGAAAAAGGAGTGGCAGCGGTCGAAAAAATCAAGCGCGCAACTGCGAGCGCGAAGGTTTTTTCGGGAACCGCAACAGGACGTTGGTTCGCTTGCGGCTCTCCGCAACCAAAAATAACAGACAGTCAAAGGACTGTCTGTTATTTTTTATATATTATCCAAGTAGCTTTAAAATATCACCAAACGGCTCGAGGCTCCGCCTGAGTATTCCGTGCATTTGGGCAATGGCTATGCCGTAGTTTACGATAGGCACACCCGCGCTCTTTGTCCGCGAGATTCGGCTTTGCATCTCCGCTTCGTTTATCATACATCCGCCGCAGTGTACAACAAGCGAATATTCGCCAAGGTTTTCAGGAAATTCTCCGCCCGAGGAGAAAGAAAAGCTTGGCTTTGCGCCTGAAAAACTTTCTATCCATGCGGGCATTTTAACCGTACCGATGTCATTACATTGGCGGTGGTGGGTGCACCCCTCGGCGATGAGCACACGATCACCATCCTTGAGGTTTTTAAGCGTTGCCGCGCCTCGCACAAGCTCGTTCAGATTACCCTTGTAGCGCGCCATAAGGATAGAAAACGAGGTGAGCGGGATGTCTTGCGGAGTGTCTTTTGAAACCCGCCCGAAGGCTTGCGAGTCGGTTATTACAAGACGTGGCTTTCGCCCAAGGCTTGCTAAAGCCTCTTTAAACTCTGTGTCCTGGCAGACGATGGCGGTTGCGTGAGCGTCAAGGATGTCGCGAAGCACCATCTGTTGGGGGAGAATAAGCCTTCCTTTTGGCGCGGCCTCGTCAATCGGAGTGACGAGGACAACCAAATCCCCCGCCGAGAGCAGGTCAGAAACCAAAGCCTTTGTATTCTTTTTTGCAAATGTCCCGAGCTTTTCTTTTAAGCTGTCAATGCCCTCTCCTGTTGTTGAACTGACATATACGGCGTTTTCGGGAAGTAGAGTTTTTTCAGACAGCAAATCTGCCTTAGTATAGGCGATAATATAAGGAATTTTGCGCTCAGTAAGTGTGCTTATAAGCTCATTGTCCTGCTCGCATAAGCCTTGTGTTGCATCAGCAACAAGAACGGCTATATCTGTTTGAGCGAGAGTTTGTATGGATTTTTTTACGCGAAGGCGGCCGAGCTCGCCCTCGTCGTCAAGCCCAGGTGTATCGATTATTACAACAGGCCCGAGGGGGAGTAGCTCCATGGCCTTTTTTACGGGGTCGGTTGTTGTGCCCTTTACGTCGGACACAACAGAAAGGCTTTGTCCGGTTATGGCGTTGACAAGGCTTGATTTTCCGGCATTTCGCATACCAAAAAAGCCAATGTGCAGCCGCTCGCCGGACGCAGTATCGTTAAGTCCCATATTGCCCTCCTCAGAAACGGAAATCGCGGCGGTTTGAGCCCTTTATATCCGTTATGTTTTGCTCTGCGATAGCGCGTACTTTATCATTCGGTATGCGCGAAAGCTCGTTCTCTACCATGTTATATCCGGCAGACTTTGTCTTTTCGGAGGCGTAGTCCTCCAGATATTCAGACAGAGTCATGAGCGCATTTGGGTGACAGCAGTTAAGAATCTGCCCGCTTTTGCAAAGGCTCATAAATCGGTCGCCCGTTCTGCCCTCGCGGTAGCAGGCGGTGCAGAATGACGGAATGTGACCGTTTTCCATAAGCCAACACACAACCTCGTCAAGCGAGCGTTGGTCTGACACGTCAAACTGCTCGGTATCGTGCGGTCTTTCTTCGGGTGAATACCCCGCGTAGCCGCCGACTGATGTGCGCGAGCCGCCGCTGACCTGAGATATGCCGAGCTTAAGCAGACGCGAGCGCACCTGCTCGTTTTCGCGGGTGGAGATAATCATGCCTGTATACGGAACGGCAAGGCGGATGCAAGCCGTGATTTTTGCAAAGGTGTCGTCGTCAATGCCGTTGTCAAACTGGTCCGGGTCAATGTCGTCGGCACGCTTTAAGCGGGGAACACTTATTGTGTGCGGGCCTACGCCATGGACTGCTTCGAGGTGCTCAGCGTGCATAAGAAGCCCTGCAAACTCGTATTTATAAAGCTCAAGCCCAAACAGAACACCAAGCCCAACATCGTCTATACCGCCCTGCATTGCACGGTCCATCGCCTCAGTGTGATAGGCGTAATCGTGCTTGGGGCCTGTTGGGTGGAGCGTTTCATAGCTCTTTTTGTGATATGTCTCTTGAAACAGGATATATGTACCTATTCCCGCCTCTTTGAGTTTGCGGTAGTTTTCTACCGTTGTGGCGGCAATGTTTACGTTCACACGGCGGATGTCTCCGTTTTTGTGGTGTACGCTGTAAATAGTTTTTATGCAGTCTAAAATATACTCAATCGGGTTGTTGACAGGGTCCTCTCCTGCCTCTATTGCAAGGCGTTTGTGCCCCATGTCTTGAAGAGCAATAACCTCTGCTCTTACCTCATCCTGTGTGAGCTTTTTTCGGGGGATGTGCTTGTTTTTGAGGTGATAAGGGCAGTAGACACAGCCGTTAATGCAGTAATTAGACAGATACAGGGGCGCAAATATAACTATACGGTTGCCATAGAAGGCAAGTTTAATCTCCTCGGCGATTTGATAGATTCTCTCTATAACCTCGGGAATATCGCACGCAAGCAGGACAGATGCCTCACGGTGCGAAAGCCCGGCACAGATATGGCCTGTTTCGGTTTTCTTCGGACGCGCCTTTTCTAAAATCTGCTCAATAAGGGGCAGGTTGTTTTTGTTTTCTTCGGCGTATGCCAGAGTGGCGCGGATTTCCTCGTCGTTGATAAATTCCTCCGCCTTTAAGGAGTTGGGATTATAAGTTGCCATGATGTGTCCTTTCTCAAAATCGAACTACTCTTTTATAATATCACCGCGGCCTGTAACAACTTCGTAGCCAATAGAAGACATGCGCGCTGAGAGCTCGTTTACGCACTCGGCCGATTCAGAGCCGTCGGTCAGCTTGTTGTCATACAGGGCATATTTTTTTCTTACAGATTTGGGGGAGAGATTGGGCATTACTACATTGGCCCCCGCAAGTATACCAAGTTCACGTCCGCGAGGGTGAATGGTGCCAAGTGCCGTGGTAGCCGGCAAAAGAAGGTTTGGCTGAATGAGCCGCAGAATTGAGAGCAGATAGCATGTGAGCTCCAATGTACCGGACGGTTTGTTGCCGAAAGGGGTATTGTGCTGAGGGATAAACGGACCGATGCCGCACATATCGGGGCAAAACTGCTCTATAAACTTTAGGTCCTTTGCGAGCTCTGCACTTGTCTGGTAGGGAGAGCCAACCATAAACCCGCACCCCACCTGATAGCCGATGTCTTTTAACTCTCGCAGGCAGCGCATACGGTTTTCAAAGGACATCTCTTTCGGATGAAGCTTATTGTAGTGCGCCGAATCTGCCGTTTCGTGGCGCAAAAGATAGCGGTCAGCTCCTGCATCGTGTAGCCTACGGTAGCTGTCAGAACTGCGCTCGCCGAGCGAAAGGGTAACGGCAGAATGGGGACATTCTGCCTTTATTTCACGGATAAGGCTACTGAGAAGCGCATCATCATAGAAAGCATCCTCGCCACCCTGCAGCACAAACGTGCGAAAGCCCAGTGAGTAGCCCTCGCGGCAACAGGAGAGGATGTCGTCGGCATTGAGCCTGTATCGTTCACAGCTTCGGTTGCTACGGCGTATGCCGCAATAAAGGCAATCGTTTCTGCAAAAATTGCTTATTTCAACAAGCCCACGTATGAATACCGTGTTTCCGTAGATTTTTTTGCGTGCTTCTACTGCACATTGTGCAAGATATTCTGCTGTCTCAGGCGTGCGATGTTCTATGAGCAGCTCATATTCGGAAAGTCCGAGTCGATGCTCGGCAGAGAGTCGTTCAATTAGAGAAGTAAGGTTCTTGTTCATCGCCATATTACCTTCCTGAAAGAAAATCCGCATCCCAAAGGATGCGGATTATAGTAAGCCTTACGGGTTTATGTGTTCGCACCCTTTCACGCAGCTTGTCGCTTAATGCCAGGACTTGCTAACAGTATAACACACTTATCGTAGGTTGTAAAGATTGAAAAACGGCGTAATTGGTGCTACAATTAAATTAAAGACAAAAGGGGAGAGGACAGACATGAGAATTGCTTTTTACGGGGCGGCCCATGAGGTTACAGGCTCGTGTACCGTGGTTTATGCAAACAACAAAACGATTATGGTCGATTGCGGAATGGAGCAGGGGCCTGATATTTATGAAAACTGTGACCTGCCGGTTTCTCCGGCGGAGGTTGACTATGTGCTTCTTACACATGCACATATTGACCATTCGGGCAAAATCCCCGCGCTTGTTGCGGGTGGGTTTAAAGGTCATATATACACAACTGCCGCAACTGAACAGCTATGCAAGATAATGCTTCTTGACTCGGCGTATATTCAGGAGTTTGAAGCAAAATGGCGAAACCGGAAGGCAAAGCGTTCGGGAGAGGAGCCGTATATATCTCCGTACACTGCCGAGGACGTCGGAAAAACCATGCGCCGTTTTGTCGCGTGTGAGTATGACAGAGAATATGAGCTTTGTGACGGGGTGAAGATATCGTTTACGGACGCGGGACATCTTCTTGGCTCGGCAAGCATCAGCCTCACCGTAGAAGAAAACGGCAAGGCCAAGACTATCGTATTTTCGGGAGACCTCGGAAACCGTTGCCGTCCGCTTATCCGCGACCCGGGGCAACCGGAGCGCGCCGATTATGTTGTTGTAGAATCTACCTACGGAACGCGTCTTCACGGCGAGAGGCCTGACTATGTGTATCAGCTTGCGCGTATAATCCAGGACACATTTGACAGAAGGGGCAATCTTATAATTCCGTCCTTTGCAGTCGGCAGAACACAGGAGCTTTTGTATCTGCTCAGGATTATAAAAGAGCGGGAGCTTGTGCGTGGTCACGAAAACTTTCCTGTTTATGTTGACAGCCCCCTTGCAGTAGAGGCTACGGATATATACAGCCAGAACCTGACGGATTATTTTGACAACGAAACCTTAGAGCTTCTTGATAAGGGAATAAACCCGATTCAGTTCCCGGGTCTTAAGCTGTCTGTCACAAGCGACGATTCGCTGAAAATAAATATAAACAAATCGCCCAAGGTCATAATTTCTGCGAGCGGAATGTGTGAAGCAGGGCGTATACGTCACCACCTAAAGCACAACCTATGGCGCGCTGAAAACACTATACTGTTTGTCGGGTATCAGTCTGAAGGTACGCTGGGGAGAATAATTCTCGAGGGTGCGCCGCACGTTCGCCTTTTCGGAGAAACCGTGCAGGTAAAGGCGCGTATTGAACGGCTTGAGGGTATAAGTAGCCATGCGGATAAAGAGATGCTTCTCGGCTGGCTCTCGGGTTTTAAAAACAGGCCGGAAACCGTCTTTATAAATCACGGCGGGGATATTGTCTGTGATGAGTTTGCCCAAATTGTTGAGGGGAGCCTTGCAACCCGTGCTATTGCCCCGTACAACGGAGCGGAGTATGATCTGATTTCGGGGGTATGTATTGAAAAGGGTAATACAAAGCGCATAGAAAAGGCTGTAAAAGAGCGGGGGAAAGGACGTGAATCGTCAGCATACGGTCAGCTTCTCAGCGCAGGAAAGCGAATGATGCAGATTATTGAAAACTATCGCGAGGGCGCAAATAAAGATGTCGCTCGACTTGCAAGCCAGATTACCTCGCTTTGTGATAAATGGGATAAATAGTGTATGATGAAAACAAAAAGAGTCTCACGTGTTTACACGTGGGACTCTTTTGTATGTAGATTTTAGAATACGCCTTCCTGAAGCATTGCTTCAGCAACCTTCTTAAAGCCTGCGATGTTAGCACCGGCGATAAGGTCATAGCCGAGGCCTACTTCTTCTGCAGCCTTTGCAGAGTTGTCATGGATATTCTTCATGATAAGGTGAAGCTTTGCATCAACCTCAGCCGGCTCCCAGTTATAACGCATGGAGTTTTGAGCCATTTCAAGAGCGGATGTAGCAACGCCACCTGCATTAACAGCCTTTGACGGAGCAACGATCTTAACGTTCTTCTTGAGGTAATCGATAGCCTCGTTTGTTGTCGGCATGTTTGCAACCTCGATGTAGTACTCAACACCGTTTGCAACAATCTGCTCTGCTTCCTTCATGTCGATTTCGTTCTGGTATGCACTCGGCATGCAGATGTCAACCTTCTCGCCCCAAACCTTTGCATTAGGAACGAACTTAACGCCGAACTTGTCAGCATAATCCTGTGCACGGTCACGGCCTGAAGCACGCATTTCAAGGAGATAGCTAATCTTTTCGTCTGTAACGATGCCGTCCGGATCGTAGCAGTAGCCGTCCGGGCCGGAGATTGTAACAACCTTACCGCCGAGCTCAGCAACCTTCTTGCAGACGCCCCATGCTACGTTACCGAAGCCGGAAACAGCAACTGTCTTGCCTTCGATTGTATCGCCGTAATGCTTGAGAACTTCTTCGAGGTAGTAAACTGCACCAAAGCCTGTTGCTTCAGGGCGGAAGTATGAGCCGCCGTATGTAAGGCCCTTACCTGTGAGAACGCCGTTCTCCCAGCAAGCCTTGATTCTCTTGTACTGACCAAAGAGGTAGCCGATTTCTTTACCGCTAACGCCGATGTCGCCTGCGGGGACGTCAACGTCGGGGCCGATGTGGCGGTAGAGCTCTGTCATGAAGCTCTGGCAGAAACGCATGATTTCGCTGTCCGACTTGCCACGCGGGTCGAAGTCACTTCCGCCCTTGCCGCCGCCTATCGGAAGGCCTGTAAGGCTGTTTTTGAAGGTCTGCTCAAAAGCAAGGAACTTCATTGTATCGATAGTAACTGACGGATGGAAACGGAGACCGCCCTTGTACGGACCGATTGCACCGTTAAACTGAACTCGGTAACCACGGTTTGTGTGGATGTTGCCCGCGTCGTCTTCCCATGTTACGCGGAAAGAAATCTGGCGGTCAGGCTCGCAAAGTCTTTCGAGAAGACCCGCTTTTTCGTACTCGGGATGCTGAGCAACGATGGGCTCAATGCTTGCAAAAACTTCTTCAACAGTCTGGATGAAAAGAGTTTCGCCTTTGTTTCTTGCCTTGACCTCGTCAAGGACTCTTTGCATGTAAGGTGTCATTTTGCTTCCTCCGTTTTATGTAATTTATAATAACGAGATAAATCAAATCAATTATACCAAGTAAAAAAATAATGTCAATAATTTTAGCTAAAAAATTTGAAAAACAAACAAAAAGTATCATAAACTTTCGAAAATAAACATTGAGTGTTTTTTAACAAGCAATATTTCACAAAAAGAGCAATAATGTGCTGGTTGGCGCTCGATATAACATATAAATCATAAAAATATTACACTATAGATAAAAATAAAGAGAGGATATTGCTCGGTGAAAATATCCTCTCTTTATTTATAAGAAAATTTATGCCGTCGCTGCTGCGGTTGACCACATGAGCCCCATTCCAAACGGAGAAGCCGAAATTATTTACGGCACCGAGTCTGTCATATGCATCACGCGTTGTTTGCGCCTCATCCCAAGCGTGCTCTGGAGGGAAAATGTCATCATGCTCGCCAATCTCTACAAATATCGGCTGAGGTGCGCAGAGTGCAGCAATTTCCCCGTCGCGGAGAGCGGCAAAGCCGTCGCGAAAACGCCACTCGGGAAATCTTGGGTCCAGACCGCCATCAAAGCAGGACATGAAGTATCCGCGTTTTATACGCGGGTCAAGAGCCATGGCACGCATGGTGAGAAATGCACCGTATGACATCCCGCAAATACCCAGGTTTGAGAGGTGTGCCCAGTGAGTCTGCGAGCGGCGAAGAATCCGTTTTTTTCTCAAAATCGCAAAAACCACGTTGAGCAAGTATGCTGACTGCACCTGCATATTCACGCCGCGCATATTCGCTGTTTTTTTGTAAGTTCTGTATACATTATTCGTCCTTAGCCTTTATTTCGTCAAGCTCCTTTTGCATACGCGAAAGCTGTACACGCAATGAGCACAACTCCTGAGCAATCGGGTCGGGTATATGTATCTGGTCGAGGTCAGTTTTGTCGGGCTTCACACCGTTTCGCCGTGCAACTCGCGCGGGAACGCCTACTGCGGTTGAGTCGGGAGGGACGGTATCAAGAACAACAGCGTTTGCGGCGATTTTTGAATTATCGCCTACAGTGAACGGGCCGAGGACCTTCGCGCCTGCACCTATCATTACATTGTTGCCGATAGTCGGGTGACGCTTGCCGACATCTTTACCCGTACCGCCGAGTGTTGCGCCTTGGTAAATAGTGCAGTTTGAGCCTATTTCGGTTGTTTCGCCGATTACCACACCCGTGCCATGGTCGATAAAGAAACCGGGACCTATTTTGGCAGCAGGGTGGATTTCAACGCCTGTAAAGAACTTGTTGAGCTGAGATGTGAGTCGGGCGAGGAAAAACAGCCTGTGTCGGTAATAAAAATGTGCTACGCGATGGTGGCATATGGCGTGAAAGCCCGAGTAGAGAAGAAAGACCTCAAGGTTACTTCTTGCCGCTGGGTCGCGCTCGCGTGCCGCGCGAAGGTCTGCACGCAGATTGTCAAACATAAAAACACCTCACTGGTTTTATTGTAAAAGCCAATATGATTTTAAACGATAACTCCTCCGCCGAGGACACGCTCGCCATCATAGAGAACGAGCGACTGGCCGGGAGATACACCTCTTTGTGGTTCGGAGAAGGTCGCTTTTATTTCGTCTCCTTCAACTATAACATTACACTCGGAAGGTTTTGCGTTGTAGCGGATTTTTGCGGTACAGGAGAAGCTTTTGGGAATCTCTTTATTGCTTACAAAGGTGATGTTATTTGCACACACCTCAGCTTTGCTTTGGGACCCTTCAAGACCGAGAACAACTTCGTTTTTTTCAGCGTCAAGTCGCGACACAAAGATGCGCTCTGAATATGAGATGCCAAGCCCTCGTCTTTGCCCGACAGTATATCGGATAAGCCCACGGTGCTCGCCTAAATCTTCACCATACGGACCTATGAAGCGGCCTTTTGGCTGTTTTCCGAATCGTTCCTCGATATACGATGCATAATCACCGTCCGGGATAAAGCAAATGTCTTGACTGTCGCTCTTTCCGGCGACGGTAAGGCCAAGGCTCTCCGCAATTTCACGCACACGCGATTTAGGGAGCTCACCGAGCGGGAAAAGGCTTTTTGAGAGTTGTTTCTGTGTCAGGCGGTACAGTGCGTATGTCTGGTCCTTTGCTGAAAAGAGGGCGCGCGCGGGGAAAAGCTCTCCATCATGGCTTATAAGGCGCGAGTAGTGCCCTGTCGCAATAAAGTCTGTGCCGAGCCTATCCGCAAGATCAAGCATAACGCCGAATTTAATATGGTAGTTGCACAGTACGCAGGGATTGGGTGTGCGTGCGGAGAGATATTCACTTGTGAAGTTTGATATGACATATTCTGAAAATTCTCTTTCGGCATTATACGAAATATGCTCAATGCCGAGTGTTCGGCAAACTTCTTTGGCATCGCTGTCGTCATTGCCGTGAAGAAGAAGCGTGACACCGGTTACGTCATAGTCGCGCATGAGAAGGTATGCCGCCACGCTTGAGTCAACGCCTCCGCTCATGCCGATAAGAACCTTTTTTTTCATAATTAAACTTCCTATAATGTAATATTTATCCTGTAAGGAGATTGGGTAAGAGCCTCGGCACCGTCTTTTGTTATAAGAACAGTATCCTCAATGCGCACTCCGCCCAAATCCTTAATATACAGACCGGGTTCTATGGTTATTACCATATTCTCTGATAGAACGGTCTCGGAGCGTTTGGACACCGTTGGAGCCTCGTGTATCGCAAGCCCTACGCCGTGGCCAAGTGAATGCATGATATACTTATCCATATTATGTGCAGCAAAAAGCGAGCGCTGATACTCGTCAAGCTCGCGTGCACGCATCCCGGGGCGAGCGTGTGACACACATTTTTGCTGAACCTCAAAAACAAGCTCCCAAAGGTTTGAAAGCTCATTTGACGGTGTTCCGATATGAAGTGTTCTTGTAATGTCGGACATATAACCGCAAACCTTAGCGCCAAAGTCAAATGTCATAAGCGAGTTATCTTCTATCTTGAAGTCGGTAGGCTCTGCGTGGGGCATGGCGGAGCGGAGACCGGACGCCGCAATGGTTTCAAATGCAGGTGCGCGGCTGCCTCGGCGTGCCATTTCATATTCAAGCAGAGCAGCAGCCTCACGCTCGGTCATACCGCGCTTTATACTTTTTACAAAGGCAGCAAATGCATTGTCTGAGCATTTTACCGCACGGCGCACAGCGGAAATCTCTACCTCATCCTTCACCATGCGTATGGCTTCGCCGAAATCCGGACACGGAATAAGCTCGACGCCGTCACACGCGGAGCTGAGATTTCTAAGCTCAAAGTCAGTGATTTTTTGAGTTTCGTAGCCTACGCGCTCGTGGGCAGAAAGCACATCTGCAATATGCTCGTGCATTGTACGGGAGATTATAACAACGTCAAAGCCTTTTGCCTGCTCGCGTATTTGTATGTCATATCTGCCGTCAGTGAGGGCAAAGCATGCGTTTTTTGTAATTATAAGCGCGCAGTTACTTCCTGTAAAGCCTGAAAAATAACGGTAGTTTTCGTATGATGTTATCAAAAACGCATCAAGAGCATGCTCTGCCAGTTTTTCGCGGAGCTTTGAAATTCTGTTTTTCATTACCTGACCTCAAACTTCCATTCGCGAACCATAAGGTTTCCGGCACGGTCGCGTGCACGGACAATAATTGTATGCTTTCCTGTCTTTAGCGAATTCTTTACAGTGTATGAGATTTTGCCTGTTTCAGCGTTATATTCACGGTCTGTGCAGTTATAGCCGTTAACCCATATTTCAACTGTACCCGGGTCAAGCCCTGCGTCCTTATCGGTTGCGCCCTCGTCGCGGAGAATTACGCCGATAGAGGGGTTTCTGGCATATATAAGCATATCGCTTGAGGGCCATGCTTTTGTGATAACCGGGGAGGTGAGGTCCTCCTCAATATCGCTGTATACTGCACGGAGCCTGTCAAAATAAAGACAGCCCTGAGTGAGTCTTTCGGGGTTTGAAACAAGGTGTACGGGAACTTTTATATATATCGGCCCCGAGAGATTTTCGGGCAAGTCAGCCTCCATATACTTCCAACCTGTGTGTTCTATTTTGCCATATGATACAGAGTGTTGCACCCCGTTTACATCAACAACAAGACTACGGAGTTCAACTCCGCTACCGTCGCCGAAAACAGTCATGCCGAGTTTCTTGGGGACATGGTTCATCGTATATGCAGATGTATCTGTAGATTCAGGTGAAACCATATAATATGAGCCGACAGAACCCTGTGTGTTCAAGAAATTGTAGTAGACCTTAAGTGAACGCTCGCCAAAGTGTACGAGGTTTCTCTCGGTTTCAAGTTTGAAGTTGGGGGCTACCTTTGTGCTAATACCAACGGGAATAAATGTTACATCGTCTGTTTCAAAGTCGGAGACCGTAACAGGAGGTGTCCTGGGAGTTATTTTTACAGTTGCGGAGACATCTCCGTAGCTGACCGTGACATCACCCTCTGTGGCTGTTTGCGAGATTGTGAGCTTCCCCGGCTCTGTGAATGTGCCGAGGCTTTCGGGCGCGCTCCAGCTAAATAGCTCTTGCGGGCTATCGACAGCACGTCCGTCAAGCATCGCACACGCAACTATTTGGACGGTTTCTCCTGCATTTGCGGTAATTTCTGTTTTATCGGTTGTGATTTTGCTTATATTATCGACAACTTCTATATTTGTTGAGCCGCTTGCTCTGTCGCCGTACGCGTTTACCGTTGTTGTCTCTGCTGCTCTTGCAAATAACTTGCCGGAATCTGTAATTTCGTTGACGTATGAGTCAGTTTCCCATTCGATAAGGCTTGGTACAGGACAGGGCTTGTAATTATCGTCATATGCTGCGCTTACGGCAAGGTCATACTCTCCTCCGGCAAGAACAAGGCGTGAGGAGGAAATGACAAGATTTTTAGCATAGAGTGTCGGCGCAGTATTCATAAGGACAACAGCGTTTGCAACCTGTCGGGGGCTGTTTCCGGAAACGTTATTGACAACACTCGTCTTCATTGCGCCCGGAGTGCGGAGAACAAATGTTGTTGAGCCGCCTCCGTCGAGGTTCAGAGCGTCAACACATCCCAGAGCGCGCATAGCCTCTGCCGCCGTTTGATATGACATACCGACAGCGTTGCCGGCACCTCTGCCGTCAAATGTGGCCATTACAACAGTGCCGTCACGCCTGATGCCGATAGATGTGCGCGGCTGGTTTGATTTGTCTGATGTGCTGTAGATTTCGCCGTTCTGTAAAAGAAGCTCATTTCCGCCTACTGCAAATTTGACGTTTGACCAGAACTCATTGAAGCGGAAGGTCATCTCAAGCGTGTCGCCGATACTAAGCCTTTTTAGATCTTCAATTCTCGCGCCCTGGGCAGAGAGAACGACGTACCCTTCGCCGAGAGAGGTGTTTCCAACAGCGTCATATATTTCATCAACAGTGAAGTTTATTGTATCACCGTGACGGACCTCGCCCGAGTTCACACGGCAGCGCAGCTCGTACGTCTCAGTGCCTGTTTTTGTACCTCGTGCATAGTCTTCGGTGTAGAGCATAAGTGAGTCAGCACCGCTTGTGTGAGTCATGTTTATACCTGAAACGTCGACTAGCACGCCGTCTATGCGAAATATCTTATCAAGTATGGTGCCGTGCCTTACGACGAAGGGCTCGTTATCATATGTTAGGCCGAAAGCCGCAGAGTATTGCGGCGGTGTGGAGAGAATTTTGCCCTCGTCTATAAACACACCGTGGGGAACTCCTACGCCAAATGTGAAGAAATCGGCGTTTATCGCAGCGACAGCCGTATCTCCGCCGTCTGTATTGCTCATGTTGTTAGCAATAGTGTTGACCGTTTGTGTGCTGTAGACATAGCCTGCACTTAAGCCTGCGCGCAGAGCAGTATAAGGATTTTTGGGGTCAAACTCAACCGCGTTTATATTCTGATTTCCGTTTGAGTTGGAAGCGCGCAGTGTTATGTGGCGCGTGTCGGGAGCTACGGTTGTTATCTCATAGCCCTCAACTGAGAGCTCCTCTGACATTTGTGTATACTGAAATGCTGAAGCGGCCGGAATAAGAGATATAACAAGTGCCGCCGTAAGCAATGCAGATATTAATTTTTTTGTATTTTTCATTTCTTTATCCTCCGTGGCTTTTATATAGTACAATCGTACCATACAAAAGCCGCTGTGTGCCATGGGAATTTTTTACTCGGCGGCACCGCAGCATTTCTTGTACTTTTTCCCGCTTCCGCAGGGGCAGGGGTCGTTTCTTCCGACCTTTTCGACCTTGCGCGGAGTTTTCTTTACGCTTTTGACGTCACCGCCGTGTTCGCCCGTTATCTTTGCAACGGCTTCACGCTTCGGCGCGTTATCACCGCGCAGGCGCATTGTATATATCATCCTTACGGTATTGTCGCGTATAGTGTCTACCATCTCTTCAAACATCTCAAAGCCTTCGCTCTTGTAAGCGATGACAGGGTCATGCTGTGCATATGCACGAAGGCCTATGCCGCGGCGAAGTTCGCTCATTGCATCTATATGCTCCATCCAGTTTTCATCGACATTGCGCAGAAGTACTACGCGCTCAAGCTCGCGCATGACCTCAGGTGTAAACTCAGCCTCACGCTTCTTATAAACACGCTCTGCGATTTCGATAAGGTCACTTTTTAAATCCTCACCGTTGTAGTCTACAGCGTCAAGCTCGTCGCGAGACATTTTAAGGTCATTGGTAGTAAGGAAAATGCCCAGATATTTTGAGCGTACTGCATCAAGGTGTTCTGTCTGAACATATCTCTCCTCGCCGAGAACCATATCTACTGTACGGTTTATGGAGTCATAGATCATATTTTTGATTGAGTCTGCAATATCGTTGCCGTCAAGCACCGACTTTCTCTGGTCATAGATTATTGTGCGCTGCTTATTTATAACATCGTCATACTGCAAAACATTTTTTCTTATCATAAAGTTTCTTGACTCAACGCGTTTCTGAGCCGATTCAATTGCGTTGGTGAGCATCTTCTGGTCGATAGGGGTATCCTCGTCGATCCCGAGTGCATTCATCATGCCCATCACGCGTTCTGAGCCGAACAGGCGCATAATATCGTCCTCAAGAGAGAGGAAGAAACGCGAAGCACCGGGGTCACCCTGACGGCCGGCGCGTCCGCGGAGCTGGTTATCTATGCGGCGCGATTCGTGGCGCTCGGTACCTATGATGAAAAGGCCACCTGCCGCCTTGACCTTTTCAGCCTCAGCATCGGTCTGCTCTTTGTATTTTTTGTAAAGCTCCTTGTATTTTGCGCGTGCGGTGAGAATTTCCTCGTCGTTTGTGGGCGCTGTGCCGCCGGCATCAACGATGAGGTCTTCGTCCATGCCGCTCTTTCGCAAATCACTTTTTGCAAGGAAGTCTGCATTGCCGCCGAGCATAATATCTGTACCGCGGCCTGCCATGTTTGTTGCTATTGTCACAGCACCCGCTTTACCTGCCTGAGCGACGATCTCTGCCTCCTTGTCGTGGTGCTTCGCATTAAGAACTACATGCTTTATACCACTCTTTTTAAGGAGAGAGGAGACAAGCTCACTCTTTTCGATGGATACTGTACCTACAAGCACGGGCTGGCCTCGTTCTGCACACTCTTTTATCTGTGCAACAACTGCGCGGAATTTGCCCGCCTCTGTTTTGTAAACCGCATCAGTCAGGTCGCGGCGTATCATTGGCTTGTTTGTAGGAATTTCAATTACATCAAGGCTGTATATTGCCTCAAACTCTTCTGACTCTGTGAGGGCGGTACCGGTCATGCCGGAGAGCTTGTCATACATTCTGAAATAGTTTTGAAACGTGATTGTGGCGAGCGTTTTGCTCTCGTTCTGAATGTTTACGCCTTCTTTTGCTTCAATCGCCTGATGTAGCCCCTCAGAATAGCGCCTGCCTATCATGAGACGGCCGGTGAATTCATCAACTATTATAATTTCATTGTCGCGTACAACATAGTCTATATCGCGCTGCATTATTCCGCGTGCGCGGATTGCCTGGTTTATATGGTGAAACAACTCTGAGTTCTCGGGGTCGGAAAGGTTTTCGATATTAAAGGCCTTTTCTGCCTTTGCGATGCCGGAGGCTGTGAGGGTTGCAGTTCTGGCCTTTTCGTCTACTATATAGTCGCCGTCGATGTCATCGTTGTCTTCTTTTTCGTCAACGGATGCAACAACTATTTTCTTAAGTGTTGCGGCAAAGCGGTCTGCCTGCTGATAGATAAGTGTCGGTTTTTCACCCTGACCGGATATGATGAGAGGCGTACGAGCCTCGTCTATGAGGATGGAGTCAACCTCGTCAACAATGGCAAACGCATGGTAATCGCGGCCCACCATGTGGTTTTTATACAACGCCATATTGTCACGAAGGTAATCAAAACCGAATTCGTTGTTTGTTCCGTAGGTGATGTCTGAAAAATGAGCCTCACGACGTTCTTCGTTTGTAAGCCCGTGAACGATAATACCTACGCTCATGCCGAGAAAACGGAATACTCTGCCCATCAACTCGCCCTGATATTTTGCGAGATAGTCGTTTACGGTGACGATGTGAACGCCTCGCTCGGTGAGCGCGTTGAGATATGCGGGGAATATTGCCACAAGGGTTTTTCCTTCACCGGTTTTCATTTCGGCAATTCTGCCTTGGTGGAGAACAATGCCGCCGATTAGCTGGACTCGGAAAGCATACAGGCCGAGTACGCGGTACGCCGCCTCGCGGACTGTTGCAAAAGCCTCGGGGAGAATGTCATCAAGGGTATCTCCGCCTGCGAGGCGCGATTTGAATTCATTTGTCTTTGCTGCAAGCTCAGAGTCAGACAATGCACGAAATTCATCTGAAAGAGCTTCGATTTTATCAGCAAGCGGCAGAATTTTCTTGATTTCACGCTCGCTGTGAGTTCCGAAAAGTTTTGATATAACACCCATTTTATATTACATTTCCTTTCGAAAAATATAGTCTTCCATTATAAAAACAGTATAGCACATTTTAATATGATAAAAAAGAGATTTTATATAAAATTATTTTTAAATTTACAATATTGAAAAGATGCCGTAAATTGTGTATTATATAAGGCAGGAGTTGATGAATAAATGAGTATAATAAAAGATAAATCGCTTGCACCCTCAGGCATTAAAAAGATAGAGTGGGTAAAGTCATACATGCCGGTGCTATCGGCAATAGGCGCACGTTTTGAGAAGGAGCGCCCATTTGAGGGAAAGACTATTGCTATGTCAATTCATCTCGAGGCAAAGACGGCCTATCTTGCGCTCACGCTTGCCGCAGGCGGCGCGCGAGTTTGTGCAACAGGCTGCAACCCGCTTTCCACGCAGGATGATATTGCGGCAGCACTCGATAAGCTCGGCGTTGAGACATTTGCCATTCACGGGGTAAGTGAAGAAGAATACACAGCACATCTTACCGAGACACTTCGTTGTATGCCCGATATTATAATCGACGACGGAGGAGATTTCGTGTCGATTCTTCACGAGCGTGATACAAGCCTTGCCAAAAACCTTCTCGGTGGCTGTGAAGAGACTACTACTGGCGTTGCACGCCTTGCTGCACGCGACAGAGCGGGCAAGCTTAACTTCCCGATGTTTGCAGTAAACAACGCAAAGTGCAAGCACCTTTTTGACAACCGCCACGGCACCGGGCAGTCAGTCTGGGATGCGATAATGAACACAACCAACTGCTTTATTGCAGGCAAAAAGGTCGTTGTTGCAGGCTATGGTTTCTGTGGCAGAGGCGTCGCGCTTCGTGCAAGGGGCCTTGGCGCAAACGTAGTAATCTGTGAGGCAGACCCGTTCCGTGCACTTGAAGCGTATGCCGACGGCTATTCGGTTATGAGCATGGATGAAGCTGCCGAAGTAGGTGACATTTTTGTCACAACCACAGGCTGCCGCGATATTATAGTGCGCCGTCATCTTGAGAAGATGCATGACGGGGTGCTTCTTGCCAATGCAGGACATTTCGACTGCGAGATAAATAAGAATGATTTGAACGCGCTTGCAAAGAGCGTAGAGCAGAGAAAACCGAACATTGAGGGTTATAAGCTTTATGACGGAAGGGTACTCAACCTTCTGGGCGAAGGCAGGCTTGTAAACCTCGCCGCAGGAAACGGACACCCGGCAGAGATTATGGATTTAAGCTTTGCTGTTCAGGCTCTTATGATGGAGCATATTGCAAAACTCCTGGAGAAGCTGTCTCCTGCACTGTATGATGTACCGAGTGAGATTGACAGACTTGTTGCAAGCGAAAAGCTTCGCGCTGAGGGGATAACAATAGACAGCCTCACGAAGGAACAAGAAAAATATTTAAAATCGTGGAAGAATAAAGATGACGGTCCGCATCAGCCAATGATGCGGTGCGTTTTTTGCTATTTGTATTTATTAAAAAATGATTTTATTCTTGTGGTTATGCACTTTTCTTTCTTCTCATTTATGTTCTCTATAGAAAATGTTTCC
>JAZNAQ010000038.1:0-32068 GCA_045586595.1 Eubacteriales bacterium | reverse complement strand
ATGCGGGATTTACAATCGCCATCGGGATAAATTTTGTTTTTCCGTCATATTCTTCAAGCTCTTTTAAAAGCTCAAGATTTGCAGCATTTGCATCCTTATAAAAAAGTCCGTTTATGTTTGCGACAACCATATGAGTAATGTCATACTCGCGTGCAAGCGTATCAAGACCCGAGAGCGTGTTATATTCAAGATTGCGGAACGGCCAGTGTCCTACATATGTATTGATATCAATAAACACGGTTATTTCACTCTCCTTTCAAGAAATCTGGAAAATGCACGCCCTGAAAGAATTGTTTTCTTGTCTTCATCAGAAATTCTCGCACCGAGTATTTTCCCCACACAGGCAGACGGCGACCCGTCAGTGCCGAAAAGTATTCTGTCGGCGCCGAGCATTTTTACAGCCTCCTCCATCTGCGGTCGGTCATATACACTGCCGCTCATGTCGGTATATACATTCGGGCAGTCTGCAATCGCTTTGAGCGAATACTTCCATTCGCAGATTGTGAAATGCCCCATAACAAACGTAGCCTCGGGGTAACGTCTTGCGGCGTTTGCCATATGTACGCCGTCTGTTGCGAGCGGCTGACGTATGCGGTTGGGCGCATCCATGAAATGCATCGAGTGCTGAAGAATCGGTATATCAAGCTCAATGCACTTCTCAATTATCGGAGAATAAGCAGGGTCGTCCATAAAATAGTCGTAATAGAGCTTTACTCCGACAAAGCCGAGCTCGTTGACACAGCGCTCAATTTCCGCAACAGCTTCTTTTGCATATCCCGGGTGAACATACGCCATGCCATATACTCTGCCGGGATAACGCTTTGCCGCTTCATATGTAACATTGTTTGCCGAGCGGAAAACCTCGGGTTCACAGCGCTTTATTGTGTTTACGGGGAGCGATGTCACAACCTTGTCGATGCCGAGAAGGTCAAAGACGCGCATCATGTCGTCACCCTTAGCCGTGTTGAGAGTTGTGAAGTCTCCCGTGCTCCAGAAATGCTCATGCCATGCAAATACAGGGTTTTCGTGCATAAGCTTCAGTTTTTCTTTAACGTTCATGTTATCCCTCCTAAAGCTGTTATATATATTTTAAAGATGTAAATATTCTATTTCAATCACTGCCGTTTACAAATTGGTTTTTAATAATATATTTAATAAAGTACGATATTTCGGCCAAAACGTCCAATTTGTAAACACTTGCGGTTGAAAGTGGGGCGTTTATGCTTTAAAATAGAGTTCAGTAAACCGAATTCAGTAGTTTCCTCAAGAAGAATGGCGGCGGGGGTTTTATCCCCGCCGCCGTTCTTCTTATTGATTTTCATTCATCCATTTCCATTTCCGCTGTAATGCGTGGTGAGACTGAAGCAGATGCGGGCGTAGCTCATCACAGTAGCGTGTCGGGGGCATTCCGAAATGCTTTGAAAAAGAGCGTACAAGGTTTGCTTTGCTGTTAAGCCCGGTTTTCAAGGCTACCTCATTGAGCGAAAAGTTATGCCATAATATAAGAACAATAGCCTTTCTCATACGGAAGGCAAGTAAAAACTGAGCAAATGTCATGCCTGTGACGGCTTTAAAATACTGCGTAAACACACTGCGTGACATTGAAGCGGCGACCGCAACATCGTCTATGGTAATTTTCTCTGAATAATGAAGGTCTATATATTTGACGGCATTGTTTATGCTCTTGAACTTATCTTCGATATTTGCAAAGTCGCAGTCAGGAGCCGTATCAATACAAATAATGCGGAACAAGTCTGCGAGGAGATTTGCTATACGGTCGTACGATATGTTTTTTTCTTTTGAAAACTCCGTTATCATAGCTCGGACAAGCTCATCGCCCTTTTGATGAAGCTCTCCTGAAAGCTCGCATAAGGCGGGGATGCTTTTTTCTTCAAAGCGCGCTGTATCCTGCCCATAGGGGAAGAAACGGTACCCTCTGTCGGTCATGAAATCATCAAAAAAGGAGATTAATACAAAAACCGGGGTATCCTCTGACTCGGACGTGTCAATTTTGTGAAGGGTATAGGGGAGAACCGTAACACACGAGCCGGGGGGTTGTGTGTATATTTTGTCGTTTAAGGTGTGCTTTAGCGTCCCCGAAAGCACATAGCAGAGCTGTACGTTGTTGTGGATATATGAAAAATCATTTCTGCGATGGCATTTTGTAGTTACCGTGACGGGCAGCCTGTCCAAAAACTGCTGAATCTCAATAAGTACGGGGGTATCCATAAAAGAAGCACTCCTTTCCGAAAAATATATTCACACACATTTTCTTGTGAAAATTATATCAAAAGATGATTATGTTATCAAGACATAGAAGATATTACCTGCGAAAAATCAGCCGATTTGTAAACACTATAGGTAGAATTGAGTACATCAAGAGTTTAAAATGTTATTGTGAAATAATAATCAGAGAGGTGTAAAACGTGAAGAAGATAGACCTTCACTGTCACGTAATCGCGTTTCCTGAATACTCTCCGAGGTATCATTTGAATAACCGCCAGCTTCTTACGGCGGAGGAGCAGATAGAGATTCACGACAAAACAAACGTCGGTCTCGGTGTCCTGCTTCCTATAGTAGCCCCCGAGGGGCAGTGGGCGGCTATGCCGACGGAGAATTGTAAATATATCGTTGATAAATATCCCGACAGGTTTACATGGTTCTGTAATGTAGACCCGCGTGCCGGCCGCTTCAGCCCGGAGACGGATTTGAGTAAATACATAGGCCACTATAAAGAGCTCGGCGCAAAGGGCGTTGGCGAGGTTACGGCTCAGCTCTATGCCGACAGCGCTCTGATGGATAACCTCTTCTACCATTGCGCTCAGTGCGATATGCCGGTTCTTATCCACGTCGGGCCACATCTCGGCGGAACATACGGCGTTATAGACGACCCGGGTCTCCCGAGAATTGAGAAGATGCTAAAGAAACACCACGACCTTAAGCTTATCGGCCACTCTGCCGCATTCTGGTGGGAGATAAGCGAAAGCAACGATTTAGATAGCCGTAACGGTTACCCCAAAGGCAAGGTGCGTGAGGGCAGGCTTGCAAAGCTCATGCGCGAGTACGGCAACCTTTATTGCGACCTTTCTGCCGGCAGCGGCTCAAACGCCATGATGCGTGACCCTGAGTATGCCGCAAGCTTTCTGACCGAGTTCTCCGACAGAATATATTACGGCGCAGATGTCTGCTATGCACAACAGACATTCCAATACGATTTCGATAAGTTCCTCACCAAATTGGTTGATGACAAAATGATAACCCTTGAAACGTATCAGAAAATAATCCGTAAAAATGCCGAGAGGCTTTTAAATATACAAATTTAAGGAGGAGACACAAGTGAAAAAAATTTTATCCATTATTCTCGCTGCAATGCTGGTAATCGGTATGCTCCCGACAGCATTTGCAGCAGTAGACGGAGCAACGGGAGCAATAACGTATAAGTTCGCTTTTGACACACGTAGAGAAAAAAACACTTACCTTGAAACTCTAACTGGTGGATGGAGTAGTTATTACAAAGAATACCCTTCAAGTCCTGCCGATGCGGGCGCAAACTGGGCATACCATGGTACAACAATCAGCACACCGTATAGCGCATCGAAGGGTGTTCTTGTTGCTATGACCGACTATACCGCGACAGGTAATGCTGCAGCAGGTGAGTGGCTTGCATTCCGGATAAATGTTCCGGAGAGCGGCACATATACTGTATCTGCTAAAGGTGCTAGAAAGAATACATTTTCATCCGGCGCAGACCTTTATATTGCTCCTTTGACAGGAGAGCTTGCAACACAGTTAGCTGAAGGCAATACAACAATCTACGGTACTGTATCTGCTGGAGCCCGTACAGGACATAAACCTTTTAGCTCTTTGTCTATGCCTGAAACTGCTAAGGTAGGAAGCTTGTCTTTCAAAAAGAGTAGTTCTACTACTTCTGTGGATGAGCTTCTGGTAAAAGAAGAGATGGAGCTCACCGCAGGCGATAACGTCGTGCTGTATCATGTTACGGCTGATACTGCAGCCCCCATCTACCCGGCTTCAATAACAATTACTCCGGTTAAAGTAACAAAGGAGCCGACAATCACAGTTTCTTCTGACAAGGCAGAAATTTTAATCGACGAGACGGCAACTCTCACAAGCACTGTTACAGATTCAAACGGTGATACGGTTACTAATCCTTCAGTTACATACTCAACCGCGGACACAAGCATCGTTTCAGTCAACGCTGAGACTGGTGTCGTAACAGGTCTTGCTGAGGGTACAGCAACGATTACTGCGACATATACAGAAGACGGCACAGCTTATCCAGCTGACGTTACAGTTACTGTTTTATCTGCAACGATGACTTATAAGTTCTATAGTGCTTATACCGATGAAGATGCTCCGTCTGATATAGAAGACAAAAATATAGTAACGATTGAGAGCGCTGACGGAGCAACAAAGAATTATACAACTTATGGCGGCGCAGACCGCCCCTGGGCATATCTCGGCGCAAGCGGTACTGATTCTATCAGCGATAATGACTATGTCCGTATTTTTAACGGTTATCTCTCTACAGGTGACCTCACACAGAACCAGTGGCTGGCATTCAAGATAAAGGTTCGTAAAACGGCCTCCTACAGCATATCCGGTAAGGCTTATTTATACAAGGGCAGTTCCGGTGCGGTAGACATGTACATAGCTCCGTATGCCGACAGCGCATTTGAGAGCGCTTCGACCTACAGCACAGTCACCGACGGTACAAGAACTGCAGGTAAGGCTCTTGACGAGCTTGACATTTCAGACTATCATGTCGGTACTACGAGCATGAATTCATCTACTGCCGGTGATGCCGATATGGTCATAACAGACGCGAAGGAAGTCATACTCCGCGAGGGAAAAGATTATGTTCTTCTTTTTAACCAGAGTGCAGATGTTACAAGAACACTTACTCCGGTATCTGTAACTCTTACTCCGCATGATATTGTTCCTACGGTAACGGTTACGGCTTCACCTTCAAGCATACTTACAGACGAGACTGCAACTCTCACAAGCACTGTTACAGATTCAAACGGCGATACGGTTGCTAATCCTTCAGTTACATACACAAGCAATTCTGACTGTGTTGAAGTTAACGGAAGCACCGTAACAGGTAAAAAGCCGGGCAAGGCAACGATTACAGCTACATATACAGAAGACGGCACACCTTATACAGATGATGTAGAGATTACCGTAACAGGGAAGACAGTCACATATCTCTTCAACAATTCTGTTATAAATACAGCAATTACGTCAGACGCAGAGTACGCATCCATGCCCTATAATCTCTTCCGTTACCGTGAGGGCGGAGCTGAAGACGGTACGGTCATGTATGACGGGAACTTCCTGGGCGACATTAACAGTGTTGTTGTCGAAGGGAAAGGCAGCGAAAAGTGGGCGGTAAGCCGCCTCGGCGGTGAGATCAGCGAAGCTTCCGGCGCTAAGTACAACTCGGCAATCAGCACCAAGGGCTTCCTGAATATGGTTTACCAGAAGGTACGTACCCATACTACAAGCGGCGACGCACGCTTTGTTTTAGAGCTCAATGTTCCGAATGCGGGCAGCTACAACATCACAGCCGGCCTGACGGAAGATACTTATGGCGCAGACGCAGATATCTACATTATTAAAAAGAGCGATGTCACGGACGATATAACTCATGACTTCCTTAAGGATTATCCGATAGTCGGCAGAATAGGAAACGCAACAGGCAAGCTTGACGGCGACGTCGGCAACTACACCTTTGACGAGGCAGGCAGCTACTACTTTGTTTTCAGCTTCAACTCTGAAAATGTCGTTGTTGCTAACAGAAACCAGAGACTCTTTTTAAATAGCATTACACTCGAAGAGGGAACAGCTTCGGTTGAAACTCCGGCGTCGGAAACAGCGAAGGATCCGAACTTTATGGCAGCAGCAAACATCTCCGGAGTTAAGCTCACAGTAGATGGAACAGAAGAAGCTACAAGCCTTGTTCACAGCGTAACAAGAGGCGACCCTGTAACGCTTTCGGCACCCGAAGTAGAAGGCTATAACTTCGTCGGTTGGATGCGCGGCACATATAATGCTGGTGAAGCTTATAATTCCAAGTTTGTTGATTTGGAAGAGAACGAAGACGGCACATACACATATAATGTATGGACAAATACATACCTCACAGCAGTTTACGAGCCGGCAGGCGATTCTGAAGCACCGAAAGTACGCTTCTGGAACTATGACGGTTCATTCCTCGGCGAGAAGCTTGTATCAGAGCTTGATCCGGAAAACCTCCCGACAGCTTCGCTCATCGGTTATGCATTCAGAGAGTGGTGGGTAGATGAGAACACACAACTTGATATTGAAAACCTTACCGCGGCTGTAACCAACGCAGTTGCTCAGTATGATAAGAAGAGCTACCTGACAGAAAATGACGGTGATGAGGTTACAACAAACGGAAGCACATCAAACACTACCGAAGAGCTTTTCGGCGAACGCGTTTACTGCGAGGAAGAGGGCGCAACACACTGGCTCCGTGACGGCAAGATTGTCGCATACGGTGACACCTACAGCCACTATACATGGGACGGCACACACATTCACTCTTCTCGCGCGGCTGTAACACCGAAGCCGCTTGTTGTTCTCGAGAGCACAACGGTTGACGGCGCATACATGATAGAGTATGAGGCACCGGAAGGCTACACAATCGCTGAGGTTGGTATTCTCTTTGCCGCATCGGGCACACCGGATGTTAACAGTGCAAGCGAGAGATTCAGCTCACAGCGCGGAACAAGCCGCGGTCAGTTCGCTGCAGCTCCGTCTGATGAGAGCTATACTGTTGCACGCGGATATATGATTTATACAGACAATGCAACAGGCAGCGCATACGTAATATACTCAAAGTAAGAATAATTTAAGGCTAAACGGGTGGGGGACAGAAGGGCTTTCTGTCTCCCACAAGTGGACTAAGGAAGGAATTGTAAAATCTTTCCTTTATGCTTTAAAAGCACCTTTAATACACACTCACCCCCCTAAGGAGAAGGAGGAACATTATGAAATTAAAAGGAACAAAAAGAGCGATATCGCTTATTCTTTCACTGTGCATGCTCATATCGTTATTACCTGCAACAGTTCTGTTCGCAGGAGCAGAGGCAGAGGCGATAACATATGATTTTACATACGCGTCAAGAAACATCACGAAGAGAACAGCTGTTCACAGCAAGGATACTGTTACGGCGGCTTTCGCGACATATCCGAAGGACGACCAGGCGACACCGGACACGGACGCCAAGGACCAGTGGATATATCTCGGAGTTAACTCGAATTATTCCGGCACGGGTGCGGCTTATACATGGGCGAGAATAGACGCAAACGTATCGTATATCGTAACACATACGGGTGTTAATTACTGGCCGGTCAGCGATACGGGCGCGAACGAGGGCTATATGGCGTTTCAGATATATGTACCTGCGGCAGGCACCTATGATTTGTCGCTGGTCGGAGGCAACGCTGCAGCGTCTAAAGACGTGGATATATACCTCGGCAAGACGACCGATATATTGAATAAGGACTATTTCACGAGCGCCAGAGGAACCGAGACGACGATGGCTTCCGGCACAAATCCGTACACCAATGCGGCCATCAACACCAAAAGCAATGTTGTAAGAACGGGTGCGAAGAAGTTCTCTGAGCTCGGTATTCCGTCAGATTATTTAAAGGGGAATGTAGACCTAACAAAAACGGAGGCAACAAAGCTCACGAATACTCTTGTTGCAGAGGCGGCGGGAGACTATCTCCTTGTTATGCACAATAAGGGAAGCAAGGACAGCACCCGCATGTGCATAGGAGGGCTTACCCTTACACCGAAGGTTCCACCTAAGCCGACAGTCACGGTTTCTGCAGGCAAGACAGATATTTCGATTGGTGGGACTACAACGCTCACAAGCGTTGTGAAGGACGCGGACGGAACTGTTCTGAACAATGTTCAGGTTACATATTCAACCGATGACAAAAACCTTGTATCGGTTGATGAAGAAACCGGAGTTGTAACAGGCTTTGCAAAGGGTACTGCGAAGGTTACTGCGACAGCAACCGTTGAAGGCAAGACAGTAACGGGTACCACAGAGATTTCTGTTATAGACAAAGTTATAACGTATAAGTTCGTTGTTGACGGTGTACGTTCAACAGGCCAGGTTGTCCATCAAGCGTACGACGGTACATTTGACAGAGCTTATAAAGAATACCCTGCAAGCCCTGCCGATACGGGCGCAAACTGGGCATACCTCGGTACGACTGCCCGCAAAGCGATTGACGAAGCTTATGGTTTTGCTTATACTGATGGACGCTTCACCCGCTCGGCTAACGCTAACGCAGGTGAGTGGTTAGCCTTTAAGATAAAGGTTCCGCAGAGCGGTACATATACCGTGTCCGCTGCCGGCTTTAAGAAAAAGACATTTTCTGCCGGCGCAGACCTGTATATTGCCCCTTTGACAGACGACCTTAAGGCAAAGCTTGCCGAAGGCAATACAGAAATTTACGGTACTGTAGTTGGAGGTGTCCGTGAAGGTGCGCCAGGCTTTGAAGCTCTGGGCATCCCCGAGACTGCCAAGGTAGGCGGCGTAGCCTTCAATGAAAACCTCGGTGCGGTGGGGGACATCATTAGCGGAGTAAAGATGCCGCTTACTGCAGGCGATAACGTAGTATTGTTTAAGGCTACAGCCGGCACCGCCGCCGGGATGACACCGGCTTCACTGACCCTTACTGCGCCGGCGCCGAAAATCGAGCTTTCTTCTTCTAAGCCACAGATTTTTACGGGGAATAAAGCAACTCTTACAAGTGTTGTGAAGGACAAAGACGGAAATGTTCTGAACAATGTTCAGGTTACATACTCAACCGATGACGAAGACCTCGTATTGATTGATGAAAACGGAGTCGTAATAGGTCTTAAGGAAGGTACTGCAACAATCAGGGCAAAGGCACAGATTCCGGGCGAGGAGCTTTTGGCTTTAGGTACGGTACAGCTTGGTGTTGCCGACGGAACAATCGAAACCGTTGAGGCCTCGCTTGAAGGCGGTAACGAGATTCCTTCATATGCAACACGCCGCGTAAACATTGTGTTCAAAAACAAATCAGGCATTGTACTCACGGAGTTTGATGAAGCCCCCGCTGTTAATGTTACATGCGAAATAAACGGAGAAGAGAATGGAAACTGTCTGTCAGAAAACGATGGAGTGTGGTATTTTACCGCACCTACCACGGGCGGACTTAGCGAGCTTTCTGCAAAGCTTACTATTACGGCAACAGACGGCAATCTAACTGACGATGTTGATATAACAGTTGTAAATACGGACAACGACAAGCACGTTATTATCGACTTCACGAATCAGCCGATAACAAACGTAGCTGACGCAACCCTTGAGGAGCACGGCTGGAGATTCGTTTCGTGGGATATGACAAGCAAGGGAACTACTACTCTCAATCTTAGCGGCTTGACTGTTATTCCGAGAAAGGCAGGCAAGGGCGTTATAGAGGTTAAAATCCCGCGCTCGGGCTATTATTCCATCGCCGTTGCCGGTAAAGGAAACGGCGTAAAAGCAGCCGAGGATGTAGACATATATTTAGACGGCATATATGCCGGCGACTTCTGCTTCTATAAAAACGGAACCTCGAATAATATTCTGCCTGAGACCTTCAGAACCTTCTATCTCAAGGAGGGTACACACACACTTACCTTTGACTGTCAGCCGAACTACATGAAGGTTTATAACCCCAACACGGGTGAGATGGTAGATGTAAATAACACATATTACGGGCAGCCCTACAGCTCAATCGCGTTCTTTGCGCAGGAGAGCGTACCCGCGATAGATAAGCTTGTCCCTTCACAGGAGAGCTATGAGGTCGGCAAGGGCGATAGCCTTAAGCTTTCTGCATCGCTCTTGTTTGAAAACGGCGTTTCTCATGAGCTTATGAAATCTTTTGAGGGTGCACCGCAGGATTATGCGCTCGCATTTGAGCTTATCGACGGCGGCGAATATATCGACCTTGCAGATGACGGAACGGTCACTGCAAAGGACGTGGGAACAGCGCGTGTAAAAATGACTGTAGCGGACAACACGGGCGAGAGCTTCGGCACGACCTGGTCTTGTGAGGTTCCGGTTGTTGTCAATGACTATGCTGAGCTTTCGGGCGTTGAGATAACAGCATCAAGCTTTGTTATGCGCCCGGATTACAGAGAACAGGTTACATTTAATAAAAAGGCAATAAACCTCAGCGGAGGAGATTACCAAGGCGATGTAAATTGGGACAGCGTTGACTGGACATATGATACAGAGCAGACTAACGTAAGCTTTACGGAAAACGCAGACGGCACGCTCTCGGCATCGATAAACAGCGACGCCGAGGAGGGCGTATATATAGTTTCGCTCGTTGCCGTTATTAACGGAAAGCCTTATAACGCTGAGGCAACACTTACCGTTACACACGGTAAGGCGGGGCGCACCTTCTACACGGATGAGCGTGTTAGAATTGCGCGCGAAAATGTCAGAAAATACGACTGGGCGAAGAAGGAAAAGGATGCTGCCGTCGCCAATGCTGAGAAATATGTAAGCCTCGGTATGGAGGGCATGTGGAGTATGCTCGTCGGCGAGGGTCTCCCGCGCTCAATCCAGATAAGCAGCCTCAAGGACGAAATCACAACCTATGTCTGCCGCCGGTGCGGAGAACAGGTTGCACAGAGCGGATACCCGTGGATAATCGACCCCATTAGAAAGCCGTGGAAGGTTGAATGCCCCGAGTGCGGCGCAACCTTCCCGTCAAACGACTTCGGAAGCTTCTATGAGCTCGGCCTCGGAAATGACGGCGTGTTTGACCGAAACCTTGCGCTGAAGCGCCACCACAACATGATTTACCACGCGGAGGAATTTGACACAAACCGCGACTATGAGTGTGACTGTGAAAAGCCCGAGATGGTGGATCCGACAGGAGTAACTGCATTCTTCTCGACGCACGGCGAAAAGCTTACAAACTGGTATAAGTACTACGGCTACGGACAGGGTTATCTTAAAAACGAGTCATTCCCCGATGTATATGACGATGAGGTTGACCCGTTCCGCAAGAAGGTATACGGCGACGACTGTGTGCTTCACGGCGGCTACGGCGACGTTACGGGCGGAATGATTTGGTGCGTAGACGACGGCTACGGCTATGCTACCTGCAATGCATGGAAGCCGGGAGCCACCGTGTCGGATAAATGGCTGTTTATAGCGCTCTATAACCACTGCGGCTTCTGGTGGGGCGGCGCAAATGAGATTTTCAACGCGCTTGAGGCGCTTAGTCTTGCGTATATCTACACAGATGACCCGAAGTACGGTCGTGTCGGCGCTGTTCTGGTTGACCGCCTTGCAGACCTCTACCCCGAGTACAGCGCAAACGAGTGGGTTGACAGCAACGGAGAGACCAAGAACTGGAGTACGCTCAGATATGCATTTTCATCAAGCGGGTTCGATACAGGTAAAATTTCAAACGATATCTGGGATGCGAACTTTGCAATAACGTTCTCGATTGCTTATGACGCCTTCTGGCCGATGTATGATAACCCTGAGGTACAGCGCTTCCTTGAAGAGAAAGAGGAGCAGTATCCCGGTATTAGAGAGTACCCCGTACACCTCCAGGAGGCAAGGGGAAAGGATAGACTTCCTAAAAACTCAAACAAAAACATACGAGATAATATAGAAAAAGACCTTCTCTGTGAGATATACAATGCAGCTTTGTCGCATGACGTTAACGGAAACTTCGGTATGCATCAGGCGGCTGTGGCAAGAGCGGCTCTTGTATATGACCGCGAGCCTTATACGCGTGAAATGATTGACTGGCTATTTAAAGAGAGTCAGGTAAACTCTTCAGATGCGGGCAAGACCTTTAACTCGGGCGGCGAGCTTCTCTACAAAATCGTAAACCAGGTCTCGCGTGACGGTCAGGGAACAGAGTCCTCGTCATCGTATAACTACGGCTGGGTTGAGGATACGCTGTTAGTAGCAACGGCGCTCGGCTTATACGAGGGAGAGATTACCGAAAAGGAAAACCTCTGGAGAAACCCGAAGTATTTAACAATGCTTCTCTGCTATAACGATATGATGGACCTTCACCGCGGAACGCAGTCGATAGGTGACCAGGGTATAATGGGCTCATACCGCGTTATGCCGTCGGACATAAACATTATAGCTGAGGCATACAGGCAGGCGACGATATATACAGAGGAGCTTGAAAAAGAGCTTTTGACAGTCAGTGAAGCCAAGAAAGCAGAGCTTGAGGAGAGAATAGACGGTTACAGAGAAGCAAGAACAGGGCTTGCACAGCTTCTGTATGAAATCGCGGTCAACGGAAAGAACTTCGAGCTTGAAGACCTGCATTATGACATCTTCACCGAAAATCCCGAGGACCTCTATGACGACCTCGCGGAGGAAATCGAAACCTACGGCGAGCGTGACTATGACAGAAGCTCAATGATGACAGGCTACGGCTTTGCTTCGCTCCGCGGAGGCGCGCTGTATAAAAAGGCGGTCGGCGTAAGCTCGATTAAGGATACGACACGCGATTTCTGGATGTACTTCGGCGGTGGCTTGTCGCACATGCACTATGATATGCTGAACCTCGGTATTGACGCATACGGAATATCTATTTCATCAGATAACGGATATCCGGAGAGAACGGGCCATTACCCGAGCCGTCACCAGTGGAACAGACCCACGCTTTCTCACAACGCGGTTGTTATAAACGAAACAAGCTCAATTAAGCCGGAAGACCCCGCAAAACCGCTGCACTTTGACAACAAGGATACGCGAGTAAGGCTTATGGATGTTGACGGAAGCGCAACGTATCAGACGGCAGACGACTACCGCAGAACAGTGCTTATGATAGACTACGACGACGAAATCTCCTACGGCGTAGACTTCTTTAAGGTACTCGGCGGTGAGGACCACATCTATTCATTCCATGCTTCAAGCAATGAAGTAACTGCAACAACAGGGCTTGACAGCATTACGCACCAGACCGAAGACGGTACAGAAAACACCCCGTATAAAGGCACATACGCCGGTGCTAATGTTCCGTTTGGCGACGACCCGTGGACAAACTCCGGTAACGCGAATGTTCCGCTTGAGTACCCCTCGGGCTATACATGGCTTGAGAAAATCCGTAAGGACAATGACCCCGACCAGAACTTCTCTGTTGACTATAAAATAACGGATTTGCAGAGAATATCGCGCAATAATAGCAGCCTTATGGACGTTCACCTCAAGGTCACCACGGCAAACGACTGGACAGCCGATGAGGTAACGCTTGCACAGAGTGTTCCGTCACGCCGTGATAACTGGGATAAGGTTATAAACAGAATTGAGTATATGCTTATCCGTCGCAAGGCTCAAAACAACGAGAAGCTCGATACTCTCTATACAACCGTATTTGAGCCGTACAACAAGACACCGTATATAAAGAGTATTGACCGCATTGAGATGGTGCCGGTAAATGGCGAAGACCTCGGCACAGACAAGGCGGCAGCAGTAAGAGTTGAGCTTTTTGATGGCAGAGTTGATTATGTCATGTACTCAACAAGAAACGATATTCTCTATACGGTAACAGATAATACTGCAGGCACAGCTACTGTGGGCTACAGCTTCAGCTTCAAGGGCTTTGCAGGTGTATGGACGGTCAAGCCGGTTGACGGAAGATTAGAGAAGGTCTACAGCTATCTCCACGATGGAACAGTTATCGGCGATGACCCGACGAACTATACCGATGCTATAACAGGAACAGTCGATTGGCATACAGAGGGACTCTCTCTTGTTAATAAGATAGAAGTAACGTTTGATGAGCCGATTAGCCAAGAACTGATTGCAAAGCTCAAGGAAGACGACACAAGTCTTTCGGGACGTATGCTCGTTGGTGAGACCACAGCCCCCGGCAATGAGGCGTACATAATAAAAGATGCTGAGATTGCTGAGGACGGAAGGACAGCAACTATCAATTTCGGACATGTAACGCTTGTTGATTCATACGACAGTTATGAGGATGATACGTATAACTATTATCTGAATGAGGGGACAAGGTTTACAATCCCGATGTCTTATGAAGACAATAATGCTCCCGAATTTGAGAAGGCTTCTTATGATGCCACAGCGACAGCAGGTAATTCGGTTAAGGCAGTAATCAAGGCAAAAAGCCAGGTTGAAGAGCCGGGTGATACAAGTATAACCTATAAGCAACGTACACTCCCGCGTGGCGCAAGCTTTAATGTGGCAACCGGAACATTTACATGGAAACCCGATTCGAGCCAGATAGGCGAAAACCTTGTTGCGATTGATGCAACAGATTCTCTTGGCAGAACGAGCACTATGTACTTTACAATCACTGTATACGGTGCAACAACCGGCGGCGACACGTCAGGCGATGATGACGAGGGCTCCGGCGGAGGCGGCGGTGGCGGTGGCGGCGCTCCGCTTCCCGATGAAGGTGAGGATGATACTGGCAACGAGACCGGAGATGGAGAAGACGTGGGCACAGAAGATGGCACCTCCGGCGAAGACGGTAATACCCGCTTCATCGACCTTGGTAACTACGCCTGGGCGGCAGATGCTATAAACAGCCTTGCCGATGCAGGGATAATCAAAGGTACGAGTGAGAACGAATATTCACCCGCAAACAACATAACGCGAGCAGACTTTGCTATACTCCTTGTCAGAGCATTTAATCAGACAAGCGATAACACCGAGAACTTTGATGATGTAAAGGCAACCGACTACTTTGCTCACGAGCTTGCAGTAGCAAGAAATACAGGCATAGTCGGCGGTATCGGCAACAATATGTTTGCACCGCGTAAGAATATCATGCGTCAGGATATGATGCTTATGACCTACCGCGCACTCAAGGCTCTTGGTATAGAGCTTGAGGCAGGCGAGGTAGATGCACCTGACCTTGACAAGGTGGATGAATATGCACTCGATGCAGTAAAGGCACTTATATCCAACGGCCTTGTAAACGGCAAGAACGGCTACATTGACCCGAGAGCATACACAACCCGTGCTGAAGTCGCAGTACTTCTTAAGAGAATACTCGACTTTACAAATAAATAAAAAGGAGAGAAAAGTAATGAAAAAACGTATTACGGCATTACTGCTTGCAGGCATTATGATGCTTGCACTCTGTGCATGTAATGGCAACGACACGCAGCTTGAGGACAATGAGGTTTCAATGACCCTCATTTCGTCAGCCAACTCACCGTTTGATGAGAATTGGAAGGTTTGGGATTATATCGAGGAGGCAACAGGCCTTAAACTCGATATTCACGCGATCCCGACAGATTATCTTACAAAGGTATCACTCATGTTTGCAGCACCTGATACTTTGACGGATATAGTTGCATTTAACTGGAAGACAGATACAGATAAATACGCTGCACAGGGTGCACTTATCTCCTTTGATGATATTGAGGACGATATGCCCAACTATAAGAAGTGGAAGGATTCACTCACAGAGCAGCAGTATCAGCACTCTATAGTTACAAGAATGGCTGCTGACGGCAAGGTATATTACTCTCCGTCTACAGGCGAAGAGGAAATCGGCGGTCGTGCATGGCTCTACCGCCAGGATATTTTTGAGAAGCACAACCTTAAGGTTCCGACAAATTTTGATGAGCTCTACGCTGTATGTAAAGAGCTCAAGGCTCTCTATCCCGACTCATATCCGCTTTCTTTCGGCGGCGGCAAATTAAGCTTTATCAATGCATACGGTTCATCATTTAAGAAGTGGTGGTCAGCATACGAGTACTATGATTTTGAAAATGATGAGTGGCACTGGGGTATGTATGACGATGTAGCTCTCGAGGTAATTGAGTTCCACAAAAAGATGATGGACGAGGGCCTTATGCCTCCGAACCTCATGACATTGAGCTACAGCAGTTGGGAAGAGCTTATGGCTACAAACCGCAGCTTCATCTCCCCGAACTTCACAACAAGAATAGACTTCTTTAAGACTATGGCAGCTAAAAACTACCCTGAATTTAAGCTCAATATAATGGCACCGCCTGTACTCACGGAGCAGGGTGTTCCGATGATGGAGAACAGAACTGTTTCAACAGTAGGCGTTGTACTTCCGAACACCGGCGACAAGACAGGTATTGCAAATGCAATGAAGCTTCTTGACTGGATGTATTCCGATGAGGCTGTAGGTCTTGTTTCTTGGGGTAAAGAGGGCGAAACTTACGAGGTAGTAGACGGTAAGAAGCAGTACATCACCGACGAATATAAGTCGCAGGCGAGCACACTGTTCGGTATTAAGACATACGGAACATATACACGCTTTGACCCCGAGGCGGCACTCGCATTTGAGTCAGAAGAAATTAAAGAGCGCCGCGAGCTTCGTTTAGAGCACACACTTCCTTACACATATCCGACACTCTGGCTTGGATATAACAATGAGGAGCAGAGAGTTATAGACGAGGTGCGTGCAGCATGCTATACACGAACAGACGAGATGTTTGCTAAGTTTGTTCTTGGCCATGAGCCGCTTTCGAAGTTTGACGCATTCCGTGAAGAGCTTAAAGAAATGGGTGTTGAAGACCTCCTTGCTACATACAAGTCAGCTTATGACAGAATAAAGTAAAATTGTATATTTGGTGAAGTGTTTGCGCATCAGAGTGTTTTAAAGTTTTTCTTACTCTGTGTATTGCAAAGCAACCGCCGAAAATTTTCGGCGGTTGCCCTTCACAAACCTAAATACACATCAGAACAGTTTATTACATTTTTCCGTGAGAAGGCCCACTTCGTTGCGGGATTAAGAAAGGCAGACAAAGATGGAAAAGATAGCACTCTATGGCGGAGAAAAGACAAAGACAACTCCGTACGGAACAGGAAAGAGGTTTGGGGCAGAGGAGATAGCTCTTGTCACTGAGGCACTTGAGCAGAACACGCTGTTCTACTGGAAGGGCAAGATGACAAAGCGATTCTGCGCAAAGTTTGCAGACATGTATGGAGCAAAGTACTGTGCTGCATCAAGCTCAGGTACAGCGGCAATTCATGTGGCACTCGGAGCCTGCGGAATCGGATGTGGTGATGAGGTTATAACCGCGCCGATTACCGATATGGGAAGCGTTATCGGTATCCTTTATCAAAACGCAATTCCTGTATTTGCAGACCTTGACCCGCATACATACAATATGACACCTGAGTCGGTTGAGGCTAAAATTACAGATAAGACGAAGGCAATTATCGTTGTTCACCTTGCAGGTAATGCAGCAGAGGTTGATAAGATAGTAGAGATTGCAAAGAAGCATAATATCTATGTTATTGAAGACTGCGCGCAGGCTTACTGCTGTGAGTATAAGGGAAAGTATGTCGGCACCTTCGGCGACATCGGTTGCTTCAGTCTTAATGACTTCAAGCACATTTCGGCAGGCGATGGCGGTATGATTATAACTGACAACGAAGAGCTCTATCACAATGCGGTTATGTTTGCAGACAAGAACTATAACCGCTTCGGTACAGATGTTGCAAAGAATGTTACAAATCTTGCTCCCAACTACCGAATGAACGAGCTTACGGCTGCTGTTGCAATCGCTCAGCTTGATAAGGTAGAGGATATATGCGCAAGGCGCAATGCTTTCTGCGAAGAGCTTAATCGTGAGATTGAGGGGATTCCCGGAATTTGCACGCATAAGATAACAGACGGTTGCAAAAGTTCGTGGTGGTTCTATCTGCTTCGTGTAAACAAGGAAGAACTCGGTGCTGATAACGAGGAGTTTGCAAAGGCGTTGAGGGCAGAGGGTATAAATGCATATGCTGGGTATCTTCCATCATGTGTATACCAGTACGATATGTTTAAAAATAAGACCATATACCCCGGAAATTCTCAGTATCCGCTTGATGGCAACTACGAGTATAAGGACGGCGACTGCCCTGTCGCAGAAGAAATACTCGATACCTGCATAAAGCTCCATATCACAGAGTTTTATAATAAGCAGGACCTTGAAGATACGATAAAAGCAATCAAAAAAACAGCACAGTATTATAGAAATTTAAACAAGTAACCAACAGGAGGAAAAGGAAATGTCAAAACTCGCAATATTCGGGGGAGAGCCGGCAGTAACATATGTCGGTACAGGCAAGAACGACGGCTCTGACCTTTTTAAGTGGCCGGTTGTAACGGATGAAGACCGCGAAGCAGTGCTTGAGGTACTCAACAAGGGCGGCATGAGCGGAACAGACGTAACAAAGGAATTTGAAAAGGAGTTCTGCGCATGGGTCGGAGCAAAGTATGCTCTTGGCACAAACAACGGTACAGCTGCACTTCACGCAGCAATGTACGCTATAGGTCTTGGTCATGGCGATGAAATCATCTGCCCGAGCATTACATACTGGGCAAGCTGCACAAGCGCATATGCGCTCGGCGCAAGTATTGCCTTTGCAGACGTAGACCCGAACACTCTCTGTATCGACCCGAAGAAGATTGAGGAGAAGATAACAGACAGAACAAAGGCTATAATGGTTGTTCACTATTGTGCACACCCGGCTGATATGGACCCGATTATGGAAATCGCAAAGAAGCATAACCTTAAGGTTGTTGAGGACGTATCGCACGCACAGGGCGGTAAGTACAAGGGCAGAAGTCTCGGAACAATCGGTGATGTCGGTGCGGCATCTCTCATGTCGGGTAAATCGTTTGCGATAGGCGAGGCAGGTATCCTCTGGACGGATGACATCGAGATATACGAGCGCGCAGTTGCATTCGGCTCATATGAGCGTTTCAACACAGCGAACATTGAGACTGAGTATTTAAGACCGTTTGCAGGGCTTCCGCTCGGCGGCTACAAGCACAGAATGCATCAGCTTTCTGCGGCAATGGGCAGAGTACAGCTTCGCCACTATGACGAGCGCTGCGCAGAAATCAATAAGGCTGTAAAGTATTTTGAAGAGGGAATAAAGGGACTTAAAGGAATTAAACTCATTCATGTAGATGAGAGTGACGGATCAACAATGGCAGGCTGGTATGTACCTGTAATTCGCTATAATCCTGATGAGCTTGATGGGCTTTCAATCTCACGCTTCTGCGAGGCACTGAGAGCAGAGGGCGTTGATGTAAATCCGGGCATTAACCGTCCGCTTCACACACATCCGATACACCAGACGGCAGACGTGTACCATGACGGCAAGCCGACCCGTATCAGATTCACAAGCACAGACATCCGTGAGATGGACAAAGACCTCCCGGTTTCTGACATTATCAACAAGAGAGCGCTCTTCTTTAAGTGGTTTAAGCACTATAGACCGGAGATAATCGACCAGTATATAAATGCTGTAAAGAAGGTTTGCGAAAACTACAAAGAGCTTCTTGCAGACGACAAGGGCGACCCAGAGGTCCTCGGCGGCTGGCACAGATTTAACCACTCTAAGAAGTCCTAAGTAAAGTGAAAAAGCAAGCAGATTATAAATCTGCTTGCTTTTAACTGCTGAAAATGCTATACTTATTATATTATGCATCACATGTGTAAAAAACATTGACTGCACGCTATGTGATAGTGGTATGAAATAAGGAGATAACAATATGGACATAAAAAGCGTTTGCACTCTTATAGATGAACGCAAAGATGAGCTTTATGAGCTTCTTTGCAACTTGATTCGTATAAATTCGGAGAACTTTGAAACATATGGCAACGAGCGCGAGTGTGCAGAGTATATAAAAGATGTCTGTGAAAAGCTTGGACTTGAAACAGATATGTATTCGCCACTTGACCTTGAAGGGTTTGAAAAACACCCGGACCATCTCGGCGGGCGCGGGCTTGAAAACAGATATAATGTAACCGCACGCTGGAAAGGAAAAAACGACACAGACGCACTTATGCTGATGGGGCATTCCGACACCGTAAGGATAGGCGACACCGCTATGTGGAGTTTTGACCCGCTCGCGGGCGAGATTCGCGACGGCAAGATTTGGGGCAGAGGCGCATGCGATGATAAATATGCCCTTGCAACCGCTTTGTTTTTAATAAAGCTCTTAAAAGAGCAGGGGTTTGCTCCGAAACAGAATGTACTTTTTACGGCATACTGTGATGAAGAGCGTGGAGGCTCAAACGGCGCACTTGCATCGGTGCTTCGCTACCCGTGCGACCGTATAGTTAATATGGATTGCAAAAACTTTGATATATGGCATTGTGCATCCGGAGGCATGGAAGCAAAATACCGCTATCATACAGAAAAACCGGTAGACAGCGCAGGCGTAGCGGCAAAGGCTATACCTATTGTTATGGAAGAGCTTGAGAAGTTTGCAAAGCGAAGGGAAGAAGAACTTTCTGAAAATAGGTTCTACAAAGGGACAATTATCCCCGGAACATCCTTCAGATATATGGAGGTGAAGGCCGGAGACGGCGGCGCTGATTTAGGCGTTGGAGAGCTTTGGTTTGTTACTTACACCGACAAGACGAAGGAAGAAATTTTCGCTGAGCTTTCTGAGTTAGAAAAGACTATTGCAGAGAAATTGGCGCCAATGGGTATTGTCGGCGATGGATTTGCTCCTAAAACACGCTTCTTCCATTATGCTAATACAGAGCCTGATAATGCCTCGATACGCGATATGCAGGAAGCCGCGCTTGCAGTGAGTGGGCGAGAGCTTAAGCCATGTGCATCATGCTTATCTGATTTGTCGGTCATACTTAAATATGGCTCAAAAGAGGCCTTTGGTTTCGGTATAGGCCGAGATTTTGATGCCTATGGCGGGGCTCATCAGCCGGATGAATATATTGAGTGCGAAAAACTTGTAGAGTATGCAAAGATTATTGCGGCATATATAATAAAATCTATGGAGTAGAACACCGCTATTCTATTAAAAGCCGTCGTTTGAGGTGAGTTTGATACCTTAAACGACGGCTTTGGCTTTTTACGGTATATTTAGATTCAGACAATGTACCAAGCTGCTAATACTTTTTGACTTCTGCTGTTAAGTAACAATAATATGCTCAAGGGAAATCTTTTCGTTCTTGCCCGCATATGCAATAGACACTACATAATCATCTTCTGCGCAAGTTGTAATGGTATACTCTGTATCTTTGAATTTAACGATATCATCAAGAACACAGATTTCGGATAATTTTGTTGAGATACCGATACCTGATGCTTTAAGGAGACTTTCTTTTCTTGTCCATATTTTTAAGAATTCAAGCTCAGGATTATCAGTAGACTGAAGATGTTTGAACTCTGCTTCTGAAAAATATCGTTTTGCAAGCCTTGGGTTAATGTTTCTTGGTATTTCTATATCAATACCTATAGCTGCGTCGGAGAATGCGGCTGCAGCATATTTTCCGGAGTGTGACAGATTGAATTGTATATTGAGGTTTTGCGCATATGGCTTTCCTGTTTCTGATGTCAGTATATTGTACTCATATATACCGAGGTCAGCCATGCCAAACGATAGAAGAATTTCAGCTCCCAAAGACAACATGCGGTCAGTGTGTTTTTTTAATGCATCTATTTTATCTTTTCGGTATTGCGGGCAGCTATTGTAGTACTTATTGAAAGTATAAATATCGGAAAGCGGTGAAACGTCAAATAGATATATGTTTTTCACCAAAACACCCCTCTTAATATGCAAAATAGTTATTGACAAAATATTAATTCATGTTGTAAAATACTCCAGTAGGAGAAATGTAATATATTGTTATTATAAAAAGTTTATACTAGAGATAGAGAGCTTTTAACGGAGGAAAACATTATGACAACGAATTTTGAGAATATAATTGACGATTTGATAGAACAGAGAAAGAAAATGGGGATTACTCAGCTTGAACTTGCTGAAATGGCAGAGCTTGCACAGCCTGCAATATCGCGCCTTGAGAGCAAGAGGACGATACCTCAGCTTGATACGCTCCTGAAGGTCGTATCGGCATTAAACTGTAATTTAAAAATTGTTCCAAATGTAAAAAAATAAAATTTGTTTCATCCCCCCCCCTTTTTGACACATAAGTGTTAAAAAGGGGGTGTTTGATGTAACTTATTTTTTGATAATATCAGCTCTGTTAGTTAATGTCTTTGAAATATCAAAATATATATAGCCTGAGCCCTGATTCCCGTCGATAAGGAATTTTACACTGTTAATCATCGGTAATTCAGTTACCGTGTTTACAATAGAGTACAGCGTCATTTCTTCGTGGGTAGCGTCGTGTATGGCATTAGAAACAAACTCGGCCGATAAGTCAATCACGCAAACCCCTTCAGAAACATATATGTCATTAAGCTGTGTGCCGTGGGGGATAGCACTTTGCAGACTATCAGAAGCGGGCCCACTCAACAGCCGAGATACAGCAACCTTTTCAAGTGTTGTGCCGGGAGGGATAGAAATGCTTTCTGAAACTCCGTAAAGCCCGTCAAAGCTTTCGTTTGCAAAGTAGAGGTTTACAGTATGTGTGTCGTAATATGTACGCGGTGTATCGGTTATAAAGTCAGATGAGGTGTATGCGTATGAAATACCTTCGCAAGATATAATTACACGGTCTATATATGAAAGGCTGCAAAGCGTGTTGGTAAGGCATGCATCCATCGCTATCTTTGAAGAAACAGGCAGATTTATATAATGATAAGAGAGTGTGATGTTGCATACTCCGTTTGAAACCGAGGCATTAATGAGCTTAACTTTTTCAGAGATTGCAGGAGCATACTTTTTGTTTTCGGGTTTTGTGAGCATAGTAAAAATGTCATAAACTGCTTGCTCGGGCGAGGCTGCTTCGAGCCGTTCCGTTACAGAGATAAGCGAGTTTTTATCATCATTTTCAAAATAATAGAGCGTGCAGACTTCACTGTTGTTTGTGCCAGAAGGGGAGCATGATGTTAATACAAGCATCGATAATAATAAAAGCAACATCTTCTTCATATCCGTTGCGCCTCCTCATCAGACAAAAGACTCGGGAAAACTACCGTGAACCTTGTTCCTCCGTTTACAGAGTCTGAAATTGTTATGGTTCCGCCAAAACCTTCTACATTTCGTTTTACTATAGCAAGCCCGAGCCCGCTGCCGCCCCTGCCATCATGCTCGCGCGATTTGTCTACACGGTAAAATCGCTCAAAAACATGTTCGCGATATTCGGGAGCTATGCCGATGCCTGTATCATCGGTTATAAAGGTACAATGCCTTCCTTTACTGAAAAGATATATGCGGAGAGTTCCTCCAACATTGTTATATTTTATTGCGTTATCTATAAGATTTCCGATTATTTGGTTTGCGCCCTCCATATCCCCGAGGATTGAACAGTCTTCTTCAATATAGCTCTCAATGTTAACGCCTTTGTCGGTCGCAATCGGTTCAAAGGCGGTTATCATTTTATGTACAATATTTGATAGTGATATAGGAGCAAAAGCTGTGCGGTTGCCGTTGTCAAGCTTTGACAGAACCAGGAGCTTTTCTGCAGTATGAGACATGCGGTCAACCTCGAGGATTATATCCTCCATAAACTCGCGCACAGTATCGGTATCAACATTGTTTGTATGTGTTATTGATTCACACAGAAGCCGTATGGCCGCAAGAGGGGTGCGAAGCTCATGTGACGCATCTGAGACAAACGCCTGGCGCATTTGCTGCACATAATTAAGACGCTCGTAAATGTTGTTAAACTCATGTATAATTGGTGACATTTCGTCGTTGTATTCTACGGGAATTTTGGCGATGTTATCCTCGTCAGTTGTTTTGCCTACAGATTTTATGATGTTGGAAATGCGTGATATGAGAAGTGAAACAGTAATAAATGCTACTGTAAATAGAAGTGTTATGATGATAATGCTAAATACAATTAATGTGCTGTTGAGCTCGGTGAGAATGTGGGAGAGGCTTGGGTCTGTATCGTAAATACATACGGCTCCGACTATTCTCCCATCAGAAATAATAGGTGACGATGCTGAGCTCTCGACCGGCGATTTTGAAGAATCAAAGCTGAAGTGTTCGTTGCCCTTAAGTGCCTGGACTACTTCCGGCAGATAAAGTGTTTTACCTTCTGAATTTTCGATATCAGAGCTGTCAAAAATGACACGAAATGATGCATCTGTTACTATGATTCGCTGATTAACCATTGAAAAGGTTTCAGGGGTATCAAGTGCGTAATCAAGACCATAAGCCGAAAGCGACGCCGAGTATTCGGACGCCGCTGTTTCTAATTCTGCCAGTTTTGCAGCTGCCGCTGCCGTTTTGATTTTGTATGAAATAAGGCTGCCTGTAAGTAGAATTATGGCGAGGGAGGCAACTGAGCAGAGAAGTATTATTTTGAACGAAATACTGTCGCGAAATTTCATATTCGCTTTAAGACTATGCTTTAAAATAGTATCCAACTCCCCATTTAGTGAGTATCAGCTCGGGTTTAGCAGGGTTAGCCTCGAGTTTTTCGCGAAGGCGTCTGATGTGAACATCTACTGTTCTCATGTCGCCGGGATACTCGTATCCCCATACGATGTTTAGAAGGTTGTCGCGGCTATACACTCTGCCCGGATTTCTCATCATAAGCTCAACTAAGTCAAACTCCTTTGCTGTAAGCTGCACGGGGCTTCCGTCCAGATATGCATTTCGTTGTTCTGTATCAATAATAAGAGAATCTGCTATGAGACGAGTGTTTTTAAAGTTTGATGATGATGTGCCAGAACGCCTGAGTATTGCGCGAACCCTTGATTTGAGTTCAAGTATGTTGAACGGTTTGGTAATATAATCGTCGGCACCGTACTCAAAGCCAAGTAGCTTGTCCGTATCTTCGCTCTTTGCAGTGAGCATGATTATTGGGACAGTGGAGAACTCACGGATGCGTTTGCAGGTTTCAAGTCCGTCGAGCTTTGGCATCATGAGGTCAAGAATAACGAGGTCGAGATGTACGTTTTTTATAATTTCAAGGGCGTCTTCGCCATTGTATGCGGTTTCAACATCAAACCCCTCATTCTCGAGGTTGAATTTGATCCCTTTAACGATGATTTTCTCATCATCAACTACAAGTATTCTCATTCAGAAAACCCCCTGTTAAACTTTTATGTAATCCTTAATTTTGTCGAGTGTAAAGCTACCGATTCCTGATACCTTACACAGCTCATTAATGCTTTTAAAGTCACCGTGCTGGTTGCGGTATTCAACTATTTTGTTTGCAGTTTTGGTGCCGATACCTTCGAGCGCGTTAAGCTCTTCGAAATCTGCAGTATTTATATTAATGAGATACGGAACAGCACTTGTATCTGCAGGTACGGCAATGTTGAGTTTGGGTTTGTTGTTAGTGCAGAAAATAATTGTGAAAACGATAAATAAAAAAGTTATTAAGCTAAGTATTTTCTCGTGTTTTAGAAGTTTCATAATATAATGTCACTCTTATATTGTTAAATTTAAAAATTTCTGATATAATTATTTTAAAGTGTTAATGCAAAAAAAGTGAGGTTAGACATGAAAAAGATAAGGTTTGTCTCGGTCGTGCTTGCGTGTATTGTTGCTTTGTCATGTTTTGCGGGTGCAATAGAAGGTATGGACGTAAATTCAAAGGCGTCGATACTTATTGATGCCTCAGACGGGCATGAGATTTATGGTGAAAATGCTGATGCTAAGCAATATCCCGCAAGTCTGACAAAGCTTATGACAGCACTGTTGGTTGTTGAAAACATACCTGATTTAAACGAGGTAGTAACTGCAAACGAAAGCGCGTTTGAAGGGCTTTCTGCAGCGGGCAGCACTGTGGGCATAAAAGCCGGGGAGAAGATGTCGGTTGACAATCTGCTCATATGTTTGCTTGTTGCAAGTGCAAACGAGGCGGCAAACATACTGGCTGAGCGTGTCTCAGGCACCGTTCCTGCATTTGTCGAGCTTATGAACAGCAGAGCAGGAGAGCTAGGGCTTTCGGGGACACATTTTGTAAATACAAACGGGTTGCATGATGAGGAGCATTACACAACCGCGAGAGATGTTGCAAAGATAGCTCTTGAGGTTAGAAAACACAGTCGTCTTCGCGAAATCTGTGCGATGGAGAAAGCTACTATTCCGGCAACAAATATAGGAGAGGAACGCTTCTTTTATACAACCAACTCACTCATATCGAGATATAAAGAGCTTGGGTATAAATACTCTCGTGCAAATGGGCTCAAGACCGGAAGCACAACGCCGGCAGGTCTTTGCCTTGCGGCGAGTGCCGAATATAACGGGACTGAGCTCATATCAGTTGTGCTCGGGGCAGAACGCGATGAAGAGGGCAAGAAGGGCAATTTTGTCGAGTCAAAACGCCTTCTTGTGTGGGGGTTTGAAAACTTCAGACGGGCAACCTTGCTTTCATCCTCTAAACCGGTGTGTGAGGTTAAGGTTGAGTCGGCGCGTGACCGCGATTATGTTGTAGCTCATGCCCCTGAGAGCTATGCGGTGCTTATGCCTAAAGATTTTAATGCCGATGAAGTCGAGCTTATCCCCGCTGCTGAAACCACGCTTGAAGCACCTATAGCAAAAGGCGATGTGATAGGCAGTGTGCTTATCCGATATGACGGCAGAGACTACATAACCTTACCGCTCGTTGCAGCTGATGATGTAAAGCGCTCTATTATAGCCTATACTATAAATCAAATAAAAAGATTGCTGAAAAGTCCGATAGCATTAGTGGTTGCAATAGCGTTTGTGATAGCGGTTATATTGTATATAATATATGTCATACAGTACAACAAGAAGAAACGCCGTCGCAGAAGAAGATATTATTGATTAATGTTTATCTGTGTTTTGCTGAGCCTCCGCATTTTTTGCGGGGGCTTTTTCTTGCTTTTTGTGAGGTCTCTTGTGCGGGCAATTTTCTCCGCCTCTGGGGCACACATCACACTTATTAAAGGTCTTTAGTGCAAAGTCGGGCGCATCGTCAAGCTTGACGCGGAGCTTGCCGGAAATAAGGCTTACATCGGCAACTGTGCCCGGGCCTGCTGGCGTATCAACCTCTGCTCCAACTCTGGGAGTTGTTTTGATGAGGTCTTCATAAGCCTCCTGCTCGTATTTAAGACAGCACATCAGTCTTCCACATGTTCCGGAAATTTTTGCCTGATTAAGAGACAGGTTCTGCTCTTTTGCCATTTTGATAGAAACAGGCTGGAAGTCATCTAAAAAGCTCGCGCAACAGAACGGCCTGCCGCATATTCCAAGTCCGCCGAGCATTTTAGCTTCATCGCGGACTCCTATTTGGCGAAGCTCAATTCTTGTTCTGAAAATGGCTGCAAGGTCTTTTACGAGATTTCTGAAATCTATTCTGCCGTCTGCAGTAAAGTAGAAGATGATTTTTGAACCGTCAAAAGAGCATTCTGCATTTATCACCTTCATCTCAAGTTTGTGTGCTTCTATCTTTTCCTGACATATATCGATTGCCTTCGCTTCTTTTTCTCGAAGTTCTTCGGCAGTTTTTATGTCGGCCGGAGTTGCCATTCTCACCGCTCGGCGGAGAGGCGCAACAATCTGCGAGTCGTCAACGGTGTGACGTTCGTTGGCTATTACGCCCAACTCAAGCCCGCGGGCTGTTTCGACAACTATACGGTCGCCCTGCTTTGGGTTTAAATTTTCAGGGTCAAACGAATATACCTTTCCGCCGTCGCGGAAACGAACACCGATTATTTCTTTCAAAGTAAAATCTATCCTTTCGAAGCCGCAGATGCGGCAATGTCAGCAAGTTTACAGGTAAGACTGCCTGTGATATGAGAAACGCCTATGTTTTGTATGCAGGAAGTCTTTGAAAGCGAAAGTTGCTTGATTATATCACAGCAATCCTTCGTCGAAAAAGAATTTGCAAAATTCTTTGCAACGTCAGATTTTGCGCTCGATATAAGAGAACTATTAGCGCCCGAAGATATAACAAGACAATCGCGAATTATGATTATTAGCTCGTCCAAAACAGAGGAAACAAAGTCACGGTCACGTTTTTCTAAGGCAGCAAACGCACGGAAAATGTTGAACTCATCGCAGGAGATAAGCGCATTTGCAATATTTGCTGCAAAATCTGTACATTCATGGTTTTTCTCGTCTGCCAGAAAAGAACAGATACCGCCACTCGTTTTTATAAGCTCTGCTTGTTCATCATCCGAAATGTCGGGGAGTTTTTCGTGTATAACACGCAACATGTCCTCATCGGAGAGTGGGGAGAGCGTGATGTGTGCCGTACGCGAAATTATGGTCGGCAACAAATCACTTAAATTATAGCATAGAATAATAAAAAAAGTAAATAGCGGAGGCTCCTCCAAAATTTTTAAAAAAGCATCTTGAGCCTGGTGTGTCATAGCTTCTGCGTGGTTTATTATATAAACCTTGCGCTCACTGTCGTTGGGGCGAAGCAAGGCATCGCGCTTAAGCGTACGGATGTCGTCAACCTTTACAGTGTTATCATTGTCTCCGAGGTATATTATGTCGGGGTGACTCTTGTTTTTAGCCTTAAGGCAAGAACTACATTCTCCGCACGGTGGAACACTGCCAGTACAGACGAGCGCGCGCGCAACAATATCGGCAAGCGTTCTTTTTCCAATACCACGCTCACCTGTAATAAGAAGTGCATGAGGAAGGGCCTGGCGCGCAAAAGCAAAGTTTAAATACCCTTTTGCGCGCTCGTTCCCGTAAAAACCTTCAAAATTCATCGGTTAGATTTTTTCAAAGCGCTCTACATCCATGACGAATATAGTTGCGCCGCCAACTGATACCTCAATCGGAACAGTGGGAACCATGCCGATTCCAAACTCGGCAGTAGCAGGTACAAGCTGCTTTCTGCTATGTGAATGTTTGTTTATAATAGTGAGAACTTCATCAAGCTTTTCGTCATTTACACCAACGAGAATGGTGGTATTGCCGGTTTTGAGAAAACCGCCGGTTGTCGCAAGCTTAGTTACAGAAAAGCCTGCTTTTGTGAGATTTGAAACGACTGTATGGGCGTCGTCTGCGTTGATGATTGCCATTACCATTTTCATGTGTTCATACCTCCCGGTGTTTTATTTGAAACGGGAAACTTTTTTGTTAAGAGACCCGTGTTCAGTATATATTTCATATATATTCATCGGACATACACAAGGGTGCGGTCAAAATAAGAAAGGGGTTATACAAATTCTCGGTAAATGTCTGTTGAAACATATATCGGGTTTACGTCAAATTCCGCCTTGTCGCCTATATCACATGGGATATTTGTAACGTCGCATACTGTGTGCGTCATGCCGATATGGCCGAGGACTCGTGCATGATGGCCATTGATTTTTACATAAGCTGTTTTCTTTGAGAGTGTACGTTTTATATCCGACAGAGCGTAAAATAATCCATCGCGCAGTCGGTATGTGTCACGAGCTTTTTCGACATGAAACCCGTCAGAGTAGCCTAATGGTATGACCGCTGTCTTGATTGCCTTTTTTGCAGTGTATGCACCGCTATAGCCTATGCTTGAGCCGGGGCTAAGCCAGTGCAGCTCACAGATGTTGCTCTCAAGATGACCTACGCGCGCAAGGCCGCTCTTGCGTACCTTGCAGGCAATGCGCCCCGTGAAAGCTGAGCCTATCCGGACTGCGTCTCCAAGCGGAGCACGGAATCTGAAGAGATAGGCTGAGTTTGCGAAGTGAACGGTGCCGCACGTTATACCGCGGCTCTCAAGTTCATCGCGGACAGCAAGAAGTGAGGCTATCTGCTTTTCTGTAACCTTGCGGCTTTTGAATGCTGAGGTAAGGTGTGTGTAAAGTCCACAGGGGGAGAGATGCTCAAAACGCGTGAATGCAGACTGTATTTGCTCCATATCATTGACGGCAAAACCATATCTGCCCATGCCTGTGTCGATTTTTATATGTGCGCGAGCCTTTTTGCCTTTTTCTGATGCAATTCCGTTTGCGGTAACAGCAGCCTCGCTGCTTCCTATTGTAAGGATAATATCATTGTCAATAAGTGCAGAAAGCTCATCGGTCAGTGCGGTTGAACGCAACATAAGAATATCGGTGTCATCAAGCGCGAGCTTTTTTATTGTAAGCGCATCGGAAACATCTGTCACGGCAAAGAAACGAACACCGCACTCATGCAGAAGCGGTACATAGTTGCTTATCCCGAAGCCGTAGCCGTGCCCTTTTACAACAGCGATAACGGTTGAGTCACCGGCACGCGATAATATTTCGCGTGCGTTTGCTTCTATTTTTTCTCGTTCAATGATAAATGAGTTCATAAAACGTATCCGCCTCTCTATTTGCGGTTCTTCAGCATAAATATCTGTTTGCGAAGCTTGCGGAAGGCAAGTTCGCCCTTTTCAATCATGAAGTGGACAGGTTTATTGAAAATATAGTCATACTCTCCGGTAAACTCAACAAGGTCGCCGTTAAAGCCTTTTTTGAAACGGTAGAGACCATAGAGCGGGTTGTCTTCGGAAAGGTCGCCTGAGACACCGCGGAAGTCGTATATTTTGCAACCAAGCTCAACTGCCCACTGAATCATATTCCACTGGAGCAGATAGTTTGGCATGAAGTTTCTGTATTTGTTAGACGACGCGCCATAGAGATACCATACCTTGTCGCCGTAGTGGATTGCGAGCGTTCCTGCAATGGGGGTATCTCCTGAATATGCCATATAAAGACGACAGTTGTCACCGAGGTTTATTAGCATATTCTCGAAATACTCTTTTGAGCGGACGACAAAACCATCGCGTACTCCTGTTTCGAGCATCATGTCTGAGAAATCACCTACAGCTTCAACCCCGCAGAGCCGAACCTCGACGCCCTTGCGCTCTGCAACGCGTATGTTATAGCGGGTCTTTGAATGGAAAGACGACATAAGCTCTTCTTCATCGCGCCCATCAACATTTAAGCGGAATACAAACCTCGGTTGAATACCTGAGAAGTTTTTTCCGGTGTCGCGACGGCGAAAGCCAAGCTTCGCCATGATTTCAGGGAACGCTGTATCTTCAACGGAAATATCAGGGTCGAGCTTTAAACAGTATGCGTGGTATTTGTCGGCGAGCTTCTTTGCGCCGTCTAAAAGCTCACGCAGGGTTTCTTCGTCGTGGACATCACATACCGGAGCACGGGCACCGTACATAATGCAGTAGGGGATATACGGTGCGCGGCGTATAAGCACGGACATTGCGCCACGTATTGAACCGTCGTCTCCTCTAACAAACATTCCCTCCCATGTCCATTCGGGCTTTTGCTTGCTCCATGCGTAAGACTGAAGGAAGTGCCCCTTCGGATGTGAGGAGATAAAATTTTCATATTCTTTAAGTGTTTCTTTGGTGACAAACTCGACCATAAGAGCCTCCGATTAACATCTTAATAAATTGAACATATTTATTCAACAATATTATAACATCTTTAATGCTTACAGTCAAAGGAATTTCAGCAAAAAAAGAAAAAACTCCTAAGCCCTACGGACTGAGAAGTTTTTAAAAAAATATTTACTATCTTTTAAATCTGTGTTTCGGAGTTGAAATTTCGGCAAGTGCAGAAGAAACCTCAGTATGAAAGCTTCCGCGTTGTGCCATATCTGCAAGGGAGAGCATACCTATAACGCGGTTGTTTTCAACTACGGGAAGTCGCCGCACCTGCTCTGCTGCCATAATCGTTGCCGCATCAGTGACCTCATCGTCCGGTGCGACTGTAACAACTCCGCGGGTCATAATCTCACGAAGTCGTGTTTCTTCAGGTTGGTTGTCAAGCGCAACACAGCGTATTGCAATGTCGCGGTCTGTAACAACTCCGCGAAGCCTTCCGTCCTTTGAACAGACAGGAAGCATACCTATGTTGTGCCGCTCAAGAAGCCGTGCTGCGCGTGCAGCAGTGTCGTCGGGGGTGAGATAAACTACGTTAGAATTCATAATTCTCCGAACCGTCATAAATAAAACCCGTCCTTACTGTATCATAACATTACTTGTGTTAATTATGTACTGACAGAGCCGGAAATATACAAAAAACGGCGGGCTTACGGCGGTGCAACTTAGGGGTAAATTGTCTTAAAACACCATTTTTAGCACATAGCCGCACAAAAAACACTCAGTATCCGTCAGGATAACCTCGTGTTTTTTGTTTGCTCTGTATCAAAAAATGAAAGTTTTAAGATGCCTTGCAGTTTTGAAATAGAAATT
>JAZNAQ010000037.1:0-41755 GCA_045586595.1 Eubacteriales bacterium | reverse complement strand
CCATGCGTCAGCTTTTCAAAAGCCGGCTTTTTATTGCAATCCTTGTTATTGCGCTGCTTTTGACCGCCGTCACGGCAGCAAGTCTCCTTTCTGAAAACCGCTCAGGTCCCGTGCACAATGTGGTCAGCGCGCTCATCCGTCCCGTTCAGAAATCTGCCACCGCCATCGGTGATTTTGCCCACAGGCTCTTTTCTGGGCTCGGTGAAAACGACAGCCTGCGCGAAGAAAACGACCGTCTGCGCGAGGAAGTTGCAAAGCTTGAAGCAGAGATTCGCGAGCTTGAGCATCAGGCCGACGAGAACGAAGCCATGCGCGCCATACTCGGCATTGTTGGAACGGAAGTTCAGTACACCCTGCAGATGGGCGATATCATCAGCCACAGCGGCCATACCTGGAGCCGCGTTCTGACAGCCGACGTTGGTACGGCCGACGGCATTTCCGTCTACGATGCCGTCATTACCGCCGAGGGGCTTGTCGGTTTCGTCTCCTCGGTGGATCTGACCTCCTGCCGTATCACGACCCTTGTGGACAGCGGCATGTCCTGCAGTGCGCTGCTCAGCCGCAGCCGTTACACAGGTGTCGCCGAAGGAAGCCACGATCTGATGAATGAAGGGCTTTTACGGCTGACTCTCCTTCCCGCGGATGCGGAGATCTCCGTTGGCGAAACGGTGGTGACCTCCGGTCTCGGCGGCATTTATCCCAAAGGATTGGTCATCGGCGCCGTTGAATCCACCGGTCTGACAGACAACGGAAAGTCCCGCACGGCCATCCTTCGTCCGAAGGTGGACATTACAGAGGTCAGCACCGTTTTTTTTGTAACCGATTTTAAAAACGTACCGAAGCAATAGAGTTTTTGAGAGGAGACAGTTATTCATGAGCGGCAAGGAAAAGCTTCATAAGATCCTGCTCTATTCGCTGGTCTTCTTTTTCATGTTTCTGCTGCAGATGCTTGTCTTCTCAAATCTGCCCGTATTGGGCTTTATCCTCTTGCCGATCCCCTGCGCCGTTATCGCCCTGTCCGTCATCGAAGGTGCCGCTTTTGGCGTGTTTTTCGGACTAATATGTGGGCTTATTTTAGATGTATCCGGTGGCACGGTGCTTTTCTGGTATTCCGTATCGCTTATGCTCGCATCCTATCTTGTCGGACGTGTGCTCACAAACTGGATCCGTCAGAGCCTTCCTGCCGCGATGATCCTGTCCGTCTCCGCATTCACCCTTGGCGAAATTCTGCGGGTACTGATTCTGCATGTTTTCGTTGACGGAGCCCAATTCCTGTCACTGTTTACGGCCGCCGTACCTTCTGCGCTGCTCTCCTCAATTGCAGCGCTTCCCTTTATTCTTATACTGCAGTATGTCCACCGGAAACATTCCGAAGCCTGACGATATAAAGGTATTCTATGAGAAATCAGTTTTTATTCCGAATTCATAACCGGATCCTTGCCGGCATCACCGCGCTTGTGATGCTGGTGCTGGTTTTTTCCCTTTTCCGTCTAAGCATTGTTGAGGCAGCCGACGAGACGAGCCTTTACGCCAACACGGGAGCGACCTACACCACAAAGGTCACTGCCGCCCGCGGATTGATCTATGACGCCAAAGGACGTTCTCTTGTGTCAAACGAGGTCACCTATTCCATCGTTTTCCGTTATCCCGACTGGAAACGCGAGGACCAGAACACCACCATTCTGCGGCTGATCGATATCATGAACGCCCGCGGCGAGACCTATTCCGATACCCTGCCCGTTACCTTTGCACCCTATAGCTTCATGGGAACGATGGAACATTCCGCACGCCGCGATCTGAAAAAATTTCTCGAAAGGATCAAATGGAATACATCCCTTACAGCGGATGAGCTGATGAACAGGCTCTGTGCGCGCTACAAGCTCACCGACTCTGCCTTCACCGAGGAAGAACGCAGAGTTATTGCCGGTGTCCGCTACGAGATGGAGCTTCGCGAGTTCAGTTATGCGGGAACCTTTACCTTTGCCGAAGAGGTTTCTGCAGAGACCGATGCCATTGTCAAGGAGAACGCATTCACATTCCCCGGTGTGGATGTTGAAGCAGCAAACCGCCGCACCTATGAGACGGATTACGCGGCGCACGTGCTGGGACGCGTAGGCATGATCTACGCCGAGGAGTATGCCGAGCTTAAAGAACTCGGTTACAGCATGGATGCCCGTATCGGCAAGGACGGTGCCGAAAAAGCTTTTGAAAGCTATCTGCGCGGCACCGACGGAAAACTTCGCATCACAAAGGATATCAACGGCAGCACCATCGGTGAGAGCTATGACACAGAACCTCGCGCGGGTGACAACGTATTCTTAACGCTCGATCTCGATCTGCAGGAGGTGGCTGAAAAGGCGCTTGCTGACCGCATTGAGGAAATCAAGAAGCTTTCGGAAACAAAATCCACTTATCCCGCAGATATCGGCGGCGGTGCCGCCGTCGTTATGGAGGTGAACTCCGGGCGTATTCTTGCAATGGCCAGTTATCCCACCTATTCCCTGCTGACATTCAATGCAGATTATGACGAGCTGCTCGAGAACGAGATGACTCCCATGCTCAACCGCGCCATCGGAGCCATCTATCCCCCGGCCTCCACCTTTAAGATGGTCACCGCCGTGGCAGGACTTGAAAGCAAGGTGATTTCCGCAGGCACAAAACTTCCCTGTAACGGCATTTACACCTTCTACAAGGACTACCGTCCCAAGTGCTGGTATTATTCCAAATACGGCCACGGACACGGAGATCTCAATGTTGCGGGCGCTATTTCCAACTCCTGCAACTGCTACTTTTTTGAGGTGGGCAGACTTCTGGGGATAGATACAATAGAGCGCTATGCCCGCGAGTTCGGTTTTGGCAGCAAAACCGGGATCGAGCTTTCCGGCGAGGTCAGCGGTTGGGTATCCTCCGCCGAAACAAAAAAGACCCTTACCGGAGAGATCTGGTATCCTGGTGATGTTCTGCAGACCGCCATCGGTCAGTCCTACACCATGGTCACGCCCCTGCAGCTGTGCACCTATATCTCCGCCATCGCAAACGGCGGCACGGTATACCGGCCCACGATTCTGGACAAGGTCACGACCCACGACAACACCTCTGTGGTCTATCAGAACAATGCCGAAAGTTATTCAAAGGTGGAAATGAATACTGCCACCCGCAACGCCGTCGTGCAGGGCATGCTCAACGTGACTGAGGACGGCACCGCATCCTCCGTCTTCCGCGATGTCGATTTTGAGGTTGCCGGTAAAACCGGCTCTGCACAGGTGCCCACAGGCTCTGACAATGCCGTTTTTGCCGCCTTTGCTCCCGTCAGGAACCCCGAAATCGCCGTTGTCGTTATCGTTGAGCACGGTAACTCCGGCAACTCCATCGCCCCCATCGCCCGCACGATTTTCGAAGCATATTTCAATGCAAAATCGGATACCGGCAATCTTTCCGGCTCCATGTCGCCGAATAACTGATGCATCTGCCCTGCACACGTGTGTGCAGGGCATAATTTTCAGGCGCAGGTGTTGACTTTTAATACATCATCTGCTAAAATATATAGGCTTGTTAAGCATGATCCATTAGCTCAGTCGGTAGAGCACCTGCCTTTTAAGCAGGGTGTCCGGAGTTCGAGTCTCCGGCGGATCACCAAAAACCCTATCGGAATTTCCGATAGGGTTTTTTACTGTTTGTTTCTATTTTACACTCCGTCACGCGTAAGATTTCTCACCCAATCACCACGCCGCAGCAAAAGCCCGCCCACAACAGCCTTTGCCGCGTCCTCCGACATAGCGAGCATAAACACTGTTGTAATAGATGCATCAAACACAAATGCCGCTATTAAACATGCAGGTATCGCCCAGCAATACATAAATATTACATCGAGCAGCATTGCTGCTTTCACGTTTCCTCCACCTCGGAACACCCCGACAATACACATATAGTTATATGTTTTAAATATTACACGCACAGCTGTGACAATCATCATCATGTGCACAATACGCTCTGCGGCATCCGATACGCGAAATACGCGGAATACTACAGACTTGAGCAGGAATATATCAGTCAGCAGAGGAAAAACCGCGGTAATAAGCCCTGTCACAACCGAGAGCTCAAGAAGCCAGTTACCTGTATCCACAACCTCATTGCGCGTTTTGCCCTCACCTATCTGCTTGCCTATTATTACTGCCGCCGCAGTACCTACACCGGCACACAGAACAAGCATAATGCGCTCAAGACTTCCTGTTATTGAGTAGGCCGCAACAATGTCGGCCGCGCCTTTCATGTGCCCGAAAATAACGGCATACATTGAATATGCAACCCCCCACAGCGTTTCGTTTAAAACAACTGGGGTTGCATACCTTGCATAGTCTGCTGCTATGAGCCTGCCGGGGCGAAGAAGATATTTTGGCATTAGCGGGAGCTTTTTGTCAATAAACAATGCATATACCGCTACCATTAACACCTCAGCCACGCGTGATATAAAAGTTGCATATGCTGCGCCTTCAAGCCCTAGCGCCGGCGCACCAAATTCACCGAAAATAAGCACCCAGTTGAGGAACACATTTATAAGCATTGAGCTTATCAGTATAACCATGCCGAGCTTTGAGTTCTCGGCATTTCTCTGTGCCCCTATATAAACGAGCGTAAGGCTGTTTAAAACGAATGAATATGCCACTATTTTAGAATATCTCGCCGCACAGTCTATAAGCGCAGGGTCATTTGTGGTAAGGCTCATAATTTCATTCGGAAAGAGGACTATTGCTGTTGAGGTTATCATTGTAAAAACAAACGATATATAAAAGCTCATGCCCATAACGCGGTTTATGGTGCCAAGGTCGCGTTTCCCCCAGTATTGCGCTATAAGCACAGAACCTCCCGACTGAATGCCGAACGTGAAAAGCTGAAGAACAAAAAACACGGTATTTGCCTGATTGAGCCCGCCAAGCTCGTTCTGGCCGAGAGCCCCGACCATAAGCGTATCGGCAAGCCCGAGAGATGAGCTCGCGAGATTCTGCAATATTATCGGTATCATAAGAGCAAAAAGTGCCGCATATTCTGCTTTCGGGCGGCGCAAAGTTTTAAACATAATTTTATTATCCCACCTGTATTTACATATAAACATTATACATTTTTTGAAACCCGTTGTTTAATCTTTAATGTATCACACAACCATTTTTCAGTCAAGCCGGCCTGAATATTTTTCCTTGTTTTCCGAAAAAATATAATTAATTGAAAAAAACAGTTGAAAAATAAAGTAATGTGTGGTAGAATTTACTGTACTTATGCAGACAAATTTCGCCGTCTCTGCGGCGTATTATTTTGGAGGTGTTTATCTTGAAACTTGCACTTGCTATAGTTCAGCTCATTCTTTCAATCGCTTTAGTTGGTATTGTTCTTCTTCAGCAGAGCCGCCGTCAGGGCCTCTCAGGTACGATTTCCGGTGCTGCGGATACATTCCTATCAAAGAGCAAGTCCGCTTCTCTTGACTCAAAGCTTGCAAAGATTACAACTGTAGTTGCAACAGCATTTATCGTAATTACGCTCATTCTCAACCTCGGCTTCATAGCGTAAAACTTCAAACGAACATTGGTGCGCAGAGCGGGGATTCGCTCCTGCGCGCTTGTGTTTTTTCACTGTAATTTAATTTTCCAAAGGAGTCTTTAATTTGACTAATCCTAACATCAGAAACATAGCCATAATCGCCCACGTTGACCACGGAAAGACAACACTTGTCGACGAGATGCTCAAGCAAAGCGGCACATTCCGTGAAAACCAGGTTGTTGCAGACCGTGTTATGGACTCAAACGACCTTGAGCGTGAGCGTGGCATAACGATACTTGCAAAAAATACAGCTATCCGCTACGGCGATGTAAAAATAAACGTCATCGACACACCTGGACACGCCGATTTCGGCGGCGAGGTTGAGCGCGTACTCAAAATGGTCGACGGTGTCATCCTGCTGGTTGATGCAGCAGAAGGACCGATGCCCCAGACCCGGTTTGTTCTTCAGAAAGCACTTTCGCTCGGCCACCGCGTCATCGTTGCAATAAACAAGATTGACCGCCAGGACGCAAGGCTCGACGAGATTGAAGACGAGGTTCTTGAGCTGTTTATGGACCTTGAGGCAAACGATGAGCAGCTTGATTCTCCTTTCCTTTTCTGCTCGGCGCGCGCAGGCACAGCATCAGAAAGCCCTGACAAGGAGGGCGTTGACCTTCGCCCGTTGCTCGACAAAATTGTTGATTACATCCCTGCTCCAAACGCAAATTGCGACGAGCCTATGAGGCTTCTTGTTTCGTCCATAGACTATAATGAGTATGTAGGCAGAATTGCTATCGGCAGAGTCGAGTCTGGCATTATAAGCCAGAACCAAGAGGTCATCGTGTGTGACTATCACGGTCTGCGCGAGACAAAGAAAGCAAAGATCACCTCAATGTATCAATTCGAGGGTCTTGAACGCGTCCCCGTTACCGAGGCAAGCGCAGGCAACATTGTCTGCATTTCAGGTATTTCAGAAATCACAATCGGTGACACCATCTGTGATACTTCTAACCCCGAACCGCTACCGTTCGTAAAGATTTCTGAACCGACGGTTGAGATGACCTTCTCTGTAAACGACTCACCGTTTGCCGGCCGCGAAGGTAAGTTTGTAACCACCAGAAATATAAAAGACCGCCTTGAGCGCGAGCTTTTAAAGGATGTTTCTCTTAAAGTTGCGCAGGCAGACAACACCTCTGACTCGTTCATCGTTTCCGGCAGAGGTGAGATGCACCTTTCTATTCTTATAGAGACCATGCGCCGAGAGGGTTATGAGTTCCAGGTCAGCACGCCGCGCGTTCTTCTGCGCGAGGTTGACGGCGTTATCTGCGAGCCGATGGAAGAAGTCGTTGTAGACGTCCCCGGCGACTGTAGCGGTGCGGTTATTGAGAAGCTCTGTTCAAGAAAGGGCGAGCTTCAGAAAATGGCACAGGTAGGCTCGCGCACAAGAATTGAATTTATTATTCCCGCACGCGGGCTCTTTGGCTACAGAAATGAATTTTTGACCGACACAAAGGGCGAAGGTATCTTAAACTCTATCTTCCACGGCTATGCGCCATCAAAGGGCGACATACCAAGGCGCGCAACCGGCTCACTTATCGCTTACGAAACAGGCGAGGCTGTCGGCTACGGAATATTTAACGTGCAGGACCGCGGCTCGATGTTTGTATCTCCCGGTGATGAGGTCTATGCGGGCATGATAGTAGGCGTATCCTCAAAAGCCGACGATATAGTGGTTAATGTATGTAAAAAGAAACAGCTCACAAACATGCGTGCATCAGGCAGCGACGATGCTCTCCGCCTTGTCCCTCCGCGTATTTTAAGCCTTGAACAGATGCTTGAATTCCTCGCTGATGACGAGCTTTTGGAGGTTACTCCAAAATCGCTCCGTATGAGAAAGCGACTTCTTGACCACAGCGCGAGAATGAAGCTGTTAAAAGGAAAACAGCAATAACGACATTAAAAATCCCCCGCACTCGCGGGGGATTTTGTGAAAGAAGGAGGCAGAACATGAGACACGGCTTTACCGTCAACAAAACAAACGGCGTTTCTTTTTTATCCGTTCCGTCGTTCGACGAAACAGGGATTTGCGTTACTTGTTTTTCTACAAGACTCGGCGGTGTGTCAAAGCCGCCTATTGACAGCATGAACCTTGGATTTGGACGTGGGGATGAGCGTGAGTCTGTACTTGAAAACTACAAGCTTCTCGGTGATGCGGCAGGTTTTCCCGACAAACATGTTGTGGCATTTACACAAGTTCATAAAAACGACGTGTGTATAGCAACACTTGATGATGCGGGCGAAGCATACCTTCCTAAGAAACGCGAGTTTGATGCTGTTGTTACAAATGTCCCAAATCTCCCTATCGCCACATACCACGCCGACTGTGTTCCCGTCTTTCTCCTTGACCCCAAAAACCATGCTGTGGGCGTAGCTCATGCCGGCTGGCGCGGCACTGCCGCAAAATCCCCCGCGAGCGCAGTCCGGGCTATGGTTGATAACTTCGGCTCCTGCCCACGCGATATTCTTGCGGCTGTAGGCCCGTCCATTGATATGTGCTGTTTTGAGACGGACGCAGACGTCCCTGAGGCAATGCTCTCCGCTTTCGGCGAAGCGGCGAAACGCTGTATCCGCAATGACTCAAACGGCAAGTTTCACATATCCCTTCCCGAACTGAATGTACTGACTCTGCTTGATTGCGGCATTTTAGAGGAAAACATAACAATGTCAGGAGAATGTACATGTTGCAAGCACGACCTCTACTGGTCACACCGCGCAACAGGCGGTGTGCGCGGCGCAATGGCGGCGATTATAATGCTCAACGGAGGTGAAGCGTAGTGAAAAGGCTCTTATATCTTTTTCTTTCTCTTTGCTTTCTCCTCTCAGCTTGTAATATAGCTGATATTGAAGATATGCCCGATGATAATTCCCAAGTGGCCTACAAACCCAACACCGACGTTTTCGGAGTTGCTTTTGCCTCAAACGAAAGCGCAGACCCGTATACGTCATCAAACAAACTTAACAACGAGCTTATGGGTCTTATATGCGAGCCGCTTTTTGAAGTCTCCGAAAACTTCGAGGTTTTACCCATACTCTGCTCGGATTATGCATACTCTGACCGCGAATACAGATTTAACATCAAAAGCGGTGTTACCTTTTCTGACGGAAGTGAGCTCACAGCCTCTGATGTTGAATATTCGCTCCGTGCCGCGATGGCATGGGGGTCATACTACGCCACTCGGCTCAGCATTATTGAAAGCATAAGTGCATCAAGCCGCGAGGGCTTCGTTACGGTAAGGCTTAAGTATGACAACGCGCGCCTGCCCGCACTACTTGATTTTCCAATCATAAAGAGCGGTACGCGTTCAAACCCGCTTCCCACAGGTACGGGAATCTATGCGCCGAAGGATGACCTTACAGCCCTTGTCGCGCGCAAAACCCACCATAGTGGCAAGACTCCTAATTATTCGGTTATAACATTACACGATGTTGCAAGCTCCGACGAGCTTTTGTTTGAGTTTGACACACACAATGTTTCAATACTCACCAGCGACCCGACAGGGACAACACAAATAACACCATTAAGCGCAGCCGAGCGAACAAACGTAACGACAACCAGGCTTCACTATATCGGGTTTAATACAAGACGAACACCGCTATCCGATAAATCTGTACGCCGTGCGATAGCACGCGCCATAGACCGGGAAAGCGCGGCACAGAGCGACTTTGCACTCATGGGTAACGCGGCAGCCCTGCCGTATCATCCAAAGAACACGCTCTACCCCGCAGATATTGCAGAAGCACTTGCATACGACGGTGATACGCCGCTCACAATAAGCGAGCCGCTTACAATCCTCGTCAATTCCGAAAGCAGCGGGAAGCTCGCGGTTTGTAAGAGAATCTCCGAAACTCTCACCCGACTCGGCGCACCCACAACCGTGCGAGCTCTTCCTTTTAGTGAGTATACGCGCGCACTGCAGACAGGGGATTTTACACTCTACTATGCAGAGGTCGCACTCGGCTCCGACTTTGACATTACACGGCTCATCTCAGGCTCTCTTAATTTCGGAGGCTTTTACGACGCGGGCATGAGTGCTGCAAACTCCGCATATCTCGCAGGGGACGAGGGATTTATTGAATATTTCCGAACTTTCTGTGATGCTGTACCTTTTGCTCCCATAATGTTTAAGGACACAGCGATGTATACACAAGAAAACTTCTTTAAAAAAACATACCCTACCTTTCAGAACATATACCACGGTTTCTGCGACTGGGTGATTGGAGAATGATTATATGAAAAGACACAGCGGTGTGCTGATGCACATATCCTCACTCAACGGCAAATACGGCATAGGTACGCTCGGCAAATGTGCGTATGATTTCTGCGATTTTCTCGCAGAAAGTGGGTTTTCGTCATGGCAGGTGCTGCCAATAAACCCTCGCGGTGTTGGTTTTTCGCCATACAGCTCAATATCATCTTTTGCCGGAGAGCCGCTTTTTATTGACCCTGAGGAACTTTATAAGGCCGGGCTTATAAAAAAGTCAGAGCTCAATGCCGCAGTGCTCCCCAATTCAGAGCGTGTAGATTTTAAAATAGTAATTCCTGAGCGGAGCCGACTCCTTCGGCTCGCGTTCTCCCGCTTTACAAACTACGACGCCCTCAATGAATTTTGCGACAGAGAGGGCGAGTGGCTTCGCGACTATGCGTCGTTTATGTCTATCAGAGACGAACTCGGCGGAATTGCATGGCGCAATTTCCCCAGAGGTCTCCGCGGCAAGGAAGAGCTCGCTTTATGGCGCGAGGAACACCTTGACGATGAGAACTACTATAAATTTGAACAATTTATGTTTTTCTCGCAGTGGGGCAAGCTTCGCAAATATGCAAATGACCGCGGCATCAGCCTGATTGGCGATGTCCCTATATATGTAGCTCTCGACTCATGCGACGTATGGTCATCACCCGAGATATTCAACCTCAACGATGAATTGACGCCTTTTGATGTTTCCGGTTGCCCGCCTGATGCCTTCTGTGCCGAAGGTCAGCTATGGGGTAACCCCACATATCGTTGGGACCGCCTCGAGGCACACGGCTATTCGTGGTGGATAGCACGGCTTGCACATTGTGCAAAGCTGTTTGATACGGTAAGGCTTGACCACTTCCGCGGTTTTGAAGCATACTGGTCCGTACCTTTCGGCGCACAGACAGCAGTGTGTGGCCATTGGGAGAAGGGGCCCGGCAAACCGTTTTTAGATGCGGTCAAAAGGTCTCTTCCTAACCTTAATATGATTGCAGAGGACCTCGGTTTTCTTACCGATGAGGTTTTTGTGCTCCGTGACGGCTGCCAGATACCAGGCATGAAGGTTATGCAGTTTGCGTTTGACGGTGACGAGAGCAACCTTTACCTTCCGGATAAGTACCCCGAAAATTGCATTGCATACACAGGCACTCACGACAACGATACCCTGCGCGGTTTTATAGAGTCAGCTCCTGTTTATAAGCTTGACTTTGCCCGCAGATACCTCGCCCCGCAAGACGGAGAAAGCCTTGGCGATGCCTTTCTCCGCGCGGCATGGGCTTCCCGTGCCGATGTTGCAATCGCCCCGATGCAGGATTTGCTCAACCTGCCCACATCAGCGCGCATGAACACCCCATCAACCGTCAACGATAAAAACTGGCGGTGGAGAATGGCTGATGATGCAATCACTCCTGAGCTTTCAGAAAGGCTTTTAGGGCTCAACAAAAACTATTCGAGAATATAACCTACCACCCTTGTCATATGTATTATGACAGGGGTGTTTTATTATGAAGCTTTCAAAAATCAGCCGTAAATCAGTATTTTACAGCCTTGCTGCAATAGCCGTTTCAAATACATTGCTTCAGATTCTCGGCTTCTTATACAGAATATTTTTAAGCCGCATGACCGGCGCTGAGGGCTTGGGAGTATACCAGCTTGTCATGCCGTTTTATTCAGTCATCACATCACTAACGCTCACGGGGCTCACGGTTGCCGTGTCGCGCATATCAGCCTCACGCGCAGGAATCGGTGATTTTGCCGGCGCTCGGAAAGCCGTAAGCCTCTCAAGAATCATATTTGCAATATCGGTAATTTTGCTTGCCGTACCCTCAATTTTCGGCGCACGGACGATTGCCGGCACTGTGCTTGGCGATATGCGCACACTGTCGTCTGTTCCGTTTGTCTTTATATGCCTGTTTCTTACCGGTCTTGAAAACATACTGAAAAATTACTTTTACGGCGTCGGCCGCGTAGCCCCGCAAATTACATCAGAGCTGTCAGAGCAAATTATAAGAGCGCTTTCCGTTGCCGCTCTGCTCCTCACATTCCGACCCAAGGATGCCGGAATTTCCGCAATGCTCATAGTTATAGGCATGGTAATAAGCGAGCTTTTCAGCTCCTCGCTTCTTGCCCTGTTCTTTTCCCCTGAGAAAAAGCGGCCTTCCACTCACAAAAAAGCTTCCCCCAAGGTGTCTGAAATCCTTTCAATATCCATACCGGTATCCGCCGCGGCAACAATGAACAACCTTCTCTCTTCCGCAAACTCTATACTTATCCCGCGCAGGCTTCGCGCTTTCGGAATGAGCGCATCGGCGGCAACCGAATCATTTGGCGTTATGTTTGGCATGACTATGCCGCTTCTCGCGTTTCCCATTGCATTTATAGCATCTCTCACTTCGGTTATGGTGCCCCGAATATCAGAGGGGCTTGAATCGGGAAACAGCTCCGATATGCGGCGCAAGGCAGGGAAAACAATACACTCGACAAGCTTACTCGCAATGCCTTGTATTGCAATTCTTATCCCGCTCGGCACGCCGCTCTGCCGCATTCTGTTCTCGCATGATGCGGCCGGGCAGTTTATGCTGCCATTATGTATCGCAACTCTTCTGTCATACTATGAGCTGACAACAGGCGCACTTCTAAACGGAATAGGTATGCAGAAGCAGGCCGCCGTATATATAACAATAGGCGGGGTTCTTCAGCTTGCCGCTACATGGTGTATCGGGCTTCCTCATATAGGAATGCGCGGTTTTGTGTTCGGGTATGTTATATCAAGCGCAGTTACTGCCGCTTTAAACTTTGTCTGTCTTATAAGACGCCTAAAGCTTCGCCCCCGCTTCACAAACTGGTTTCTCTCCCCACTTCTTGCATCTGTTTTTGCAGCGCTCATATGCGATATTGCATATAACTTCTTCCTCTCGCGCGCAATACACATTATTGCATCACTTTTCCTTGCGGCACTTGTCGGGGCTTTTGCGTATGCGCTTTCGCTCGCCGCCCTCGGCACAAATATTGTGAGGTATATAAAGACGCTCATACCGAGCGGTGTTTAACCGCTTACATGGGTCCAGGGCTTCCGCCCTGGACCCTCGGTCTCTATACTACATGCCTTTCATCGGAAGTCTGATGGGATATTTCGTCTTCTACTTGCCGCAGCAGCCCTTTACGGGTTTGCAGTCGCAAAGCAAATCGTTGTTTGACTCACGCACCGGTGTGGGGAAAAACTCGCTTACCGGAAACTTAATCTTGCGGAACAAGTCACACGGTCTGTCCTCACTTGAGCCTACACACTCTTTCTCGGGCATACAGAAATCATAAGCAGGGATGAGTATCTGGCTGTCGCGCTCAAGGCGAACGATAGAGAACTGACCAAGTGTTACAAGAAGATTCTTGCAGCCACCGCTTACGACGAGCTCGTCATCAAACATCTCCTTAATACATTCGGGGACATCGCACAACTCATCACAGTTGCACTCGCACTCAGACGGTCTGCAATCGCAAACGTTCTTTGCATCGCAAAGGTCTGCATCAAGGAAGATCGGGTCAACCGCCTCAACAAACGCAGTAGGCATATTGGTTGCGCACTTTGAGCAAGGAGAAAACTTTGAGCTGAATATCTTGACATCGCCCTCACTGCCGAACAGGATTACGTTTTTGTCATAAATCGCAAGCCCCTTTACCTTCTGGGTCTTTCCTGAGCAAGAGCAGACCTCTGCTGTTATGCAGTAGAAAAATCTGATGTCAACTGAGTAGAAGCCTCGGTTAAACGCAACCTCACGCACATCTATGTTCGTCCAAAGCAGTTTGGCATCACGGCTTTTTACGCTTGTAGCACAGTCGATAATTTCCTGAGAACAGCGAGTAGGATATACCCTTATATTCTCAATACACTCCTTATCGCGGCATGAGTCGTAAATTCTGTTTGTATGGATACACACAGCCTCTTTTACACACGGCGGATTCCCGTGGATGGGGCCGGGCAAAACCTTATCAGGCATTTGCATAAACCTCCCGTAATAATGTTTTGAAGTCTCCTTCACTACATATTATGCAAGGTGCCCCTTTCGGTGAAAAACTATCTGTTTTTTCTCTTATAACGTTTTCTTACCCAAGAAAACAGGACAAGCTCTGCAGGTATTATTATATAAAGCGCCACTACATAGACAGCGCCACTCTTCCACTCGACCATACCGCGCAGTGAAGACAGGTCGCGGTATATAACCTGAGTGAGTGCCGCCGAGATTAGGGCAAGCGGTATCGTAAACCCCTCCTTGCGTGAAACTTTAAATATCCCCGTCAGCATATCATCTGAGAAAAGCAAACACACGGCACTTTTGAAAAAGAGACTCAAGGTCATCGCTATACAGGCGATAATCTCTGTATGCTGTATAAACCCCCCGACTCCGCGTACAGACATAGCGGTATACACCGGGTAGAAATCCGCATCCATAGTCTCAGCACCCAGCGTCGCCGCAGTCACGGCAGAAATAACCGTCAGCGCAGCGGCGGCACAAACTACAGATAAGAGAAAGAAGTTTTTTCGCTTTTCTCCCTTTGGCATACGCGTGTATACCGCCATCAAAGCAGGGATTGCACCGAAACGGTTTAAAAACACCTCGCCGGCGCCCGTTATCATACCTCGCGTCATATCTCGGGAAGGCAAAAGCAAAGACGGCTCCATCCACCTCATACCAAATGCCGCAAATATTACAAACACTGCAGCACAAAACCAGAACAATAGCCTTGCCGCTCCCGATGCCGCGCGCAGGCCGCTTCGAACCGCAAGGGCGGCTATTAGAATTACAAGAAGCGGAATAATTATCTGCGGTGTCTGAGGAAGTGCCGTTATCTGCACAAATCTTGAAAAAACCGTAAGCGACAGCACACACGTCATAAGCGAGAGTATCACGAGCCCCAGTGCTGTTATTTTTGCGAGTCCCTTTCCCTTCGTTGCTTCAAGGACTTCATAAAACGATTTTTCGGGGTTCTTCTCACATACGGAAACAAACCAACATGTACATATAAACGCCAAGAGTGATGCCGCAAGATGCGAAATCCAAACAGCTCTCCCCGCAGAGCTTGCAGGTAATACAGAGTACCCATTTGTGATAATAACGAGTGCGGCAAGGGCGGCACCCGAACCGTTTGTTATTTTATCGCTTCGCATTAAATACCTACCTCATAAAAATTGAAATCATGCCCGAGAGGGATGCCCCGACGTGGTCGTTCTTTGCGGCATAGCCCGCAAAGAACGAGGCCGTAACGGCAAGCACTGCAAGAGCAATATACAATGTCTTTTCACGCCCTTGTCTATCCCTGAAATCCAGGAATACAACAACTGCAAAAATTGCAGGGAGAATAAATATCATTATTTTCCTCCAAGAATATTACTTATTCGCACATCACACTTCACATAAAACTCAGTGTCGGCTATATCAACCCTTTCATGTGCAGCGGCAGACAGCCCAAAAATATCACCCAGGTTATTATCCTTTGCAAACTCTGCAAGTGAGTACATATTGTCCTCAAGAAACCGCTTTGCCTCAGCCCCCATCTCTTCTACTGTAATATCTCCGCGAACCTCAGCAGGAGAGAGCACGCAATTCTGAGTAAACTCTGCTTTTCCGCCCTGATACTTAACCTTTACTTCATTTGCAAGGATTTCAAACGACGCCACGTTCTCGCCCTGTGTTATCGGGGGCAGATACCCTCCGGCTCCACGCTCTGTCATCATAGAGAGAATAAGCATTTGTTCACCCGAGAGATAGCCCGAAAGCTTTCCATCCGAAATAACCGCCCCGCCTGAGAGTTTCGGCGCCTCACCCTCTACTGTGACTGTCGGCAGGATATACACTCCGCAAACTTCACGTTCTCGGAGTATCTCCCATACACGCCGAGACTTCCAATGTCGGGAGTTGTCCTCATTGGCAAACATATTAAATATACTGTCAGCCACATCACGGCCGCCCGCAGGCTTTGACGAAATTATCTCCCGCGCTGTGGTCTGCTTTGCGATGACCGGTGCAATGTCGAGATATACGTCCTGAGCGCGAAGCACCGTATCAAGCACTTCGTTTATCGAATTTGCCGCAGCTTCACCGATTATCAGCACACGCGCATGCCCCCAATAGAGCTTCTTGTCAGACTGACTCGATATTTCACGCACGGCATCAAAGAAGCTTCCACCGGACGCTGTATATACAGCACCCTGCTTATCCTCCTCGCTTGAGGTTGCGGCGCACAGCACATGAACATTGACTTTATCTCCTTCCGAATCAATCCCTACACCGTTTACCTGTTCCTGCATATTCAGCTCGTTATAATCAAAACATCCGCATAGCATCATAACCATTGCAGAACACACTAAAACTTTTAACAGCCGCATAGCTCACCTCAAAACCTTCTTCTAAAGCGTATTTTGTTTCGCCGCGATATTGCATACGGCCGCCTTACCATACCCTCGCGAGAAACACGCACATACCCGTCCTTTGCCCCGCTTTTTGTATGGGGTATGATATATGATGTGAAATCTACTCCAAACGAGCGAAGTGACGATATATATGCGGTAAATGCTATAACGCCTATTGCATAGCCGTATATGCCGAGCATTGAAGAAAGAGCAAGAAGCAAAAGCCGCAAAAGGACAATCTCTGTCTCAAGCTTTGGTGTGAGAAACGAGGCTATGCCACACATCGCAACAATTATTATCATCTCTGCTGACACTATGTTTGCCGACACAATGCTCTGCCCGAGCACTATTGCGCCCACCGTACTTACTGTTACTCCTATCGCTTTGGGAAGCCTTACCCCGGCCTCTCGCAGAAGGTCAAACAGCAGAAGCAGAATAAACATCTCAACAGCCGCCGGAAACGGTACCGCAGCGCGTGAGCGAGCAATGCTTATAAGCAGATTTCTCGGTATCATTTCTTTGTGGTAGGATATAAGCGCAATATACAGCGCGGGCAGGCTCACTGCGGCAAAGAAGGAAATAAATCGCAAAATACGGGTAAAGCTTGCAAACCAATAGTTCTCGTAATAATCCTCGTTCGCCTGAAAATTCTCAAGAAACAGAAACGGCGCAGTCAGTGCAAAGGGCGTTCCGTCAACGAGAAGCGCCGCACGCCCCTCAAACAGCTTTGCCGCAACGACATCAGGCCGCTCAGTTCTTCCCATCGTATCAACAGGCGAGGTGGGCGAATCTGAAATCAGTTCAGATATATAGCTTACATCAAGCACTGAATCTATCTCAAACGCAGAAAGACGCGTTATCATTTCATCTACAATTCTGTCTTCACAAAGGCCGTCTATATATGTCACGCAGACGCGCGTGCGGCTGACCTTTCCCACCTCAAAAAACCTGAACTTAAGGTTTGGGTTTTTTACCTTTCGCCGAATAAGCCCTACATTTGTGACAATCAGCTCGCAAAAGCCCTCCTTGGGTCCGTTTACTGCATTCTCTGTCTCGGGAATGTTGATGCCGCGCAGAGCATATTTCTTTGAGTTTGCCACAATCGCGCGCGGACATGTATCCACAAGCACAACGGTATCTCCGATAAGAAGCGCGCTTACCGCATCATACGGGCTTTCCTTCGTCTTTACCTCGTCGGTGCTGACAACGCTTTTCGCAAGCTCTTCAGAAAGCTTTTCGCCAAGCGTATTCCCGGCAGGCTCAAAATTCAGAAGCGGGCGTACCACGTTCTGGTCAATCACTATATTATTTACAAGCACCTCTGTAAAGATGACGCAACCGCGGATTTTTTTATCATATCTGTTTTCAAATCTGCGAAAAACTATTGTATCGTCATTGCCTAATATATCGCGCATCAGTGCTATGTCTTCATCCAGAACCCCTGAAAATCTTAAGTTCTGAAGCTCCTCTGTTGTTTTTCCCTTGCCCACGGCGTTCCCCTCCGAAATTTTTACTTATTTTTTCCAAGTGTGTATTTTTTATGCACAACCCCGCCTTGCTTTTTAAAGTCTTCTGTGTTATATTATATTTAATTGTAAAAAGTGTCTTTTTTAGAACGAAGGAAGGTTTTTGGTTATGAAAATTTATGAAGAACTCGTTGCCCGCGGTCTTATCGCTCAGGTCACAAACGAAGAAGAAATACGTGACCTTGTAAACAACGGCCGCGCGACGTTCTATATTGGCTTTGACCCCACGGCCGACTCTCTCCATGTCGGTCACTTTATGGCGCTCTGCCTCATGAAGAGACTTCAAATGGCAGGAAATCGCCCCATCGCCCTCATCGGCGGCGGCACAGCAATGATTGGAGACCCGTCAGGACGCACGGATATGCGCTCCATGATGACTCAGGAGACGATTCAGCACAACTGCGCTTGCTTTAAAAAGCAAATGGAGCGCTTTATAGAATTCGGCGAAGACAAAGCTATGATGGTCAACAATGCTGACTGGCTTTTACCGCTTAATTATGTCGAGGTTTTACGCGAAGTCGGTGCGTGTTTCTCAGTAAACAATATGCTTCGTGCCGAGTGCTATAAGCACCGTATGGAAAAGGGCTTGTCCTTCCTCGAATTCAACTATATGATTATGCTGTCATACGACTTCTATTATATGTATCAGAAATACGGCTGTAATATGCAGTTTGGCGGCAATGACCAGTGGAGCAATATGCTCGGCGGCACCGAGCTTATCCGCAAGAAGCTCGACAAAGATGCCCACGCTATGACTATTACTCTTCTCCTCAACTCTGAGGGTAAGAAAATGGGCAAGACAGCCCGCGGTGCTGTATGGCTTGACCCAGAAAAGACCAGCCCGTTTGAATTTTACCAGTATTGGAGAAATGTTGACGACGCTGACGTTATGAAATGCATCCGTATGCTTACGTTCATTCCGATCGAAGAGATTGAGGAGATTGAAAAGTGGGATGATTCCCGCATCAACGAAAAGAAAGAACTCCTTGCATATGAGCTCACAGCACTTGTCCACGGTGCAGAAGAAGCAACAAAGGCAAAAGAGGCAGCAAGAAGCTTATTTTCCGGTGGCGGGGATGACTCAAACATGCCTACAACCGAGCTTTCTGTCTCAGAGGTGGGGGATGGCCTCGGCATACTCGACCTTCTTATGAAATGCGGCCTTACTCCCTCAAAAGGCGAGGCAAGGCGCCTGGTTCAGCAGGGCGGTATCGCACTTGACGGCGAAAAAGTCGCGGCGGCGGACTTTATCGTTACTGCCGAAGCTCTGAAGAACGGCGTAAAGATAAAGAAGGGTAAAAAAGTTTTTCACCGCGCAATAATTAAATAGGGAAAAGTACAAGCACACCTCCCATTATTAATGGGAGGTGTTTTTTGCATGTTCTTTTGCACTTTTGAGCATTTTTTGTGGAAAAAGCAACAAAGCGATATTTATTTTTTAGTAACTATTGTAATTTATTACATATTATTGTATAATGTATTCGATTTCGCGTTTTTTTGCGAAACACGTTAGTTCTTGTTTAAATGTCACCTGCATATTTTCAAACTGAGAACAAATTACAATTAAACAGGAGGCACATCTCATGGTACCCTACGCTATTGTACTCTCCGTCATTGTTCTGACCCTCGCTTATGTTGCATTTAACTATGCACGCATCCGCGGCATGAGCGAAGGCACCGCAGACATGGCGGAAATGGCAGCCATCATCAGAAGCGGTTCAAACACCTTTATGAATACAGAGTATAAGACGATTTCTCTAGTCGTTATTCTCGTTGCACTTGTATTCTCTCTCTTTATTGAGAAAACAAGCGGCATCACCTTCCTTATGGGTGCGGCAATGAGCAGCATCGTGTGCGTTCTCGGAATGAAGAGCGCAACGTATGCAAACGTACGCACAGCCAACAAGGCTCGTGAATCACTCTCTATCGGCGAAACTGTAAAGGTTGCGCTCTGCGGCGGCAGCATCTCGGGCCTTGCAGTCCAGGCTTTCGGTATGCTCGGTCTCGTAGCAGTCCTCTTTATCTGGGGCCAGGTTGACCCTGATGCTGTAGTCACGGGTTTCCTTGCAAACCTTGAGTGCAACCCGACTATCATGAGAATTTCTACATACTCACTCGGCTGCTCGGTTGTTGCTATGTTCAACCGCGTCGCAGGCGGTAACTACACAAAGGCGGCAGATATCTCTGCTGACATTCTTGCAAAAATCCGGCACGATATGCCCGAGGATGACAGCCGTGTTCCCAACGTTGTTGCAGACTTCATCGGCGATAACGTAAACGACATCGCCGGCAACTGCTCAGACCTTCTCGAGAGCTTTGTTGCTACTATGTCTGCAGCTATCATGATAGCTGTCGCAAACTTCGCAGACCTCGGCGCAGATGTATTTACGGCGACCTCACTCTTCCCGATAATCCTTGCAGGCGGCGGCCTTCTCGGTTGCCTTCTCGGTCTTGCTTTTGCGGCAATCCGCAAAATGGGTGACAACCCCTCACGCGAGCTCAACCTCGCTACATGGATTTCAGCAGGCCTTACGGTTGTCATCGGCCTTGCAGCCTCCTATATTATATTTAAAGACGTTGCTATCGCAGACTTCCGCCTCGGCTGGTTAAGCCCGTGGCTCGCAAGCGTTCTCGGCATAATCTGCGGCATCGCTATCGGTACAATTACAGAATACTACACAAGCGCAGACTTTAAGCCCACAAAAATTCTTGCTGAAATGGCTAAGGACGGCGAAAGCTTTGTTATAACAAAGGGCGACGCTGTAGGCTCTCGCTCATGCCTTGCTCCGATTCTTCTTATCGGCGTTGCACTTGTCCTTTCCGGCATAGTCTGTGGCACATACGGTATAGCAATATCCGCTCTCGGTATGCTCGCATTCGTCGGTGCAACCGTCTCTATCGACGCATTCGGCCCGATTGCAGATAACGCAGGCGGCCTTGCAGAATCCTGCCACCTTGCTCCCGAAGTCCGCGTTATCACCGACAAGCTTGACTCTGTCGGCAACACAACCGCGGCTATCGGCAAGGGCTTTGCTATCGGCTCTGCCGCATTTGCAACAGTTTCACTTATCACTGCATATGTCGGCAACTATTCATCCGGCAAGCCTGTTCTTAACATGGCAAGCTTCATCGTTGTTGCAGGCGCAATAATCGGTGGTGCTCTTGTTGAGTATTTCTCCGCACTTCTTACAGACAACACAATCGAGTCTGCCCGCCTCATGGCAGAAGAGGGCGACCGTCAGCTTTCAATCCCCGGTGTTCTCGAAGGCACCGTAAAGCCCGAATACAACCGCTGTGTTGAAATGGCCGCACGCCAGGCACTCAAGAAAATGCTTGTTCCGTCACTTCTTGCTCTCGTCATCCCGATTGCAGGCGGTTTCCTCTTCGGCGTAGAGTTTGTTGGCGGTCTTCTCGTCGGTGCAACCGTATGCGCTATTCCGCGTGCGCTCTTCATGGGCAACTCCGGCGGCGCATTCGACAACGCCAAGAAGTATATTGAAAGCGGCGCAATTGAGGGCCACGGCAAGGGCTCTGCTGCTCATAAGGCTGCAGTTACCGGTGACACAGTCGGCGATACGCGTAAGGACGTTGTCGGTGTTGCTCTTGACATCTTTATCAAGATGATGTCAACTGTTGCAAACACGCTCGTAACCGTTATCAGAAACTTTACGCTTTTCAGATTCTAATTAATCAAATTTAGTTATCCACTTGAGCGGCGCAGAATAAATCTGTGCCGCTCATTAATTTTAAATAATATTGGTTATTTTTTGCATCAAGTTTCATCAATTTTCTCCGAATATTTCCCCTCAGTTTACAAATAATAGGACAGTAAACTTGATTTAAAGGGGATTTATATAATATGAAAGCTACAGGAATTGTAAGACGAATTGACGACCTTGGGAGGGTCGTTATTCCGAAGGAAATACGCCGCACGATGCGTATCCGTGAAGGCGACCCGCTCGAGATATACACAGACAAGGACGGCGAGGTGATTTTCAAAAAATACTCGCCTGTCGGCGAGCTTGCATCATTTGCGGTACACATCTGCGAAACGCTTTATAAAACAACAGGAGCCACCGCTCTTGTTTGTGACCGCGACACAATCATTGCCGCATCAGGCCCGTCTCGCCGCGAGCTTCTTGAAAAGCGCATCTCCGAATCGCTTGAGCACATCATCGAGTCGCGCCAGATATATCAGCACAAGAGCGGCGAAAGCACCATAGACGTAACAGACACACACACCGGCCAGTATATTTCTATTGCCGCACCGATTATCTCCGAGGGAGATGTGTCCGGCTGTGTGGTGTTTGTGTTTGACGGAAGTGAGTCAGAGCTCGGCGATACCGGCTATAAGCTTGCTCAGACCGTTGCAGGTTTTCTCGGAAAGCAGATGGAAGCATAAATATTTTTAAACAGTGCATCAAGGCGGGAGTTTTCTCCCGCCTCTTTAATATTAACGCCGCAACATCTGTTCTCATAAAATATAAACACGGTAGGTTTGCCTACCGTGTTTTGAGCTTAGCAACAGCCCGGCTTCATCGAGAATGACTGACAGTCTGTACACTGGTCCTGCGTCGGGTTCTGCTCATGTGTTCCGACCTGAATCGTATTCAGGGAGCAGTAGTCTACAGTGTCGCAATGATACTTGCACGATGTTACGCTGCACCGAATGCTTTTATTTGCATTATCCGCCATTTTATAGAACCTCCTGATATTTTTTGCTTAACGCAAAAATATCTTGTGTAAATTGTCTTTAAAATATTCTCTTTAGGTATTGACATTTTTTTAACAATGTGCTAAACTCAATATTTGTTAACATAGTTAAGTTTTTAACAATCATTTTAAAAACAGTGTCACGACTTGACAATGTTTCCAATTTTTTTTAATATAGATAGGAAGGGTTACCATGAAAGATGCAAACTACAAAACGGTTGACAGCCCGGCACTTCTGGCAGAAGCAATAAAGCGTGTGCGTGAGGCCCAGAGGGAGTTTTCGACGTTTTCACAGGAGCGGGTTGATGCGATATTCCTTGCCGCGGCAAGTGCTGCCAACAAGGCGAGAATCCCCCTTGCCCGCCTTGCCGCCGAAGAAACCGGCATGGGCATTGTTGAAGACAAGGTTATAAAGAATCACTATGCCTCCGAATATATCTATAACGCATATCGCAACACCAAAACCTGCGGTGTGCTTTATGAGGATAAATCATACGGCATTAAAAAGATTGCAGAGCCGATAGGCCTTATAGCCGCAGTTATCCCGACAACGAACCCGACCTCTACGGCGATTTTTAAAACACTTATCGCCCTGAAAACGAGAAACGGCATAATTATAAGCCCGCACCCCAGGGCAAAGGGGTGTACGATTGCCGCGGCAAAAATCGTTCTTGAGGCAGCGGTAGCGGCAGGTGCGCCCGAAGGCATAATAGGCTGGATTGATGTTCCCGGCCTTGAGATGACAAACACCATAATGCGCGAGGCTGATATAATTCTCGCAACAGGCGGACCCGGTATGGTAAAGGCAGCATACTCAAGCGGCAAGCCCGCACTCGGTGTAGGTGCCGGCAATACACCTGCGATAATAGACGAAAGTGCCGACATAACGCTTGCCGTCAATTCAATAATTCATTCAAAGACCTTTGACAACGGCATGATTTGCGCATCCGAGCAGTCTGTCATTGTGCTCGATAAGGTATATACAGAAGTAAAGCGTGAGTTCATCGCGCGTGGATGCTACTTTTTAAACGAAGAAGAAACCGATAAAGTAAGAAAAATAATCCTTATCGACGGCGTGCTCAATGCTAAAATCGTCGGTCAGTCGGCATATACCATCGCCGAGCTTGCAGGCGTAGATGTGCCTGAGAACACAAAAATTCTCATAGGTGAGGTTGGGAGCGTAGAGACAAGTGAGCCCTTCGCTCATGAAAAACTCTCACCCGTGCTTGCCATGTACCGCGCAGAGAGCTTTGATGATGCTCTCAATAAGGCAGAACGCCTTATTGAGGACGGCGGCTACGGCCACACCTCATCGTTATATATAGACGCAATAAGCCAAAAAGAAAAGCTCGATATATTCTCACAGAGGATGAAAACCTGCCGCATACTCATAAACACTCCCTCGTCGCACGGCGGCATCGGCGACCTTTACAACTTTGCTCTCACCCCATCTCTCACCTTAGGCTGCGGCTCATGGGGCGGAAATTCCGTTTCCGAGAACGTCGGAGTAAAGCATCTTTTAAACATTAAGACGGTTGCTGAGAGGAGAGAGAATATGCTGTGGTTTCGAGCACCTGAAAAGATTTATATAAAGCGAGGCTGTCTGCCCGTTGCGCTTGACGAGCTCGGGAGCATAATGGGCAAAAAGCGCGCATTCATTGTTACTGACAAGTTTCTTTACCAGAACGGCTTTACCGCCGCGGTAACCGATAAGCTCGACAAAATGGGCATTGCCCACACTACGTTTGCAGATGTAGAGCCCGACCCGACACTTGCCTGTGCAAAGGCGGGCGCCGCCCAGATGCGTACATTCTCGCCCGACTGCATCATTGCCCTCGGCGGAGGAAGCGCTATGGATGCGGCAAAAATCATGTGGGTACTTTACGAACACCCTGAAGCAGACTTTATGGATATGGCCATGCGCTTTTCTGACATCAGAAAGCGTGTATATACCTTCCCCAAGATGGGAGAGAAAGCATATTTCGTTGCAATCCCCACCTCGGCGGGTACGGGCAGTGAGGTGACTCCGTTTGCCGTCATAACCGATGAACAGACAGGTGTTAAGTATCCTCTTGCAGACTATGAGCTTTTGCCCGATATGGCGATAGTAGATTGCGACCTCCACATGAGCGCACCAAAAGGGCTTACTGCGGCTTCGGGTATTGATGCGGTAACGCACGCGCTTGAGGCGTATGCGTCAATGCTTGCAACAGACTACACAGACGGCCTTGCGCTTAAAAGCCTCAAAATGGTATTTGAAAACCTCCCCGCGGCATACGAAAACGGAGAGGCTGACATCAAAGCACGAGAAAAAATGGCGAACGCGGCAACTCTTGCAGGCATGGCGTTTGCAAACGCGTTTCTCGGAATATGCCATTCGATGGCACACAAACTCGGTGCATTCTTCCACCTGCCTCACGGCGTGGCAAACGCGCTGATGATTGACGAGGTTCTGCGCTTCAACGCATCTGAGACACCGACGAAGATGGGCACATTCCCGCAGTATGAACACCCGCACACCCTTGCAAGATATGCGGAGGTTGCCGATTATCTCGGTATTTCGGGCAAGAACGATTCCGAAAAGCTTGATAACCTTATTGCAGAGCTTGATAAGCTTAAGGCCCACGTCGGCATTAAAAAAACAATTAAAGACTACGGTATAGATGAAAAAGACTTCCTTGCGCGTCTTGACGAGATGACGGAGCAGGCGTTTGACGACCAGTGTACCGGCGCAAACCCACGCTACCCGTTAATGAGCGAAATCCGCGAGATGTATCTCAGAGCGTACTACGGGAAGTAAAAAAGGACTGATGCTTTCTTGAAAAACAACAAGCCCCTGCGCTTTATAGCGCAGACATCAAAAAAAGAGCTGTTTAAGCTTTTGCTCGTAACTCTCCTCAACGCGATAAATTCCGCGCTCGGAGTATACTTTGCGCTTGCTATGCGTGATGTTATAAACCATGCCGTTGCAGGCGAAGCTCCGGCAGTACTCCGCGCGGCGATAATTCTCGTCTGCGTTGTTGCGGCAGAGCTTGCCCTCTTTGTTGCGGTAAAGCTTCTTTCAGCTCATGTTACCGCACAGCTTAATATTGCTTTTCGCGAAAGCGTATTTTCAAAGTTGCTCAGAACAGAGTATTCAAGTATTTCAAAGTTCCATAGCGGTGAGATTCTAAACAGACTGTTCAATGACGTTTCCGTTGTGAGCGAAAACGTCTCAACGCTCATCCCCGGCGTGGCAGGGCTATTAACAAGACTTCTCGGCGCACTGTGGGCAGTATATACGGTAGACCGCACATTCGCCCTCATAATCCTTGGGGGCGGTGTTGTGCTGTTTGTTTTCGCGCGGGCATTCCGCGGAGTTATGAAGCGCACCCATAAAAATGTACAAGAGGCAAGCGGCAGGCTTCGCTCATTTATCCAGGAGGCAGCCGAAAACTTACTCGTAATAAAGGCATTTTCGATGGAACAGAAAATAGAATCAGGAGAAAGCGAGCATGCAAAAGCTCTCTACGTCAAAAAAATGCGTCGTGCCGCTCTCTCAACCGGAGCAAGCGCAGGTTTTTCGGGCCTTGTTATGTGCGGCTATGTATATGCCGTAATATGGGGCGCGTTGAAAATACTTACCGGCGCCACAGGTTTTGGTTACGGAGATTTCACAGCCATAATCCAGCTTATAAACCAGATACAAACTCCGTTTGCATCGCTCTCGGGCAGTCTGTCAAAATTCTACAGCGCGCTGGCTTCGGCTGAACGCCTGCTCGAAGTATGCTCTCTTCCGTCAGAAGATACAGAAGCTCTGGCTGACACATCATCTGTTTATGAAAAGCTCACTTGTCTCAGCCTTCGCAATGTTACATTCTCTTACGGCGATACCGATGTTTTTGATAACGCAAGCATAGATATTAGAAAGGGAGAGCTTACGCTTATCTCTGGCATATCGGGCATCGGAAAAAGCACAATGATAAAAATGCTTATGGGCGTTCTTAAACCGCTTGACGGTGAGATTTGCGCCGTACTCAATGATGGCTCCGAAACAGAAATAAATTCAACCTCACGCTCACTCTTTGCATATGTGCCTCAGGGCAACCTTCTTATGAGCGGAAGTATTCGCGATAATATGCTTCTTGCAAATGCCGATGCAACCGACGATGAGATTATGTCTGCACTTAATGTTGCGTGCGCAGAATTTATAGGAGAGCTTGCCTGTGGGCTCGACACAGTTATAGGTGAGCGCGGAAGCGGGCTTTCAGAAGGTCAGGTGCAGCGGCTTGCTATTGCAAGGGCAGTTCTCTGCGCCTCTCCCATTCTTCTTCTCGACGAGGCTACAAGCGCGCTTGACGAAACCACAGAAAAACAAGTTCTTGAAAATATAATGAAGCTGCCGGACCGCACATGCGTCGCTATCTCACACAGAAGCGCGGCAAGACATATCTGCGACAGGGAAATATACGTCGAGGACGGAAAGATTAAGACGAGGGAAACGCTATGAAAATTTCAGGCTTTCAAAAACTGACGCTGCTCGATTTCCCCGGCCACGTTGCAGCTACTATATTTACCGGCGGATGTAATCTCCGCTGTCCGTTCTGCCACAATGCACTGCTTGTAACAGAGCTTGACGCTGCTGAGGAATATTCGCAAGAAGAAATTCTCTCATATCTTAAAAAACGCTCGGGCGTTCTCGACGGAGTGTGTATAACCGGCGGCGAGCCTCTTATGCAACCCGGCATAGAGCAGTTTATAAAAAAAGTAAAGGATATTGGAATAGCAGTAAAGCTTGATACAAACGGAACATTTCCCGAAAGACTCAACGAACTTATATCTTCAAAACTTCTTGATTACGTCGCAATGGATATAAAAAACTCAAAAGATGCATATGCCAAATCCGTAGGGCTCACTTCATTTGATGTATCCCCTGTTGAACAGAGCGTAAGCCTTCTTCTTCGCGGTAATGTAGATTATGAATTTCGTACCACCGTGGTACGCGAGCTTCATAAAGAGGAGAATATAGAAGAAATTGCAAAGTGGATTTGCGGTGCAAAAAGATATTTTCTCCAGAATTTTGTCGATTCAGGAAATTTAATAGGAGAAAATCTGAGCGCCGTATCTCCCAAAACCCTTGACGCCATGCGGGTTTGCGCCGAAAAATACATAGATTTTGTGGGTTTGCGAGGAATATAATACAATATATTGTGTATTTTTTACAAGGAAACTATTGACACAGATACTATATATATGATAGAATGCTCTTACACGCACAATATGTGGAAGGAGCATTTTTTATGTATCAGGTATTAAAGCGCGACGGAAAAGTCGTGAATTTTAACTTATCCAAGATAAGCAATGCCATTATGCAGGCGTTTGACGCTTGTGACAAACAGTATAACTCTGACATTATCGACTTTCTTGCACTGAAGGTCACATCTGATTTTGAATCTAAAATAGAGGACGGTTCAATCTCTGTCGAAAATATTCAGGACAGTGTTGAATCAGTGCTCATCAAAGCGGGTTATGACGATGTTGCCAAAGCATACATCCTTTACCGTAAGCAGAGAGAAAAGATTCGTAACCTCGGCTCTACCATTGTCGACTATAAGGAGATTATTGACAATTATCTTAAAATCAACGACTGGCGTGTTAAAGAAAACTCTACTGTTACATATTCTGTCGGCGGTCTTATCCTCTCAAACTCAGGCGCAATCACTGCAAACTACTGGCTCTCAGAGGTTTATGACGACGAAATAGGCGATGCTCACCGCAATGCCGACATTCACATCCACGACCTTTCAATGCTCACAGGCTACTGTGCAGGCTGGTCGCTCAAGCAGCTTATTCAGGAAGGCCTCGGCGGCGTTACAGGCAAGATTACATCTGCTCCGGCAAAGCATCTTGCAACGCTCTGCAACCAGATGGTAAACTTCCTCGGCATCATGCAGAATGAGTGGGCTGGCGCACAGGCTTTCTCCTCATTTGATACATACCTTGCTCCGTTTGTTAAGGTGGACAACCTCTCCTATGACCAGGTAAAGAAGTGCATTGAGTCGTTTATTTATGGAGTAAACACACCAAGCCGTTGGGGTACACAGGCTCCGTTTAGTAACATTACTCTCGACTGGACTGTTCCTAACGACCTTGCAGAGCTCAACTGCATTATCGGCGGCAAAGAGGTTGACTTTAAGTATAAGGACTGCCAGAAGGAAATGGACATGGTCAACCGCGCATTTATCGAAATTATGATTGAAGGCGATGCAAACGGCCGCGGGTTCCAGTACCCGATTCCGACATACTCCATTACCCGCGACTTCGACTGGTCTGAGACTGAGAACAACAAGCTTCTCTTTGAAATGACATCAAAATACGGCACACCGTATTTCTCAAACTACATAAACAGTGACATGGAGCCGAGCGATGTCCGCAGTATGTGCTGCCGTCTTCGCCTTGACCTTCGCGAGCTTCGCAAAAAGTCAGGCGGCTTCTTCGGAAGCGGCGAGAGCACAGGTTCTGTCGGCGTTGTTACAATCAACATGCCGAGAATTGCTTACCTTGCAAAAGACGAAAAAGAGTTCTATGAACGTCTTGACAAGCTCATGGACATCTCAGCCCGCTCTCTCAAGGTTAAGCGTACGGTTATCACAAAGCTTCTCGACTCGGGGCTCTATCCGTACACAAAGCGCTACCTCGGCACATTTAACAACCACTTCTCAACAATCGGGCTTGTCGGCATGAACGAAGTTGGCCTTAACGCGAAGTGGCTCGGCAAAGACCTCACCGACGAGAAGACTCAGAAGTTTACAAAGGACGTTCTCAACCACATGCGCGAGCGTCTGTCTGACTACCAGGTCAAGTACGGCGACCTCTACAACCTCGAGGCAACACCTGCAGAATCTACTGCATTCCGCCTTGCTAAGCACGACCTTAAGCGTTACCCGAACATCATCACTGCAGGTAACGGCGAGGGCGAAGCACCGTACTACACAAACAGCTCACATCTCCCCGTAGGCTATACAGAGGACATCTTCACAGCTCTCGACATTCAGGACGAGCTTCAGACTCTCTATACATCAGGTACTGTATTCCATGCATTCCTCGGCGAAAAGCTCCCCGACTGGAAGGCCGCTGCAGCTTTGGTTAAGAAGATTGCGGAGAACTACAGTCTCCCGTATTACACACTCTCGCCGACCTACTCGGTATGTAAGACACACGGCTATATCGCCGGCGAGCAGTTTACCTGCCCTGAGTGCGGCGAGACGACAGAGGTATACAGCCGTATAACAGGTTACTACCGCCCTGTCCAGAACTGGAACGACGGAAAGAGCCAGGAGTACAAAGACCGCAAGGTTTATGATATTGAAAACTCAAAGCTTACCAAGAAGGCTCCCGCAGATGCAGAAAAGGAAGCAGACGCACCTGAAAAGGACGAGGGCGTTGCAGACGGCAACTACCTCTTCACAACAGCTACCTGCCCCAACTGCAAGATTGCCTGCGCGACACTCGACAAGGCAGGGTTTGAGTATACAAAGCTTCTCGCAAACGAGAACAAAGCTCTTGCAGAGGCACTCGGAATAAAGCAGGCTCCCACTCTTGCAATAGTCAAGAATGGCAGTGTTGCAAAATACAGCGGTGTTTCAGATATTAAAAAAATGCTTAATGTCTAAATCTTAAGTCAGGTGTAATATAATGTATGATATTATAATTATCGGCGGCGGGCCTGCGGGGCTCGTCGCCGCCCTGTACGCACGCAGGGCGAACAAAACCGTGCTCGTCATCGAGAAAGCAACCTTCGGCGGACAGATTACATACTCCCCAAAGGTTGAAAACATCCCCGGCTTTATAAGCCTCACTGGCAACGAGTTTGCTGAAAAGCTCGTAGAGCAGGTGCTTGAACAGGGCGCAGACGTCGAGGCCGCTGAGGTCGAAAAGGTTATAGACGGAGATGTAAAAACCGTTGTAACCGATTGCGGAGAGTTCAAAGCTATCTCGGTTATTATCGCAACCGGGGCAAGGCACCGTATGCTTGGCCTTCCCGATGAAGAAAAATACGTCGGCGAGGGGATTTCTTTCTGCGCCGTGTGCGACGGTGCGTTTTACGAGGACAAGACCGTTGCCGTAATCGGCGGTGGAAACTCCGCTCTGCAGGAGGCTCTGCTTCTCTCCGACCTTGCGAAAAAGGTCTACGTCGTTCAGAATCTCGACTTCCTTACAGGTGAGAAGAAGCTCTCAGAGCAGCTTGCCACACGCAAAAATGTTGAGATTATTCTCGGCACCGTAGTAACCGGACTGCATGGCAGTGGCGAGCTTACGGGAATTAACATTAAAAACGAAAAAACAGGCGAAGTGTCACTTCTGCCCGTTGACGGAATGTTTGTTGCTATAGGCCTTGTTCCCCAGAACGAGATTTTCGGAGACGTTATGAGCCTTGATGAGCGCGGCTATGCCGATGCGGGTGAGGACTGCATAACCTCTGCAAACGGCATATTCGCCGCAGGCGACTGCCGCAGAAAGAAAATTCGCCAGGTAACAACCGCAGCAGCAGACGGCGCAATCGCCGCTCTTGCCGCCTGCGACTATGTAGACAGCTATAAAGCTTAAATTTTAAAGCAACACCTCTATGCAAATGCATAGAGGTGTTTTTATATGTATTAAACAGTAAGTGAAAGTCCGCGCTTTTCTGTTTCTTCTTTGAGTATTTCACGGATAATACGCAGCGTATCCTCAATCTTATCGTTTACAAGAACATAGTCGTAGTTCTTTGACATTTCTTCCTCGTACTCGTAGCGGCGCAGACGAAGGTCAATATCCTTCTCGCCGCGGCCAACGAGACGCTCGCGCAGAACATCTATGCTCTTCGGCTTTAAATAGATTGCGACAACGTCAGGTAGAAGCTTTTTGAGGTTGAGAGTACCCTCAACGTCAATATCTTTTATAAGAACCTTGCCTTCGCGCGTCTTCTCCTCAAGGATTTCTCGGCTTGTGCCATAAAGGTTGCCGTGGATGGGGCAGGTTTCAAGCATCTCACCGCGTGCCTCCATTGCCTCAAACTCTTCTTTTGAAACGAAGTAATACGGCCTGCCCTGCTCCTCGCCCGGACGCATTTTTCGTGTCGATACCGTCGTCATAAGAGTAAGGTTATTGTATTCTGAAAGAAGCTCGTTGATGATAGTGTTCTTGCCTACTCCCGCGCTTCCCGACATAATTATAAGCATATCTGCACCTCTTCGGATAGTTATGAATATAATAATACATCATTCTTTCGTTTAAATCAAGCCAAACCGTTGATTTTTCACATTTATAATGGTATAATTACTGATGATTATATTGGATTATTATACCCGGAGGGAACACATATGAAATATTTCGTTATGCTCGGCGACGGCATGGCTGACCGCCCGGTTTCCGAGCTTTCAGGCAAAACGCCGCTTGGCGCGGCACACAAGCCTACGATGGACTATATATCCGAAAACGGTGAACTGGGGCTTACCAACACTCTGTTTGAGGGCATGCCCACAGGCAGCGACATTGCAAACCTGTGTGTATTCGGCTATGACCCGAAAAAGTATTATACGGGCAGAAGCCCTATAGAAGCACTCGGTCTTGAAATTCCGCTCACGGATGACGACACTGTTTTCCGCCTTAATTTGGTCAGTATCTCGACAGACGGCGAGTTTGAAGAAAAAACAATGCTTGACCATAGCTCTGACAAAATTACAAACGAAGAGGCTTATGAGCTTCTCGATGCATTAAAAGAAAAGTTCGGCACGGCAAACCGTAAGTTTTATCGCGGTGTAAGCTATCGCCACATTATGATTTGGAGCGGTATTGACTACGGCTATACAATGATGCCTCCACACGACATCCTCGGCCAGAAGATTGGTGGCTACCTCCCCGGCGGCAAATACGGGGCTGAGGTTCTTTCTATGATGAAAGAAAGCTATGAGCTCCTTATGGCACACCCCGTAAACATTGCGCGTATGGAGCGCGGGCTAAAACCCGCAAACTGCCTGTGGCTCTGGGGTGAGGGTACGAAGCCGCGTCTTTCAAGCTTTCCTGAAAAATACGGCGTTTCTGGCGCGGTTGTTACGGCAGTTCCGCTCATTACGGGTCTAGCTCTTGGTGTCGGCCTTGACACATACGAGGTTGACGGCGCAACCGGCGATTATTACACAAACTACAAAGGCAAGGCAGATGCGTGCATAAAGGCATTCTCCGACGGGCACGATTTCGTGTTCTGCCATGTTGAGGCTCCGGACGAGTGCGGCCATGACGGCGATATTGAGCTTAAGGTAAAGTCTATCGAGAGAATAGACGAAGAGATTCTTAAGCCCGTCAAAGAATACCTGGACGGTTCGGGAGAAGAATACAGAATTCTCCTCATGCCCGACCACCCGACTCCGATTGAGGAGAGAACTCACGTTATCGCACCTGTACCGTATGTAATCTACGGCGCGGGAGTGGAGAGCAGAAGCGGGCTTCCGTATACTGAGGATACCGCCCAAAGCTGCGGTAACATAACCGAGCTTGCATATGACATTATGAGCCGCTTTATTTCATGCGGTGGAAAGGACGTTAAATAAAATGGCAAACGATAAGAAGGTTGAGCAGATTACCGATATGGAGGTTGACTTTGCCCAGTGGTTTACCGATGTGTGCAGAAAGGCAGAGCTGATTGACTACTCGTCTATTAAGGGTGTGTTCGTCTACCGCCCATACGGCTATGCAATCTGGGAAAATATACAAAGCATTATGGATAAGGAGTTTAAAAAGCAGGGTGTTGAAAATGTCTATATGCCCTTGCTCATCCCCGAATCTCTCCTTCAGAAAGAAAAGGACCACGTCGAGGGTTTTGCCCCTGAGTGTGCTTGGGTTACAATGGGCGGCGAGGACAAGCTCGAAGAAAGATATGCCATCCGCCCGACCTCAGAGACGCTGTTTTGTGAGCATTTTGCAAATGTTTTGCAGTCACACCGTGATTTGCCGATGAAATATAACCAGTGGTGCAGTGTTCTCCGTTGGGAGAAGACCTCACGCCCGTTCTTGCGTCACCGCGAATTCCTCTGGCAGGAGGGTCACACCATCCACGCCACAGCGGAGGAGGCAAAAGAGTTTACGGAAACCATGCTGGGCGTCTACGCAGATTTCTGCGAGAATGTACTCGCTATGCCTGTTACCCGCGGCCAGAAAACCGACAAAGAGAAATTCAAGGGTGCCGAGGCAACCTACACGATTGAGTGTATGATGCATGACCGCAAGGCATTGCAGGCGGGTACCTCTCACTACTTTGGCGATGGCTTTGCAAAGCAGTTTGAGATAGAGTTTGCAGATAAGACTAACAAGAAGACTAACCCGCATCAGACATCGTGGGGCGTTTCGACACGTCTTATCGGCGGTATCATTATGACCCACGGCGACAACAACGGCCTTGTTCTCCCGCCGAAGATTGCGCCCATCCAGGCAGTTATTATTCCGATCGCGGCTCACAAGGGCGGCGTTCTTGAAGCTGCAGATGAGCTTCTTGCAACACTCTGTAATGCAGGCATCCGCGCAAAGTGCGACACCAGCGACAACTCTGCCGGCTGGAAGTTTGCAGAGTATGAGATGAAAGGTGTCCCCGTACGTATTGAGCTCGGCCCGCGTGACCTTGAGGCAGGCCAGTGCGTAATCGTCTCACGCGCAACCGGAGAAAAAAAGGTTGTTAAGCTTGATAATATAACAGAAGAAGTCAACGTAGCTCTTGACGAGGTGCACGCAACGCTTTACGCAAAGGCACTCAAGAACCGTGAGGAGCACACATACACTGCAAAAACCTTTGACGAAATGAAAGAAATCGCATCGACAAAGGGCGGCTTTGTAAAGACTATGTGGTGCGGTGAGCTTGACTGCGAAATGCGCGTCAAAGAAGAAGCCGGCATGACAAGCCGCTGTATACCGCATGAGCAGGAGCACATATCCGATGTCTGCCCCATCTGCGGAAAGCCGGCAAAGCATATGATTTACTGGGGCGTAGCGTACTGATTTCGAAAAGAGCAGGCTCTTTTCGAGAAGGCTTGCACCCTGCTGCGCGCACTCGCAAGCTCGCACGTTTGCAGGGTGATAAGTGATTTTTTAAGGCGCTTGTCCTTAAAAAATCGTATTGAATTATTTCGCATCTGCGGATGCAAAACTCTACGAGGTGTTATATAAATGACATTAAAAAACAGGCTGACGGAAATTGTAACAGAAGCTTTTTCCGATGCCGGATACGATAAATCGCTCGGTGCGGTCACGTTTTCAGACCGCCCCGACCTCTGCCAGTTTCAGTGCAACGGCGCGCTGACCGGCGCAAAAATCCACAGAAAAAGCCCGATGGTTATCGCGAATGACGTTCTTACTCGTCTTTCAGACAATAAAATATTCAAGAGCGTTACGGTTGCGCCTCCGGGATTTATCAACATAATTCTCTCTGATGAGTTTATAGCAGAGCAGGCGGCAAATATGGCAGCAAGCGACCGCCTCGCCCTTCCGCTTATGGAAAAGAAAACCATTGTGGTTGACTACGGCGGGCCGAATGTTGCAAAGCCGCTTCATGTCGGGCATCTTCGCGCCGCCATTATCGGCGAGACGTTAAAGCGCCTTGCTCGTTTTCTCGGCCACAATGTAATAGGCGACGTTCACCTAGGCGACTGGGGGCTTCAGATGGGTCTTATAATCTCGGAGCTCGAGCGCGTAAAGCCCGAGTTGTGTTATTTTGATGCAGCTTATGAGGGCGAATACCCCGAGCAATCGCCGGTTACGATTGAGGACTTAAGCAAACTATACCCCGAAGCAAGCGCTCGCTCAAAAACAGACGAGAATTTCCGTGCACGCGCAATGCAGGCAACATTTGACCTGCAGAACGGACGCCGCGGGTATGTAGCGCTCTGGAAAAAGTTTCTTGAGGTTTCTGTGGCTGACCTTAAAAAAAGCTATGCGCGCCTTGGCGTTGACTTTGATATGTGGCTCGGCGAGAGTGATGCTGACCCATATGTTGCGCCGCTTCTCAAAACACTTGAGGATAAAAAGCTTACTTACTTAAGCGATGGCGCGCTCATTGCAGACGTTGCCCTGCCGGATGACGACGAGCCCATGCCGCCCGTAATTATAAGCAAGAGCGACGGTTCTCAGCTCTATGCAACAACCGACCTTGCAACCATTATCCAGAGAAAGAGCGATTTTAACCCCAACGAAATCTGGTATGTCGTTGACAGTCGCCAGGCAATGCACTTCAAGCAGGTTTTCCGCCTTGCACGCCGTGCTGAGCTCGTCGGCGAAAACACAGAGCTCTATCATATAGGCTTTGGCACAATGAACGGCAGCGACGGAAAGCCCTACAAGACCCGCGAGGGCGGCGTTATGAGCCTTTCTGTTCTCATTGAAACCGCAAAGAGTGCGGCAAAAGAGAGAATAGACGCATCAGAAACGGCAAAAAACTTGCCCGAGGCAGAACGTGATGCTATTGCCGAAAAGGTCGGTATCGCGGCGATAAAGTTCGGTGACCTTATAAACCACCGCTCACGCGATTATATTTTCGACTTAAACCGCTTCCTCTCAACAGAGGGTAAAACGGGCCCGTATCTGCAGTATACTGTTGTGCGCCTCACATCGCTTCTTGCAAAAGCAGAGGCCGCAGGCGCAACAGCCGGCGATATTATCGCATCCGAGAGCGACACCGAGCGCGAGCTTTTAATAAAGCTTTTCTCCGTTGGAGATGTGCTTCTTCGCGCGTTTGACGACCACGCACCAAATGCGATATGCGAGGTAATGTTTGATATAGCAGGCTTATTTAACCGCTTCTATTTTGAGAACAAAATCCTTGCAAACGAGAACGCCTTACAGCGCGCATCATGGCTCCGCATTGTTGAGCTTGTCCGCAAAACACTCCTCACGCTTCTCGACATCTTCTCAACAGATGTGCCGTCAATGATGTAAAATTTGTAAAACAAATAAATTTAATTGAATTTTTAACTGTTAAATTTTGCGATTCGCGATTTTTCGCGGGTCGCATTTTTTTACAAGGAAACGTGCACTTAAATTTCCGTTCACGGCAAAATATCCGAAAAAAATATACACATATTAAACTCGGAAAGGAGGTTTTTATGCAAAAAACAAAAAATTCAATTAAAATTTTTGCCGCTGTTATAATATGTTTTTCATTTATAATAACGGCAAGCGCGGCAGATGAGCTTATACCTCTCGGGCATACTACGGGTATAAAGGTTGAAAGCTCGGGCGCAATCATCATTGACATCTCAGAGGATTTAAACCCCAACCCGTGCAAAGACGCAGGCCTCTCGGTAGGTGACATTATAAAGAGCATAGACGGCGAGCAGGTACTCTCAAACGCTTCTCTGCGCAAAAAGGTAACAAGCTGCGATGGCAAGGCTCTGAAAGTTGAATACGTCAGAAACGGAAAAACCGAAACTACAGAGGTAACCCCGACAAAAGACGAAAACGGCGCCTATGTTTTAGGGATATGGATACGCGACAGCATTGCCGGAATAGGAACGCTGACGTATTATGACCCCGAAACAAAAACCTACGGCGCGCTTGGACACGGGATATCGGACTCGGACACAAACCAGCTTATCCCGATTGAGCGCGGCGCGCTTATGGAGTCATCAGTTAAGAATGTAAAACGCGGCGAGGCGGGCAACCCGGGTGAACTGATAGGCGATTATGACCTCGACCACGATTTTGCAGACATTAAAAAGAACACCGAAAGCGGTATCTTCGGAGCAGTGTCAAACGAGAAAATGTTTGAAAACATGAAAAAATATCCTGTTGCAAAAAAAGAGGATATAAAGCGCGGTAAGGCGACAATTCTCACAAATATTGAAGGCGACAAAATAGAGGAATATCAAATCGAGATAACAGGAATATACCACGACGGCGAAAAGACAAAGAATATGCTAATACGCGCAACCGACCCTGAGCTTCTCTCAAAAACAGGCGGTATCGTCCGCGGTATGTCAGGCTCGCCTATAATCCAGAACGGCAAGCTCATCGGTGCAATAACTCATGTGCTTGTTAACGACCCGAAAAAAGGATACGCAATTTTTATAGAAAATATGCTTGATATGGCAGGATAGCAAAAGTCCACACCACATGGTGTGGACTTTTGTTGATTGCATTAACCACCAAATATAGAATCCCATATATTTTTAATATAATTCCTTATATATCAAAGGCAAAAATATATTTGATACACTTTGTTGACTTTAATTAAAAAAATGGTATAATTATTTTAATTAATTCCACAAAAGGGTCCCCTAACGTAAACTCACTTTAATTACGATCTGCAATGTTTCGTTAATTAAACTGCATTTTAATTACTAACATTACATAGAATAGGAGAGAGAAAGATGAAGTTCCAAAACAGGGCGGGTTATTTTATGAATTCAAATACTGGTTACAAATCCTTTGTTCCTGCTAAACTACCACCAGAACCGTCAATTCAATACGATGCTGAGATGCAAACCTTATTATCATTGGCTGATCGAAAGCTAGGAAGATTGGACGGCATCACACAGATTTTGCCGAACCCGGAGCTGTTTGTTGCTATGTATGTCAAAAAGGAAGCTGTTCTTAGTTCGCAAATTGAAGGCACGCAAGCTTCCTTTGTGGATGTTTTGGGAGCTGAATACAACCAAGCAGACGATCAACGCAGAGACGATATCAGCGAAGTTGTAAACTATGTAAACGCGATGAATTGGGGGCTTTCTCAATTGGAACAATTCCCGCTTAGTTTACGACTAATTAAAAACATTCATACCAAACTCATTCAAAATACTAGAGGTTCACACAGAAATCCAGGAGAATTTAGAAAATCTCAGAACTGGATCGGTCCTGCTGGCTGCACTTTAAGCACTGCGACATTTATCCCTCCGACAGTTCCAGATATGGAAACAGCGTTGGGTGACCTTGAAAAATATTTTTATGAGGACGATTTTACTCCTGCTCTCATAAAAATCGGACTAATTCATGCGCAATTTGAAACTATTCATCCTTTCCTTGATGGCAATGGAAGAATGGGTAGACTTTTGATTACTTTCTGGCTTTGTCAGCAGGAAATACTAACCAAGCCACTTCTTTATTTAAGTTATTATTTTAAGAAGAATAGAAGCGAATATTATGACCGACTTATGGATGTGCGCAAAAAAGGAGACTGGGAAGGATGGATCAAGTTCTTTTTGAAGGGCATTGCTGAAGTGGCCGACGAAGCGACTAACTCTGCCAGCGCAATTCTCAAGCTAAAAGAGGAGTATACAAAACTGTTGTACGAGAGAGAAGGTGGAAACAATCACTATCAAAGATTACTCGATACGCTCTTTGAGCAACCTTTCATAAAAAGGACAGACATCTCAGAATTATTGGGTGTTTCCAATCCTACCGCAGGAAATCTAATTGATGCTTTTTGCGAAATGAAGATTTTGGTAGACTGCGATCCTCAAAAGCAAAGAAATAAAATGTACTCCTTTGATAGATACCTTGATATTCTGAATAAGGGTACAGAATTGGAATAATGATCCCCCCGTATAACGGGGGGTATTTCATTTTCGGGCATAGCCCTAACTGATACTGGCTACGCACAAGTGCGTTTTAGGTTGGCCTGCCAGCCACGCAACTGTTACTTATTACCCATAAATGGATCCCGCTCCTTAAGTATGGAGAGGCAAATGAATACCCTTCTCAAAGTTCAGCAGATGTCAAACAGTCATATAAGAATGATAATATTAACTCTATTCTAGATAGAGAACTTTTTGTATTCAAAAATGATTTGCCACATCTTTATGAGGCACTATTAAGTGATTCGAATACATCATCCGCTTACAAAAACAACTGGACTTTCCGTAAAGTGCTAAACGATACCTATTTTTACGGCATTAATTGGGAGGTAAAAAAATCAACTGATATTGCAGAAATCATAACTTTCAGTGGTACAAGCAATGTCGGTAATGTCCTTTTTGAAATTGATTTTTTTGTCCAGCAAGGTGCAAAATTCCCATTGGCCTGCATTATGAAAACAAGCGGCTCTTCTGCAAAAAATAATGCGCAGATTGAACCTCAAAAACTTATCAATGAAGGCCTGGACGGTGATTCCGCTCTCATATCTGCAGATGCATCCATCTCTGTTATGTTAGCAATGCTTGCAGATATGTAAAATGCACCGTTGAACCATATAACAAATTAGAAGGCAGGATTTTATCCTGCCTTCTAATTTGTCTGTTCTTTGCAAAATATAATTGATAATCACTCCGGTTTTTCTGTAATTATTTTTTCCTGAGCTCCCAGAATGCTACAGCACTCGCGGCGGCGACGTTTAATGAGTCAACCCCGTGCGACATGGGTATTTTTACCGTATAGTCGCAGTCTGCAATGGTTGAGTTTTTTAGCCCATCTCCCTCTGTTCCAAGCACCACGGCAAGCTTTTCTTCTTCTGAAAGCCTCTCATCGTCTATAGACACTGAGTCATCAGAGAGCGCCATAGCCGCCGTCTTGAATCCGAGTTCACGGAGCTTCTCCTGCCACGGTATTTCAGCTTCAAAATATGCCCACGGCACTTGAAAAACAGTGCCCATACTTACTCGTGCCGAGCGACGATACAGCGGGTCTGAACACCCCGGAGTGAGAAGCACTGCATCAATACCGAGAGCCGCTGCGCTTCTGAATATTGCCCCGAGGTTTGTTGGGTTCATAATCTCCTCAAGCACGGTAATTCGTTTTGCGGTACGACAAATCTCGTCTACGCTTGGCCTTTGGGGGCGGAGCATAGCGCAAAGCATACCGCGAGTGAGCTTATATCCCGTAAGCTGAGTCAGAACGTCAAACTCCGCTGTATATACGGGTATGTCATCACAACGCGAGATGAGGCCTTTTGCGTGTGTATTTATATGATTTTTCTCACAGAGAAACGACAGCGGAACGCAGCCCGAATCAAGCGCACGCTCTATTACCTTCGGGCTCTCCGCTATAAACTGCCCTTTTTTCGGCTCCTGTCGGTTTAGCAGCTGTGCCTCCGTGAGCCGGGCATAGACATCAAGCTCGGGTGCAGAAAAATCAGTTATCTCAATTATATTTGACATATGCTTCTCCTCGTTGTTTGTTAAAAACTATTATAATTCCACACAAATAATATGTCAAACAAATTTCAATCGAAGCGTGTCGATAAATTTTCCCATTTTTTACCAAATTTCCTATTGCAGCTTTTGCCAAAATATGGTAAAATATATCTACAAAACAAAACCGGAGGAAAGATAAAAAATGGGAAATAGGATAAGAGTGCTGATTGCAGAGGAAAACAGAGAATTTCGCGAGAGCATAAGCAATTCAATCGAGGCAGAGAACGGGTTTGAGCTTGTTGCAAAGACCGCCGACGGCGCAGATGCAATAGATAAAATCTGTACACTCTCGCCCGATGTAGTAATTGTTTCGAGCATGCTGCCATCTGTAGACGGGCTGGGGGTTGTTCAGGCTATAAATGCATCCGACATAAAAAAACGGCCAGTAATATTTATGTCATCATTAACTGCAAGCGAACCACTTGCGCAGGCATCTGCCGCTTTAGGTGTTACTTATTTTATGGTAAAGCCATTTAAAGCAGAAACACTTATCGACAGAATAAAGATGTTTGCAGGAGAGCGAGGAATTTCGCGCAGGTCAGACCTTCCCGCCGCCTCGCAGGAGAGTATTGAGCTTATGGTTACATCAATCATCCACGAAATAGGTGTACCGGCACATATCAAAGGCTATCACTATCTGCGCGAGGCTATAATACTCGCAGTCAATAACATTGATATTATAAACGCAATCACAAAGGTATTGTATCCGACTGTTGCGCGCAAATTCCAGACTACCCCGTCACGCGTGGAGCGCGCAATACGCCACGCGATTGAGACTGCGTGGAACAGGGGCGACCTTGATACACTAAACCGTTTCTTTGGCTATACCGTATCAAACACAAAAGGAAAGCCTACCAACAGCGAGTTTATCGCAATGATTGCCGATAAATTGAGCCTTGAGCTTAAACAGCAGGTTGCGGTTTAAGAAAATGAATAATCATAACCACCAGTAAACTGGTGGTTTGCACAGCCCCTAGAAGGGGCTCTTACAGGCTTAACCCCTATAAGGGGCATTGAGAGAGTGTGAGAAAAAGTCTGTAAAATTGATTCCTTCTATGATAGAATAAAAATATCATAGGAGGAATTTTTTTATGGCAAAAAGAAGAAGAGAAAAAATGAGCGAAGGGAAAAAGAATATCATAGCTAGTTTAATTCAGG
>JAZNAQ010000036.1:0-11750 GCA_045586595.1 Eubacteriales bacterium | reverse complement strand
CCAGAGCTACCTATCTGGGCAAAGCGACCAGAGCTACCTATCTGGGCAAAGCGACCAGAGCTACCTATCTGGGCAGCGTCACCAGAGCTACCTATCTGGGCAGCGTAACCAGAGCTACCTATCTGGGCAGCGTAACCAGAGCTACCTATCTGGGCAAAGCGACCAGAGCTACCTATCTGGGCAGCGTAACCAGAGCTACCTATCTGGGCAAAGCGACCAGAGCTACCTATCTGGGCAGCGTCACCAGAGCTACCTATCTGGGCAAAGCGACCAGAGCTACCTATCTGGGCAAAGCGACCAGAGCTACCTATCTGGGCAAAGCAACCAGTATCAACCTTGCTGCTGGGCATATCCTTGATGGTTCGCTCAAAAAGAAAATCCACGCAAGCCTTGATAAAACCGTCAAAGCCGAGCTTTGCGCCGATTTTGATGTGGTTGGTGGCGAACTTCTTGTTGTCGTCGGTGAAGGTATCACCGAGGGCTTCAACGGAGGTAAACTCGCTGAACTTTCCATCCTCACGGACAAGGGGGTAATAATCCAGAACGTCAAAGGGATTTACACAGTAGTGAGTAACACCGGGGACACAGATACCGTTACCGGACTTAATGTATTCCTTGCCTTCCTCGTACTGATGGCCTCGACAGATAAGGCCGGGTTCGTATGCTTTGTAGCCGTGCTTGTTGTCACTCATCACATTACCTCCACGCACTCAGCGTCCATCCAGTCTTCGTAAGGCTCATAATCGCTGAAAGCGCCGGAGAGCCAAAAACGGATAGCATTGTAGGTGATAACGATTACAGCGAGAAAAGCGAATGCCAGGACGACAACGCCCAGCTCTGTCATGCCGCCTACCCAAGCGGTAAACCCCGGCATGTTGGCAAGAATCCAATCAATAACTTTAGTACCCATAGATATATTCTCCTTTATTTCTTATTCTTTTGTGTTTGCCCTTCTGATAGAGCTTGCATTTGTGGGGACTCTGTTCGTCGGGGTCGTGCTGTGCAATGCGTGATTTGCCGGTGATGGTGATATAGTCGCAGCCGTGGAACGCGCCGCTTCTCATGTGGTACATACAGCTTTTGCGGGTGCAGGGCTTGTACTCATCACCGGGGGTGCTGCTCTTTATGGTGTGATATCTCATATATTTGCCCTCAATGTGTCTTTGGGAATACCAAGGATTGTGCAAGTCCTTTTGATGTGACCGAGGGGCCAAGTGTCGAGAGGACGGCGCATCATATTAGAGAAAGTGGCGTTGGACAAGCCCAGCTTCTCGCTCATGGCTCTGTCACTTAGCTTTAGAGCCTTTTGCCGCTCCAGAATAACGCCCTTGAAAGGCTCAACCGGAGGGACGTTCAGATTTACTCTTGGCATTGCTTACTCCCTCCGTTACAGGCCGCAAGTGGGGCTTTTGTGCTTGCTGTTCATATCAGGACAACCTTTGTTGTATTCGTAGCAGCGCTTACAAAATTCCTTGTGGCTGTCCTTGGGATAGTTAGTAGTGGGGTTTTTCTTGCGCCGGGTGTGTTCAAGGTCTTTCATACTGCTCCTCCTGTAAGAAATTTATTGATGAAATACTGCTGACCTTTGCCGGTCACTTTGGTTGTGCGAGTAATTTTTACGCTACCGTCTGGATTGTTTATGGTGCGTTCCATAACCTCGAATAGCTCTAACTCCATGCTGCGCTGAGTGGGCGCATTGGATTTTGTGAGGTAGCCTTTGTTGCGCATCCATGTGAAAAGCCTGTTCTGCCCTATATCAACACCGTTCTGCTTGATTAGCTTTGCCAGCTCACCAACGAGAATGGAGGTATCAGAGGCGGTAACTGCGTCAGCAAACAGCACTTTGGGCTTATCAGCCTCTATCTTCTGGTTTGCACTTTTCAGTGCTACCAAAGTCTGTCCGAACAAGGCTTTAGTACCCTCGTCCGCAAAAGGCAGGTAGGTGTCTATAAACTGCTGCTCGTTGTTCACATAGCCGCCTGTCTTGCGGATCATGGGAATAACTTCATCTGCTATTTTAGCCTGAAAAGCCTCGGCTGTAGCGCTCTTTGCTTTCATTGCCAGACGGTAGAAAATGTTTTCGGGAATGTATTTTGGCCTTTCGCCACAAGTGGCGAAATTCAATTCTTTCAGGAAACCATCCACTCTGTTCCAGCGGACATATTCCACATCACCCTTTTTATCAGTAAATCCCAAGCCTCTGGCCACGGTTTCAAGGCGAAGATAAGCAACGCCATCCTTCTCATAACAGTCAACGCCTGAAATGTTGATAATGCTAATTTCTGTATTCAAGTCATTAGTCCTCCTTTAACAAGTCGTCGATTGTGTAATTGTCTCAATTATCGTGTCAATCGTTGCTTTATAAAAGAGTTATTATGGCGTAGACAGAGAGCGCCAGAAGCAAAACATCATGCACAATAAGCTTTATTCTGAGTGCATATACTTTTTCTTCTGCCTTTGATGCGGCGCTGTAGCAAGCTGAAATAGAGCGCCATGCTCCTTGGCAAATTACAGTGCCATTTGCCATTTTCCCAAATTCTTCGGGGCGTTTGTCTGTTGATGGTAAGTCAGTCATCATTTGAAATCCTCCATAAGTTCTTCTTCGGTGCAGTCGAAGATTTTACATAGCTGTTTCCGATACTTCGGCAGAGGGGGATTTTTCCCTTTCTCCCAGTTGGAAACAGCCGTCTGGTCTACCAGGAGCTTGTCCGCAAGCTCCTTCTGGGTCATGTCTGAGGCAAGCCGAAGGTCTCTGATGCTCAATTTCTCACTCCTTTCTGTCTCTAAAAACTCATAAACATGAGTTTTCTTGTTGACAGACAAAGAGAAACGGTGTTAATATGGAGTTGCTACACAAAATATCAACACCGCTTCCGATGTCTGCCGGGGGGGGAAGTCTACCCCGGTGGGGTCGAAACAAAAGTGGGAAGGGGGAGCTTATGCGCCCTAAAGTGCCACGGCCCGGAAGCATTGAGTACAACACTATGCGGCTCAAGGCTCAGGGGGAGGCGGCAGCCTTAGAAAAGCAGAAGGCCCAAGAGATGGCCCAAAAGGCAGCCGAAAGAAAAATTGAACATAGATTTGAGATAATAAAGATACTCATCACGATTGCCGCAACGCTGTTCGTAGAGCATTTCGTGGAAATCTTTCAATTCTTCAAAGAACTGCTTCAAGGGTTATTCCTCCCGTGAGGTTTTGTTTCTATTCGTATAATACCTCATAAATACTACTTTTGCAATATATAAAAGTAGTAAAAAATACTTTTGTAAGAAAGCACAAAAAAAGCACAGAATAACTGTGCAAAACTTCTATTGTGTTAGGGCTATTATGAAAAAATTAATAATAATTATTAGTTTGATTTGTCTTTGTAGTCTTTTGTGCTCGTGCGGTGACTCAGCGTATGAGGCAGGCTATGAGGCTGGATTTGCGGATGGGTTTAGAGAAGCAGAATATCAAGGCGAGAGAAAGTGGCAAGAATTATGGCGTGAGTATTTTGACTCATTAGATAGGATTGGTTGGGAGCTTATTGACCCCGAGGATTTTGCACGAGAAATAAAAGAGGGTTTATGGTCTAAAGAGGACTTAAAACAATGGTACATTGATTTGTTTAATGTATATTTGGAAGAATGGGCGAAGGTAAATTAAATGGACATAACACTTGAAAGAATTTTATCTTTACTGCCGAAAAACGAGTCTGGCAAGTATATAAGAGGAGCAAAAAAAGAATTCGCTGAAAGCCTTAATTTAGCACATAACATAATCCCAGAGTGGGTTAAGGGTAAAAACAAGTCCTACACCAACTACCTTTACGAGATCGCGGCAAAGTACCACGTCTCGGTAGAATGGCTCAAGGGTGAGACAGACGAAAAAACGCCCGCTGCCGATAACGGCAACGAGCGTATACCCGGTTATGATTTGTTAAATGAAGAAAACCAAAAGTTTATTGACGACTTGATTGATAAGCTATTAAAGTCTCAATCTGCCGAGTGACCTTTTGCTTGTTTTCATCGGTCAATAGCTGATATTTTTCATGTACTGTCATTCTGTTCACCTATAAGGAAGTGTACGCTTGTGCCGAAGAAATTATAGAGGCAAGTTCATCTGCGTACTCCGGAGAAAAGCCCCTGTAGAACTCCACCAGCTCGTCAAGAGACATATTCATTCTGGCAGCGGTTTTGTTTAATTCTTCGAGTATGTCCATTGTCATTCTCCTAAGAAGATAAATTACGGCCTAAAATTATCTTGATTGGATAATACCAAATCTTATAGCTAAAAGTCAAACCCCGCACTGAAAAAATTTTTACTGTGTCAGAGTGCGGCGGTTTCTTTTGCAGCTCCACCCATAGCAGTACCGGCAGCAGACCCGGCAGCAGGGGAGACAGTCAGGAGGCACACCAGGCAAACCTAAAGGACTGTTCAAACGGACGTTCTTTTCGTGGGGCTTGGTCAAGCGCTGGCTCATTGCCGGTTCCTCCTTTTCAGTTGTCGTAAAAATCTTAACGGTCATATAGTTTGGAAAACGGCGGAGAGCGCCGACGCCACATCTGCTACTCTCCACCGTCGCCCGTAGGCTGACCGGGTTTCCGATCTGGTTACAGCCTACCATTTCCTTGCGCAAAAATACAGCGTCAGATAGGAGGATTTTGCCCTAATCGGCGGAAATTCCTTAGGGGTGAAACCCCCACACTGTGATATAAAATGGAGGCTTGACATGAAAAACCCCCAAACTACAGCAAATAAACCCTACAATAAGTGTCTGAATTGTTCACACATGGATGTGCGCTGCGACGGACCGCGTACATCCGCTATGCAACTGCTTAGATGGTGCGAGTATATGCGTGACTGGAAAAACATCAAGGGCTACACCAACGCCTACATTGCCGAAAAAAGCGGTGTATCTGAGAAAACCGTCGAGCGGCTTATGGCGCTCAACGCAGACAAGGACATCATGCGGGAAACTGCACGGCTTATAGAGGACGTTATCCTCGGCTCGTCCAATCAGTACCCCTGTTATCTGGCATTTGAGGAGGAGCATAGCTTTGCTCCGCAGGCATTGGCCGATGCTACCCGTGACCTTGAACGTGCCCTTGCCGATAACAAGGACTACCGAAAAGCCCTTGACGATATTCACGCTTCATATCGTGAAGAGATGCGGCAAATTCGTGAAGAAGCACAGGCCAAGATTGACTATCTCCGGGGCGAGGTCAGCCGTGCCAGAGAAGAAGCCGACCACTGGAGAGCTGAGAACATGCGCAAGGGGCAGCTTATTGACAAGTACATGGAGAAAATCGTGTCTAAGTGAGAGGCAGCGCATTTGCCCCGCTGAGAGCGGTTTCTATGCGAGACGATAAAAGACACCGCCCACGGCCTCAAATGCGCTTGTGGGCGGTTTTGGAGTGTTAAACACAATGAAATGCAAAAGCTGTAAAAGGGATTTGCCAGACGGAGCAATATTTTGTTGCTGGTGCGGAGTTAAACAGCTCAAGGAGCGCCGGACGAAAACGGAGATTAGTGTACCCAAGGCCAAGCCCACGGCGGACGGATGGAGAATACAGCTGCGGCTTAACGGCCAGAGCATCCCGGTCAATGCTCCAACTGAGCGGGAGTGCGTCGCCAAGGCGAGAGCGATTAAGGCCGGTGTTATAGAGCTGGAGCGCAAGCCGGAGAGCATTACTTTGACGGCAGCGATTGACCGATACTGTGAGGACAAGGGCAGCGTCTTATCTCCTGAGACTATCCGGGGCTACAGGGTTATACAGCGTAACAGGTTCCCGGCTTTAATGACAATGAAGGTAGGCGACATCAGTCAGAACGTTGCACAGAAAGCAGTGAACGCAGAGAGTAAGACCATGTCCAGCAAGACTGTCTCAAATGCCTGGGCGTTCTGCAATACCGTGATTGCTTCCATAACAGGAAAGCGTTTGGAGGTTACAACGGCGCAGGTTGTGAGTGAAGAACGGGCGTGGCTTACGCCTGATCAGATAAAAATATTCTGCGACGGGATAAAGGGCAAGACCTGTGAAATCGGTGCACTTCTGGCCCTCTCATCTTTGCGCCGCTCTGAAATTTTTGGGCTGACTTGGGATAACGTGGATTTGAAAAACAGGGTGATACACGTCAAGGGTGCTGTTGTTTACGACGAGCATCATAAGCAGGTGCACAAGCCGCAGAATAAAAACAAGACTTCACGGCGCACGGTTCCGATTATGATGGAGCAGCTATATATAGCCCTGTCCGCAGTTGAGGACAAGAGTGGTAAGGTGTATAAGGGTGCGGGAGATACCCTAAGAGCGCAAATAAACAGAACGTGTAAAGAACTGGGCTTGCCGCTTGTGAGCGTTCACGGTCTGCGTCATTCGTTTGCTTCCCTTGCCGCAAGTCTCAAGCTGCCTGAGCATGTAACAATGTCAATCGGCGGCTGGGCTGACGCAAAGACCATGAAGGATATATATACCCATGTGGCAAAACAGGATATTGCTTACAGCAAAAATCAAATGGCGGAGTTTTATAATGCTCAATGATTTGCTTATGCATTGCTTATGCATTTTTGAAAGCCTTGCGGCGCAATGGCTTTGAGATACCCTTGAGCGGTTCAACTCCCCTCGGCTCCACCAAATAAAAGAAATCCCGTAACCCTTGAAGTTGCGGGATTTTCTTGTAATACCAATGCTTTCGGGGTTTTGAGGCTATGTAAACAATTTGACCATGCTTAAATGAATAAGCAAAAAATAACAAAAATAAGCGCAAAAATGCTTACGGGATTGCTTACGAAAAACAAAGGAAAAGCCGAGGGGTTATCCCTCGGCTTCTGTGATTAATGCTCGGCGATTTTTGCGAAGTATATTGCGGCCTTATCCTCAACTGCGTCGGGGTCGTCAAGCCATGCGTGGGCGAGTTCAGCATAGAACGCTGTGTTCTTGTCTTGCCCGAACTTTTTTGCAACTCCGCAATAATCGTAGTACACGGCGTGGAGAATAGCATACCAATCGGCGGGTTTGTGTTTCCAACCGTGCTGCTGCATGAGGGCTTTAGCCTGCTCATAAGACCAGTGCTCACCACGCTCTGAACCGTCAAAATTACGCATGGAGGCTACCCACTCTTTAGCTGTATCCTTGTCAAGAGGAGCAACGGACTCAGAATGGGAATAACCACGCTGTTTCTCCCGGCGCTGGCTACTCTCGTCAGAGGGATAGTCATAATGCGCTTCGGTTGCGCCGCCAAAACCTATCATGCGCCGTCCTTCGCTTTCACCGCGAAAACTGCCGTCCCCGTAATAGCGATTGTAGGCCATGCGCATTTTCTCTCTGTCATTGCCTGTTTCCATTTCTTCATACTGACGAGAACCACGGCTGGGGCCTCTTGTGGGGTCGCCCTCCATTGGGCTGTTGCCGTTCTCGGTGGGGTAGGTATTCATGTACTCACTGCGATAATCGCCGCTTCTGTTGCGGTTATTTTCAGTGATAGTCCATTTACGACGGTATTTTTCTTCATCGTCGCCCATGCGGGGAGAGTCGTAGCCGTTGCGGTAGCTGCCCTCGTAGTTCATGCCGGTGTCGTTTTCCATCTCGGAAGTATAGCGCCCCCGGCTGTCTCGTCTGCGTCTGGCCTCGGTCTCATTCTGCGTGGCAGACCGTACCATGGTCATTCTTGCAAGACTATTCACGCACCGTCACCCCCTCCGGGAGCTGCGACGGGGGCTGTACCGTCAATCGCGGCAAGTCTGTTGTCGGGAGCACAGCAGCCACGACCAAGCATCTTGAACACGCCTCCGGTAGCGGTCGTACCGACGATGGTAGAATATCTGGTACGGGTTCTGAGAGAACTGGCTACAACTTGGGCGCAGCACTGATTTGTCAAGGGGTATTCCTCTGCGCCGTCGCCTATTGTAATAACTACGGGAGCGGTAATGGTAGTTGCAGCGGGAATAGTCTGGGCAATTACAAGGCAGTATTTGCAGCCGTCAAGGTAACTGCCAGCGGGGAGATTGATTGTGAGTGTGCCATCGGCAAAGGTTACGGCCTGAGAGATAATCAGACGGTCGCAGAGCTGGCACACGCTTTTGCAGTTAGACATATTTTAAGCTCCTTTCAGGGGAGGCTTACGCCTCCCCGATGTCCAGTGTGTCAGCAGCCGCAGCCGCAACCGTTGCCGCCGCCGTTGTAACCGTAGCCAATGCCTACAGGATTGCCGTAGCAGCAGTTGGGGTTGGGAACGACATAGGCGGGGACCGCTTCGGGAGTGCGCAGCCTGCGAATAAGTTCAGCAGTCTGGGCCTCCTGATTTGCCGTAATAAATGCGTTCTGGTTTGCCTGAGATGCCGCAAACTTGAGAGTCTGGTTCTCGTCTCTGAGAGCCTGGAGCTGGTTATTAACCATGAAGTCCATCAGACCTCTGTAATTTGCGTTCTGGTTGTCGATGATGTCTCTTGTGGTGTTCTGAATGGTGTTGCTGAGATTACAGAAACCAGTGGCCATGTCATACTTGACAGAGTCAATGTTTCTGTTGGTGGTGCAGCAACAGTCACTTATCTGGTGGCTGAGGTCGCAGATGCTTCTGTCTACACCGTAGAAACCGGAGCTGATAGCATTGTTGAGAGCATAGGTGCTGTCACAAATGCCCTGCTGCACGCCTCTGACAGCGCTGTCAATGTTCTGAATAGCAAAGCCGTCATAGAGCTCGGCACGGGTCAGTGCGCCATTCATCATCATGCCGCCCCAACCGCCGCCAAAGCCGCCGAAGCCGCCGCCCCAACCTCCACCAAAACCAAGCATGGCGAGTATGATAATGGCCCAGATGCCATCACCCCAACCGCCAAAGCCTCCATTATTGCCCTCGCTCTGGCCCATCATGTAGCCAAGGGAGAGGTCGCCGGAATTTTCGCCCATATAAAAAGGCTCCTTTCAAGTTTTATTCACAATCGGGTCGCGCGCCCCGCTGTGTACATTCGGGGGGCGTTTTTATCAAGATCGCCTCAAAACTGAAAAGAGCTTTGCTCTGTATTTACTTGTCAGCGAAAGCCAAGACGCTTATACATATCTTCCGGGGAAAGGCCCCGTTCCTTCATCATGTTCATGGCTATTTGCTGTAGTTGCTGGGGGGATTTGCCTTGTATAATCTGCATTGCTTGTGCGGCTCTCGGGTCTTTTGCCTGTTGAGCCTGCATAAAGGCTCGCATTACCGGGTGCTGCTGGATGTTATTCGTCGTCCTCGCCTCCAGTCCGTGTTATTCTCCGCATCAGGTCAGCGCAGAACCGGTCAAATTCCTGTCTGGTGACATAGTCCAGAGCGGGCGCAGAGTTATCACCAAACTGCTGTTTGAAGTCCAGAATGTCGCTTGCACCGGTGGAGGGATTAAACCTCTTGACGTATATCATGCCGTGGGCCATATCAGGCATAATAAGAGGCCGCATAAAGTCCGCAGGGCTTGCAACTGCCTCCTCTCTGCTCGTCACAGGCCGACAGGCAAAAGCATCTTGCGCGTTCTGACTCTGGGGCTGCTGTGGCTGCTGGTAGGTCTGGAAATACTGGGGTTGATTGTATCCGTAACTCTGGGGCTGATAGCCGCCGAAATTATAGGCCATTGCTGCGCCTCCTTTCTGCGCTTATGATAAACGGCAAATGACGAGAGCGGCAGTGTCCACATCTGGACAGGGAAATAAAAAAAGAGGGAGCTTTCGCTCCCTCTTTAGTCCTTGTCAATGCCTCTGAATATGTCCGCAGCCTGTCTCTTCTCCTTTCAGCTCAGCAAAACAGTTCTTCTATTCTGGCTTCGTCGGTGATAATCTCGCCGGTGGCAATGTTGATAGCGGCGTTTGTGGTCGGTGAGCCGTCATAGTACCAACAGTAATCTTGCTTATCCCTGCCGGTGTGAACTGTCAACCAGTAGTTCTCTATGTCTTCCTGCATAGTTTCTCCCTCTATCTCTCGCCCAATGTAGTTATACAGCTTCACGGCGGCTTCAATCTCTGCCATACTGAATTTATCCATGTTTTACTCCTTTTTCATTTCACCCAAGCAAGAAATTTGCCGCTTTCGTCGCAGTAAAAGCGATAAGAATGGGCGCCCGGTTCATCTTCCAGTTTCACCCATTGAGGCAAGTGAATAGTGCTCCAGCAGCATTCGGGCGTGATGACGATCCTGCCAAGATGACAACCGCGGATATTCTCCTTGCCCGGACAGATGATTTTGTTGATTAAGTTCAAACGGTCGAGCTGCGTCATGGCAGCTGTGATTTTCTCTCTTGTTATGGTCATAATTTTTTCCCCTTTTTATTTAATTTTAAGCCCCGGCGGGCTGAAAGTCAATGGATTTTTTGTAGCCCGTCTGTCGGGCTTTGAAGTCGTCAAAGTCTTTGAAGTCGTTCCAGGGAAAACGGCGGCTCTGCCCTCGTAACCTCCTGGGCGGGATATTGACAGTTAATCAATCGGAGAACTTTGCACCGGCAAGAACCAAGGCCATTGAGATGGTGTAGGTTTCAGCGGCTCCAAATCCCATGCGGTACAGAAGCATATTTTCAAACTCGTCAAGGCTCATTGAACCGTCAAAATAATTGGTTGTGTCCTTGTGGAGCTCAAGAATTTCGCGGGCGTGCTTTTTGGTGAGTTTCATTGTTTTCCCTTTCTCCCCGTGTAGCCGATAGGTCAGCTTTTTATTCACATCTTGGGCCGACGTGTGAAGTGCTTGTAATATTCTGTGTCGTCTATTCGCTTGAAATATTCGATGGAGCTATACCCGGCTATCTGCCCGGAGAGCAGAGCGCCGTTGTATTCCGCTCGAATAACCGGCATAGCCGCACGAATATCACTTATGGAATAGGTGTCGAAATAAATGTTGAGCAACCGGTTTACAGCATCCTTAACAGAGCAACAATAAACACCATTTGCCACAATATCTGCGCCGTTTATGGCGAGCAGTGCATATTCGCCGGGGGCAAAACCAACCTCGTCTGTGTAAAACCTGAGATTACCAACTGTTTCGATGTATTTCATATTCTTTCTCCTTTATCATACGGTGGTCAGTATGTATATTTTTAAGGGACTTATTTGTCCCCTAAGAATTTATAAATTGCTTCTTTTGGAATGTCTGAAAGGGCTTTTCCCTCTGCGGTGCATTTAGCTTTATAGGCCTCTGCATCCTCTTTTGGGAGGTAGATATTGACCCGTGTATAATTGGCAGCTTTCCAGCGGTCTTTTACCTCGTTGCTTGTCTTTCCTATTGACTTTCGCCTCCTGTCGGTGGTATAATTCCACAAGGTCGGCTCTCTCCTGACGCGAACAGGAGAACGGCCAATCAAGAATGGGTGAAATTGCCGTCTCTTGCTGTGGTCAGGGGGCGGTTATTTCTTTATCTGGAGACCCAGAGAAATAGCCATGAGAACGAGTGCAAACAGTGCTATAATATCTGTTGTGCTCATTGGCATCATCTCCTATGTAAGAGATTAGCCGCCGACCTTGCTTTGCTGGGGCTACCGTTGGGCTTTCGTCCTCCGGTGGCTTTAAGATAGCATACTGTTGTCAGTATGTCAACACCTTTTTTTCTCTTCGTGAAATATGCACAAGATTAACCACAGCTTTCTGTGCAATCTGTATCAATCCTGTATAAACCGCCCTTTTTCCCATTAATTACCCTATATCATCCCTTATTTGTACCATTTATAGGACTATATAACGCTATCCAGAGTATATATTATTCTCTTATTATCCAGAGGGATATTATACTACACTATCCTGTATATTATTATATATTATTTT
>JAZNAQ010000035.1:0-80051 GCA_045586595.1 Eubacteriales bacterium | reverse complement strand
TTTTCATAGATAAATCCTCCATTGTGTTTTTAATTTGACTGGCAGGTCATTTTTATTCTAACACAATGGAGAATTTTTTGTTCATCGGCAATAGCCTCTTTTGAACCACGCGACTATCGCGTGGTTTTCATTATTCAATAAGTAGTTCCCGTACATAAGTACGGGAACTCTTTTTATATAAACAACTTTGCTACAAGGTTAAATACAGCACATATCACTATTCCGAAGACCGTCGGGGTCAGAAATGCAACCGCAGTCCATTTAAAGCTCTGTGACTCTTTCTTGATTGTCATAAGTGTTGTGGAGCAGGGCCAGTGCATAAGAGAGAATAGCATTGTGCAAACCGCCGTCACCCACGTCCACCCGTTTGAGCGAAGAAGCGAGGAGAGCGATGCGAGGTCTGTCATGTCTGTTAAAGCGCCGCTCGCAGTATACGCCATAATTATTATCGGTATAACAATTTCGTTTGCGGGAAAGCCAAGGATAAACGCAATGAGAATTACACCGTCAAGACCCAGACACCTTGCAAACGGGTCGAGAGTCTCTGAGCAAATGGTAAGAAGCGTAGCCTCTCCGATAGTTACATTTGCCATGAGCCAGATTACAAGCCCTGCTGGCGCGGCTACGGATATTGCGCGGCCGAGAACAAAGAGCGTTCGGTCAAATATTGAGCGGATAATTACCTTCCCAATCTGCGGGCGGCGGTACGGCGGAAGTTCAAGCGTGAAAGATGACGGTATTCCTCTTAAAACAGTTGCCGAAAGAAGCCTTGATGCGGCAAAGGTCATAAGTATTCCGACAAGTATCAGAAGCGTGAGCAAGAGAGCGGCAAGTACCCCTTTAGCAACCCCGCCCGATGCCCCGACAAAGAACATTGTAAGGATTGCAATAAGCGCAGGGAAGCGCCCGTTGCACGGCACAAGGCTGTTGGTTATCATTGCAATAAGTCTTTCGCGGGGAGAGTCTATTATCCTGCACCCGACAACGCCCGCAGCGTTGCACCCGAAGCCCATGCACATGGTAAGACACTGTTTTCCGCACGCGTTGCACTTCTTGAACACACGGTCAAGGTTAAATGCAACACGCGGAAGATACCCCAGGTCTTCAAGAAGCGTAAAGAGGGGGAAAAATATTGCCATAGGCGGGAGCATAACGGCGACAACCCATGAGAGCACGCGCCAAACGCCTGCAGTAAGAGCCTCTGCAATGATTCCGGGGACATGGATTGCGGTTAAAAGTTTATATAAAGGAGCTTCAAAACTGAATAGAAGTTCCGACAATAGCGCAGATGGGTAGTTTGCACCTTCAATGGTTATCCAGAATATCACCGCAAGCAGTAAAAGCATAATAGGAAAGCCCGTAGTACGGCTTGTGAGCAACTTGTCAAGAAACCGCGCCCTTTTGGTGTATGAGGAGCCGCTCGTTTTGACTGCTGTATGATAAATGCTCTCTGCACGGGTTACAAGCTCCTCCGGGTCGAACTTGGGTAGCTCGGCGTTTGAATCGACAGCAGGTTCAAGCGATTTTTCAACGGCATTAAGAAGGCTTGAAAGCCCCTTGCCCTGCCTTGCCTCTGTTGCAACGACGGGTATACCGAGCTCTGACTCTAAACGCCCAAGGTCAATTTCTATACCCTTTTTGCGCGCCTCATCCATAAGGTTTACACATACCACCGTGCGCGGCATAATCTGCATTGTCTGCAAAACAAGAATGAGGTTGCGCTCAAGGCAGGTTGCATCACATACGACTATTACCGCGTCGGCACTTCCCGAGCAGATGAAATCCCGCGCGACCTCCTCCTCTGCAGAACGCGCGGAGAGCGAATATGTACCGGGTATATCGACGAGTACATAGCCCTGTCCGCCCCTTTCGCAATATCCTTGGGCGTTTGTTACCGTTTTACCCGGCCAGTTGCCGGTGTGCTGGCGTAGCCCTGTAAGCTCGTTAAAAACCGTACTTTTACCCACATTCGGGTTTCCTGCAAGTGCAATGACGCGGTCGCCGTCATTGCGTTTTTTTATAAAAAGCTTGTCGCTTGCCGCCCCTCGTCCTACCGATGCCCTTGTAAGACCCACTTATATCACCTCAACCTTTATATGTTTTGAATCGTCTTTTCTCAGAGCAATAACTGCGCCGCGCACGAGAAAGGCTGTCGGGTCGCCGAGCGGGCTTTTTATAAGACATTCAATTCTTGTTCCTCGTATAAAGCCCAAATCCTGAAGCCTGCGACTGATGCCTTCCTCGGCGCATAATTCATATACCTTGCAGTATTCTCCGCATTTTATATCACAAAGACGGTATATACCGTTCATACTTACATCCACTCCATGTATGTTCTCGTTATCAATTTATGCGAAGCTTGCTTCTGGCGTTACTGCATGACTATATATGTATTTTTTTCAACCCCCCGCGCAAACTACCCAAAGAAACATTACGGAGGAAAGAAAAATGGCAGAAAACAATGACAACAAAAAAGAAACGCGTGAGGAGATAGTTGAGACCGGCTCTATAGTTGCCAAAAGCAAGTTCGGAAACATACACTGCATAACAATAATAGGTCAGATAGAGGGGCATACCGTGCTCGGCAGTGATACAAAAACAACGAAGTATGAGCATATCTGCCCGACTCTTGCCGCAGTGGAGGAAAATGAAGACATAGACGGTCTTCTTATTATGCTCAATACGGTTGGCGGCGATATTGAAGCAGGTCTTGCAATAGCCGAGCTCATCGCTGGAATGACAAAGCCTACGGCATCGCTCATTCTCGGCGGCGGGCACTCAATAGGCGTGCCGCTCGCTGTTGCGGCAAAGCACTCGATAATAGCCGAGACTGCGGCGATTACCATACACCCGGTGCGCATGAGCGGTGTTGTTGTCGGTGCGCCGCAGACATTTAATTATTTTGAGCGCGTACAGGATCGAATAACAGGCTTCGTTGAGCGCAACTCAAATATGTCTGCAGACAAGTTTCGAGAATATATGCTCAAGGTGGGCGAGCTTGCAACCGATGTCGGTACGGTGGTATATGGAAAAGAAGCGGTTGAGATTGGGCTTATAGACCGTGTGGGTACGCTCAATGACGCGCTGTCGTTTTTGCATAAGGAAATAGCCAAGAACAAAAATAAAAAATCTACTTGAAAAATGCACATGGGAGATATATAATAAGCATATATAAATTGCGAAAGGATGATTTCTCATGGCAAAGATTACAAAGGACACCATTATCGGTGATATTCTTGATATTGACGTTACAACAGCTCCGTATTTCTTTGAAATCGGCATGCACTGCCTCGGTTGCCCCGCCTCCAGAGGCGAGACACTTGAGCAGGCTTGCGCTGTTCACGGCGTAGACGTTGATGCTCTCCTCGAGAAGCTCAACAACCATCTTGAAAGCAAATAATCAAGATTTTAAAAGCTGCGCGTCCTAAGACGCGCACTTTTCATATATAAGGAGGTGAGCGAGGTGGAAAGAGGCCTTGGAGCAAGGCTTTTATGTGTTGCTAAATCCATACCTGTGTGCAGAACGCTTGTTGACTGCGGTTGTGACCACGGATATGTTTCAATATATGCTGCAGAAAACGGAATAGCGCAGAAGATAACCGCAAGTGATATAAACCGCGGTCCGCTTGATAATGCCGAGAAAGAAATTGCCGCGTCGGGGCAGAAGGAGAGGATAACAACTGTCCTGACCGACGGGCTTGACGGTCTTTCGCCGCACGAATGTGTTGTCATTGCGGGGATGGGCGGCGAAACAATAGCCGAAATCATCTCGCGCGCACCGTGGACAAAGCAAAACTGTACGCTTGTCCTTCAACCGATGACTCGCTCAGAAGTTCTGCGCGAATATCTCTATAATGAGGGCTTTGAGATAACGGATGAAAATATAGTGTTTGAGAGCGGGCATATGTACTGCATAATCGTTGCAAAACACAGCGGGAATGTAGTGTATGAACCGTTTGAGAAATACATAAGCCGCGCGGCACTTAAGAAAGAGCTTGCGGGGGAGTATTTCGGGCGTGTCATATCACGTCTTTCATATGAGCTTGAACGCAAAACGGCAGCGGGCGCTATTTCAAAAAAAGAAAAACAAGTGTTGCAGAGAGAGCTTTTATCGCTCTGTAAAATGAGGGACAGATTATGACAAAAGTAATTGACGTATTAAATGTACTTGAGGCGGCGGCACCATCTTTCCTTGCCGCAAGCTATGACAACGTAGGCTTTATCGTAGGCCATAGAGATAGAGAAGTAAAAAAGATTGTTGTTGCGCTCGATATAACGGGTGCAGTAATAGACGAGGCGGTAGAGGCGGGTGCTGAGCTTATCGTGTCACATCACCCCATAATCTTCGGGGCGAGAAGTACAGTGACCGATTGCGATGTTACAGGCTCACTTCTCTTAAAGCTTATTGAGAACGGGATTTCTGCAATATGTATGCACACAAATCTTGACAGCGCGGCGGGCGGTGTGAATGATGTTCTTGCCTCAGCGCTTGGGATACATGATACAAAACCCGTCGAGCCGCAGGAGGACGGAACGGTCGGCGGAGGAAGATTCGGAAAGCTTGAGAAGTGTGAGGAGCTTTCCGACTTTCTACAAAAGGTCTGCACAGCACTCAACACGCGCGGGGTAAAGTATCACGATGCGGGAAAGCCCGTCTTGCGCGTTGCTGTGGGAGGCGGCGCTTGCGGCGATTATATAAAGGCAGCCTATCTTCTCGGTTGCGATACCGTAGTAACTGCAGATATAAAGCACAACCATTTTTTAGAAGCAAAAGAACTTGGGATGAACGCAATAGATGCCGGGCATTTTGCAACAGAGGATGTTGTGTGCCCGAGACTTTGCGAGATGATATCAGAGAAGTACCCCGAGGTTTCTGTCAAAATTGCAGATGCAGATATTGATTGCACACAGTTTTTTACTGTTTAGGAGTAGATAATTATGGCGCTTGATGCAAGCTATATATCAGCACTAGCCCGCGAGCTCTCGTCACTTCTCAGCGGCGCAAGGGTAGATAAGATACATCAGCCGCAGCGTGACGATATTGTCGTCGCGCTGCGAAGCCCGAATGTTAAGGGCAAAAAACTTATACTCTCGGCAAACGCAAGCTTTCCCAGAGTGCATCTAACGAGTCGCACCCGCGAAAACCCCGCAAGTGCGCCGATGTTCTGCATGTTACTCCGAAAGCACCTCACCAACGGGAGAATAATATCCGTAAGTGCTCCTCATATGGAGCGAATAATAGACATAAAGCTCGAGGTCAGCGATGAGATGGGAATTCCGTCTGTTCGTACACTTACCTGCGAGCTTATGGGGCGTCATTCAAATATAATACTTCGCGACGAAAATGACCGCGTTATAGAATGTTTAAAGCGCGTGGACATCGGTATGAGCGAAAAACGGCAGGTGTTGCCGGGCCTCTTTTACACACTCCCGCCAAAGCAGGATAAACTCGACCCATCGTCATATTCGCGCTCAGAGCTTTTTGATATAATCTGCAATATGCGTGAGGAGGTTCTCTGCGATAAATGGGTTATATCAACGTTCATGGGGTTTTCTCCTCTTGTATGCCGCGAAATTGCCTACCGCGCCTGCGGAGATGTTTCGTCACATATGTCAGCGCTTTCTATGGAGCAGCGCGAGAGGATGGCTTCGGCGATATATGACATTTTGCATGACAAGCCCCGGCCGTGCATTGTGCTTGATGATAAAACACCTTATGAGTTTTCATTTTTTCCAATAACACAGTATGAGACATCGCTCAATGCAGAGCATCGCGAAAGCCTTTCTGATACGCTTGCTGATTTTTACGAAATCCGAGAGGAGCGCGAGAGTATGCGTAGCCGTTCTCACGGCATTTTGCAGGTTGTAAAGACGGCACATTCGCGAACAATGAGAAAGCTTGCGCTTCAGCGAGAAGAGCTTAAAAAGTCGATTGACCGCGATTCGCTTCGTGAGCAGGCTGAGCTTATTTCTGCAAACATTTACAGGCTTAAAAAAGGTATGACCTCGTTTGTGGCTGAAAATTATTTCAGAGATTGCGAAGAGGTTACGATAAAGCTTGATACAAGACTCACTCCGCAAGAAAACTCGGAGAAGCTTTTCCGCGAATACCGCAGAATGAAGAATGCAGAAAAATATATAACAGAGCAGATTGCGGCCGGCGAAGAGGAGCTTGAGTATTTAGACAGCGTGCTCGAAAGCATAGAAAAGGCAACGTGTGAGGCAGATCTTGCCGAAATCCGTGAAGAGCTTCGAGAAACCGGATATATAGATAAATGCGGCGACCGTAAGACACAGCAGAAACGCCATGCACTCAGACCCTATAGATTTATCTCAAGCGACGGGTTTGTCATATACGCCGGCAGAAACAACAAACAGAATGATGCACTAACACTCAAGAGTGCAATGAAGGGCGACTTGTGGCTTCATACAAAAAACACCCCCGGCTCGCACGTCATAGTTGAGAGCGCGGGGAGAGAGCTTCCCGACAGGACAATAACCGAAGCAGCTCAGATCGCGGCATATTTCTCGCGCGCGAAAGGTTCTGAAAACGTACCGGTTGACTACACCCAGGTACGCTTTGTCAAGAAACCGCAGGGAGCCGCGCCGGGCAGGGTTATATATACAAACTATTATACGGCGTATGTAACGCCGGACGAAGAGCTTTGTGAAAAGCTTATGCAAGAAAACTAAAATATAATATCGCTTGCTATGTCAGAAACTTCTCGGTATGTGATAAAAACGTCTGTGATTCCGAGCTTTTTGGCAAGGCGTATTTTCTCAGACATTGTGTGGGCATCGTCAAACAATATAAAGTTACAGCCGCCCCGGGCATTTTCATATATAAAATAGTTTACAAGCATTTGCGGTGAGTAGTGCGACTTTGCATCGTGCATATCAAGAATGCGCGAAAGCTCCCGAGGTGTGAGTTGGCGGAAAGCATCACGCTCACAGGGCATGGTAAACTCTGCCGCAACGCGGGGTATTGAAAGTGAAAGTTTATCATGAGACGAAATAAGACTGCTTAAGTATTCTGAAATATTCCCGCCGGACACAGCCGCCTCGGCGACGGGAGTGGCACGGGGGCAATAGGGCGAGATATCAATGGGACAAAAAACACGCAGCTTGCAGCGGGCAAGTGACGCCGATATATCAGGCAGAATTCGCAAAAGCTCGTCATCGGGCTCGTCTGCATCGAGGAACACGGAAGAGTATCTTCTACGGCGACATTCATCGTATATTGCAGGGGCAATGTGTTCTCCCGCACTTTGTATTGATATAAACATAACATCGCCCGCGGCATCTGCAGGCAATTTTTCTGACATAAGGGTATTTCCGCGGGCTATGTATGAAAGACGTCCCCGCAGAAGATTCCGGCCCATAGCCGGTGAGCCATCAGCTGCAGAATATACCATACATATATCCATCTCATTTATACCTCCCGTTCCGTAATTTGCGTTATATGATATAATATGGTATAATATATTAAATAAAAAACAGCAATATGCGGAGGTATGTGATGCTATCACTGCTGAAACCCGATATAAAAATACAGAGCATATACGAGCTTACGGGGGAACGTCTTGAAAAAATGAACATCAAGGTGCTCATAGCAGACCTTGACAATACTGTCGCAAAGTATGAGAACGAAACGCCTGATGAGCGTGTGCATGAGTGGTTAGAAGACATTATTGCCCATGGAGTGTCGTTTGCGATAGTCTCAAATAACGGTATGGAGCGCGTGGCTAAATTTTGCAAACCTCTCGGCATTAACCACTACTGGAAAAGCGGAAAGCCCAGCAGGAAAACCATAAGAAAGGCTATGGAGGCTTTGGGAGGGACCCCTGAGGTGACGGCTTTTGTGGGGGATAAGATAATAACCGATATATTCGGGGCAAAACGCAGCGGGATACTAGCGATAAAGGTTCCGCCGCTCGGTAAGAGGAGGATGTTTGAATAATGAAAAAAATAATGATAATCAACGGTCCGAATTTAAATTCTCTCGGTACGAGAGAAACTAACATATACGGGCGTGACACACTTGATGATATAATAGAGTTCACAAAAAAGAGCACCGAATCTCTCGGCGCAGACATAATCGCATATCAGACAAACCATGAGGGCGAGATTTGCGACCTGCTATACCGCGCTCTTGAAGAGGGATATGAAGGGGTTGTGCTCAACGCCGCGGCATACTCTCACTACAGCATTGCCATACGCGATGCGATTGCGTCGGTAAAGCTTCCGTGCGTTGAGGTTCATCTCAGCAATATATATGCGAGAGACGAGTTCAGACACAAATCGGTTATTTCTCCCGTATGTGTCGGTATGATTTCAGGCTTCGGCAAGCTTGTTTACCCCCTCGGCGTAAGGGTATTGTGTGAAATGTAATGTGTTTCATAAAGTTTTTCTTGCAAAATGGAATAATATAGGTTAAAATAGAAAAAGATTTATACAGATGAAAATGGAGGATAAGTAAATGATTTCTGCAGGTGAATTCAGAAACGGTATGACATTTGAAATGGACGGACAGGTAATGCAGATTATCGAGTTCCAGCATGTTAAGCCGGGTAAGGGCGCGGCTTTTGTACGCACAAAGTATCGTAACGTTGTTACAGGTGCTGTTGTTGAGCGCGCATTCAACCCGACAGATAAGTTCCCGCCGGCATTCGTAGAGCGCAAGGATATGGAATATCTCTATAACGACGGTGAGCTCTATTACTTTATGGATCTTGAAACCTATGAGCAGCTTCCGCTCAACTCTGATAAGCTTACAGACAGCTTTAAGTTTGTTAAGGAAAATATGACAGTTAAGATTCTCTCCTTTAAGGGTGAGGTTTTCGGTATCGAGCCGCCTAACTTTGTTGAGCTTGAAATCACTGAAACAGAGCCGGGCCTTAAGGGCGATACAGCTACAAACGTAACAAAGCCGGCAGTTGTTGAAACTGGCGCTGAGGTAAGAGTTCCGCTCTTTATCAATATCGGCGACAGAATTAAGATTGATACAAGAACAGGCGAATACTTAGAGCGCGCGAAGTAAGAATTACGGAGGTTTAAACTCATGGATATAATCGGTAAGGCAGCATATCTCCGCGGCCTTTTTGATGGCCTTGATATTGACGCTTCAACAAAAGAGGGCAAGCTCTTCGCAGCTATGGTAGAGGTTATTGATGAGCTTGCAGGCTCTGTGTCTGACCTTGAGCAGATTACGGATGAAATCAGTAACGAGCTTGACGAGGTTGCAGAAGAGCTTTTAGAGCTCGAGGGCGCCTTTGACGATTGCGACTGTGATTGTGATTGTGATGATGACGATTGTGATTGTTGTGATGACTTCCACTATGAGGTTGTCTGCCCGACTTGCGGCGACTCAATAATGGTTGACGATGACATTCTTGCACTCGGTAAGATTGAGTGCCCCGGTTGTGGCGAAGACCTTGAATTCGATGTAGACGAGTGTTGCTGTGACGACGAAGACTGCGACTGCGGCCATCACCACGAATAATAAGTAAACAATAAAAAGCTATGATGCAAATGCATCATAGCTTTTTTGTTGTGGTTTATTATCGCTTCTCGGAAATGTCATTTATAGGTGTGTCGAGCAGGGTTACTGTATAAGTGTTATATTTGTTTGTATTTAAATATGATAGTATGCGCGAAAGCGCATTTACTGCTACATCGGAGTCTGTCAGTGTGAGTGTGGTTGTTGTTCTTCCGCTTTTTGACAAACCCGATATGGCAGAGCTGTATATGCGAGATGCGGTTGTACCTGTAGGGGTAATGTTGTCGTCCCATATTCTGTAACCGAGAGAAATGAGCGTATTTACTGTTTCCTGAGAAAGGGTTTTGCTTCCATCGGGCACTCGCACGAGCCGTGTTTTTGTTTTTGCAACCTCGAATAACCGCTCATTTGCAAGAGTCAATGCGTTTTCAAGCGTTTCGGCATCTGTCAAAAAATCGGCACTGCCGTTTTCTGATAAAGTACCGAGTGTATGGCCGTACGCTACTGCACGGCGAAGCGCATCCTCGCAGTTGCTGACTGCACTGCCCTGTACAAAGAATGTTGCACGGTAACCATACCGCGAAAGCGCATTGAGGATTTGTGGGAGATTTTTGCCGTTTGTTATGTTAAACGTAAGGCGTACATTCTTTTTTTCGGAATTGTTGATTGGCGGTGTTTGGGTTTGCGGAGTGGTGGATTGCGAGTTTTTGCTTGCATTATATGCTTCCCAAAGCCCCGGCATCGCGTTTTTTGCAATATATATAAACATATTGTTGGGTATATCAGAAGAGCGTTTTATACGAATCAAAGGAAGGTCTGAAAGATATATATACTCAAGACCAAGCATCTGAGCAGTAAACTGTGCGGGGACATAAACCGTATTGGATGCGGTGAAGGAAACGGCTTTATAATGAATCTTTTCGGAAGATGTGTACGCTGTTGTTGTGTCAAGGTCAAATATTAGCGTGGTATCCCAGGTGTAGAGAACAAGAGTTCTCTCTGCTGCGTTATACGAGCTGTTAACCTTAAGGTTACCTTTTGTAAAACACTGATAATCTATGTACCAAACGCCGCTTGACCGTATCGGCATCGCGTCTGTAAGGGGTAAGACGGTGTTTCCTGCAGCAACAAATACCTCACCCTCGGCACCTGACGGTAATACAAAAAGTAAAGCCAATATACAAATTGTGAGAGTAACAGCACAGAGTCTTCTCACAGGACAACACCCCCTTTTATACAGTAATTATATAGTTTCAAAGCTTATTTTGCAATATATAAAGTGGTTTTGAAAAGAATATGTAATAATCGGTTGCTTGTATACATATTCTGCCATAGTGCGATAAAGGGGGGCAGAATATGCTTGATGGTGCAGAAAAAGTTATAAGCGCGATAAGCCGAACTGTCTGGGGAGTGCCAATGCTCATTCTTCTTGTGGGCTGCGGCGTATATTTTACCATAAGGCTCAAAGCTTTGCAGATAACAAAGTTTGACACATGGACGAGCGAGACGTTTGGTGAGATGTTTAAAAAGGAGACAAGCGAAAAGGGAAAAATTACGCCGTATCAGGCAGTGGCTTCGGCACTCGCCTCGTCTATCGGAACCGGCAATATAGTGGGGGTTGCAACTGCAATTTCAGCAGGCGGAGCTGGGGCAGTGTTCTGGATGTGGGTATCGGCGTTTTTCGGCATGGCGACAAAGTATGCCGAAATACTTCTTGCCGTCAAGTTTCGCGGAGAGAAAAACGGTGAGTTTTTCGGAGGCCCGATGTACTATATTAAAAAGGGGCTCGGTCGTGGGTATACATGGCTTGCGGTTATATTTTCGGTATCAGGTGCTCTTGCCTGTCTTGGCATGGGGGCAATGAATCAGTCAAACTCCATAGCCGCAGTGATGTCACTCGGCGCAGATGTGCCGAATTGGATGAGCGGAGTTGTGGTTGCGGGGATTACTGCAATAGCAATAAGCGGAGGGATTTCTCGCATATCACGGTTCGCAGAGAAAATAGTACCTCTCATGGCAGGAGTGTATATATTAGGCGGAATAATAATTGTAGCTATAGCGCCTATGTCGGCGTGGAATGCTGTCGTTGAGATTTTCCGCGCGGCATTTACACCTGGCGCAGTGTATGGAGGTGCGGCAGGTGAAATAGTGCGCCGCGCTGTCAGATTCGGAATAGCAAGGGGAGTGTTCTCAAACGAGGCAGGTCTTGGCAGTGCGCCGCTTGTACATGCGGCGGCAAACGCCAAAAGCCCTGTGAGACAAGGCTTTTGGGGTATGTTTGAAGTGTTTGTTGATACTATTGTAGTGTGTACAGTAACAGCTGTGGTTATTGTAAGCTCGGGTTATCACACGGGCGATGTTTCAGGTGCTGAGCTTGTTACACTTGCTTTTACAAAGTTCCTCGGGGATTTCGGGGGAACCTTCATCGGCGTTGCAACTGTTTTGTTTGCACTGTCAACAATACTCGGGTGGTCCTACTACGGAGAAAGATGTGTATCTTATTTGACACGCGAAAATACATATGCAAAAAATACTTATAAGGCACTTTTCGTGCTGGCTGTAGCGCTTGGCGCTATTCTTCGTGTTGAGAGCGTATGGGAGCTTGCGGATATGTTCAACGGCATAATGATGATACCAAACTTAATTGCGATAATTCTGCTCTCCGATATTGTAATAAGAGAAACAAAATCAGAACTTGATGTAAAATAGAACAGTCCCACTCGGATTTAACGAGTGGGACTGATAATTTACAAAAGCTTTTTTAAGTCATCTATCTCATATGTAGGCGAAAAGTCCATTGGGTTTTTCTTGCGCTCGGGATTAAACCAGCAAGTGTCAATCCCGGAATTTACGCCGCCGAGAATATCTGAGGTGAGCGAGTCGCCGATGATAATTACACGGTCGGGGTCGGGGTTTCCGATGCGCGAGAACACGCGCTCGAAAAACTCTTTCTTGGGCTTCTGAACACCTATTCCCGCCGCAGTGAAAATATCAGTAAAGAACGGGCGGAGAGGGCTTGAGTTAAACCTGCGAAGCTGGACACTTTCGGTGCCGTTTGTTATGATATACAGTGTGTGTCGTGTTGAGAGCGCTTTGCATACTTCAAACGAATCAGGAAAGGGCGAACATTGCCGTGAGAGAGCCTCAACATACAGCTCGTTTATACGATTCGGCACGATGGCTGTTCCTGTTAGCTTTGAAAAACGCACAAACCGCTCAATAAGAGGCCCTTTCTCATGCTTGATCCCGCGCTCGAACTCTTTCCATATATCATCATTTATCTTTCGGTAGAGAAGGTACATTTCTTCGGTGATTGGCTCGCCATACTGCTCAAATGCCTCGAAGATAGCACTTCGTTCATGGATGTTGTGGTCATAAATCGTGTTGTCTGAGTCAAACAGAATAATATCGTACTTTGAAAGCATATTTATAACTCCTTAGTTTGAAAGACGTGAGGGAACAGCGCGCATGCGTGCAGAGCTTATAAGCCCGAGTGCCATATAAACGGCGAGAACGCTTGAACCGCCATAGGAAAAGAGCGGGAGAGTGAGGCCGATAACCGGCATTAGACCTGTGCACATACCGATGTTTTCAATCGTCTGAGCTATGAGCATTGCCGAAACGCCGGCGCAAATCAAATGCGATGAAAGTGACGATGAGCGCATTGTCATGGAAACACATCGAGCAATTACAAGGCCGAGGATTATGATTATTAAAACACACCCGACAAAGCCGAGTTCTTCGCCCGCAACAGAAAAAATAAAGTCGGTCTGTTTGGCGGGCAGATACCCGAGCTGGGTTTGCGTCCCTTCTCCTAGCCCACGGCCTAATAATTGACCTGAGCCTATTGCAATTTTGCTCTGTATAGCGTGATACCCACGCCCTAATGGGTCGAGCTCAGGGTTAAAGACTACAAGAACACGCATTTTCTGGTCTTCTCGCAGAAAGAATTTCCATATAAGGGGAGAGGCTGCACCGAGTGCGAGAAATGCGCCGGCAAACCAGCGGAGCTTTATTCCTGCGCAGAACATCATAACAATAAATATGACAATATATACGAGTGCAGAGCCGAGGTCAGAGGAAACGACGTATATAAGGCCTATTGGAATAAGCGCGTGTATTCCGAGAATAATAACAGAGAAAGGCGAGTCGAGCCTGTCGTGAAGCGAGTTGATATGCCCAGCAAATGCTACAATGAAAAGAATTTTACCCAACTCTGCGGGTTGTATGCCTATAGAACCGAAGCGAATCCATGCGCGGTTGCCCGTCTGCTCACTGCCGGTTCCGAAAAAAATGAGAGAGCATATAAGCAGGAGATTTGCAATATATACATATTTCCACCACGAACTTACCGAGTCAAGGTCAAGCCAAGACAGCATAAGATAAAGCAGTATGCCGACCACAGTTGCGGCAAGCTGTACTTTGATGTAGCTTGAGCTGCCCATGCTCTGGGTTGCGCTGGCTATCAGAATAATGCCGAAGACCGATGCTGCAAGCGCAACGGCAAGAAGCTTTAGGTCAATCTGGCGGAAAAAGTTTCTCATTGAGCGTAAGATACCTGACAAGCGACCGCCTCCCTTTTGTGTCTTTTGATATAAGTTTACCACTGATTGGATAAAAGGTAAAGCTTTTTGCTAAAATTAAAAATTTATACATATTAAATAGACATTATGAAATGTTTGTGATATACTATACTATACAACAGTTTTGTCATTTTTTAGTGAAAGGATGTGCCGACAAATGAACAAGCATTTTTTCAAGGCGCTTGAGCCGAGGTTTCGCCTGTGTTTTGTTATGCTGTTCTTGTTTTCTGTAGCATCGTTTTTTGTTGCAGACATACGCGTAGCAATAGTTGAGCTTGTGCTGTGTGCGGCAGTATATATAATTTTTGCGTTGGCTTCGAAAAAGCGCGCAAAAGAAGTTCGCAAATATATAGAAGAAACAATGACGGATATAAACCGTGCAAATAAAGATTCAACCGTAAACTTCCCTATGGCTACGGCTGTTATAAAGCTTGACACAAACGAGCTCATATGGGCAAATTCAGCTTTTGAGGAAATGGTAGACGCCCGTGAGCATATTTTCGAACAACACCTTTTTGACCTTATCCCGGAATTTGAGATTGGCTGGATAATAGAAGGGAAGAACGAATGCCCCCATGAGGTCGAGATAAGCGATAAGATTTACCGTGTGTACGGAAACCTTTTCAGAAGTGACGAGGCTGAAAAAGGTGCAGTGCTTGCGACGCTGTATTGGCTTGACATTACAGAATACTCAAGAAGCATAACTCAGTTTGAAAACGCACTTCAGACAGTTTCGGTTATTATGATTGACAACTATGCCGAGATTATGAACGGATTAAACGACGCAGAGCGTTCAATGATAGTTGCTGAGGTTGATAAAAAGCTCGCGGGGTGGACAGCTCCGGCAAACGGCATATTCATAAAATATGAGCGAGATAAATATATATACATTTTTGAACAGTGCCACCTTGAGGAGTACACTGCATCGCGGTTTGCAATACTTGACTCGGTGCGTGAAATTGAGAGTAAGAACGGCATAAAGGTAACTCTCAGTATAGGTATCGGCAAGGACGGCCAAAGCTTTAAAGAAAATCACCGCAATGCCCGCCTTGCTATAGATATGGCGCTTTCTCGCGGCGGCGACCAGGCTGTTATACGCAATAAATACAATTTTGAGTTTTTCGGTGGGCGTTCCCAAGAGCTCGAGAAAAGAACAAAGGTAAAGTCGCGCGTTATGGCAAACGCACTTGCAGGCCTTATCCGCGATAGCTCCGGCGTTATGATAATGGGGCACAAGAACGCGGATAACGACAGCATCGGTGCGGCGGTCGGAATTGCGTGTATAGCAAGAAAAATAGGAAAGAGCGCATCCATTATAATAGGGCAGAAGGCAAGCGCAGATGCCCTCGTTAAGAAAATTCGCGCAGAACAAGAGTACGACGGGGCTTTTATAAGCGCTGAGGATGCGCTTATTGAGGCGGACAGCGACACGCTTGTTGTAGTAGTAGATACAAACAGAAAGTCTGTGGTTGAGTCGGAGACCTTGCTTGAATCAGCAAACAAAATAGCGGTTATCGACCATCACCGACGAGGAACGGACTATATAGACGGTGCGGTGCTTAATTTCCACGAGCCGTATGCCTCAAGCACCTGTGAGCTTGTAACGGAGCTTCTGCAGTATATAGTAGAAACCCGTGACATCCTTCACGCTGAGGCAGAAGCGATTTTGTCGGGTATCGTTATAGACACCAAGAAGTTCACGATGAAAACGGGTGTACGAACCTTTGAGGCGGCGGCATACTTGCGCCGCGCAGGGGCAGACACCACAGAGCTTAAACGCATACTCCAGGACGACATAGAAACCTATGTAAAACGCGCCGAGATGGTAAAACTTGCGCGTATGTATCGCGACAAGGTTGCGATAGTTGAGTATAACGGAACAAGCACACGAAAGATTGCGGCACAGGCAGCAGATGAGCTGCTCTCAATTCGCGGTGTTCAGGCATCGTTTGTGCTTTACCGTGAACCAGATAGCGTAATAGTGTCTGCGCGCTCTCTCGGTGAGATAAACGTACAGGTAATCCTTGAAAAGCTTGGCGGCGGAGGTCATTTTGACACTGCTGGCGCACAGGTTACAAATAAAAAGTTAGACGAGGTATCAGACGAGCTTACAAGTGCTATTGATGATGTTCTCGGTTAATATGGAGGTAAAACAAAGTGAAAGTAATTCTAAATGCAGATGTTAAGGGCAAGGGTAAGAAAGGACAGATAGTCACTGTTTCTGACGGATATGCAAGAAACTTTCTTTTCCCTAAGAATCTTGCAAAAGAAGCAACAGCAGATAACTTAAATACTGCAAAGCTTAAAGAAGAGGCAGAGCTTGCAAGGCTCGCCCGCGAAAAAGCGGCGGCACAGGAACTTGCTGAGGAGCTTCGCGAAAAGGTAGTTGAAATTACTGCAAAGGCAGGAGCAAACGGCAGACTTTTTGGCTCAATAACTGCGGCTGATATTTCAGATGCGCTCAAAGCTCAGCACAAAATTGAGATTGACCGCCACAAAATAGTGCTTGATGAAAATATCAAGCAGTTCGGCACATATGAGGTAAAGGCAAAGCTTTACCCCGAAGTTAGCGGGAAGCTTCGCGTGATGGTAAAAGAAGCGTAATTTCTGCACTAAAAAACGGCATGTTGCCTTAGGGAGGAAATGCTATGGACGAGCTTATTGGGGCAAGACTTCCGCACAATGTAGAGGCGGAGCAGTCGGAGCTCGGCTCAATGCTCTTAGATCCTCGCTGTGTTCCGGAGGTAATGGAGCATCTTCGTACAGAGGATTTTTATATATCACAGAATAAGGCGATTTTTGAAGCGATACAGAGTATGTTTACACTCAATGAAACGATAGACCCGGTCACAGTTATTGATAAGCTGACAGTTCGCGGCTCTCTTGACGCGGCAGGCGGCAGAGCGTATATTCTAAAGCTTTTGGATATTACGCCGACGGCGGTGAATGTAGCGCAGTACATAAAGATAGTGCGCGATAAAGCTGTGCTCAGAAATCTTGACGAAACAACCGCTGAGATACATGAGGTAATAGCGTCGGGTGAGGGCGAGGCCGATTATGTCGTTGAGTTTGCTGAGCAGAAGATATATGAGATAAGAAGCGAGAAAAAGAGTAAGGGGATTTCTCCGATACGCGATGTTTTGGAGAATACATATGCCCATCTCGGAAACCTCGCCAAGAATGCGGGTAAACTACCCGGAGTCCCGACAGGCTTTTCGTCTGTAGATACATTCCTGTCCGGGCTTAACGACTCAGACTTTATAATTCTTGCGGCAAACACCGGTGTCGGTAAAACAAGCTTTGCGCTTAATATATGTGCGAATGCTGCAAAGTCTTCCGGTAAGGCAGTTGTTGTATTCTCTCTAGAAATGTCGAATGAGCAGCTTGCCCTGCGCCTGATTGCGGGTGAGGCGCTTATAGATTCAAGAAAGCTTCGCACCGGCATGCTCAGTGAGGATGAGTGGGTAGCAATCGCACACGCGTCAGAGACTCTTGCAAACACAAAGATTTATCTTGCAGATGCTACCGGCATAACCGTAAGTGAGATGAAGGCGAAATGCCGCAGACTCAATGAGGATATAGGCCTTGTTATAATCGACTATCTTCAGCTTGTGCAGTCTGGTGTTCGCAGTGACACTCGCGCAAATGAGGTCGCGGCAATTTCGCGTGCACTCAAAATCATGGCGAAAGACTTAAATGTACCGATACTCTGCCTTTCGCAGCTATCTCGAAGCAGTGATAAGCAGGAGCGCCGCCCGCGCCTTTCGGACCTTCGTGAATCTGGTGCGATTGAGCAGGACGCAGACGTTGTTATGATTTTGTACAGAGAAAACCCCGAAACTCCTGAAACGGTTAAACTTCTCATTGAGAAGAACCGCCACGGCAGTACGGGAGATATAGACCTGCATTGGGACGGAAAGTATACAAAATTCACGTCTATTGATAATTCACATGGTTACTAAGATTTTAAAGACAATAGAAGAGAATAACATGCTTCTTCGGGGTGAGCGCGTGCTCTGCGCGCTTTCCGGCGGGGCAGACTCGTCAGCACTTTTGGATGTGCTTGTAAAGAACTCGGAGCGGCTCGGCATTACAGTCTGTGCAGCGCATCTTAACCATATGCTTCGCGGAGAAGATGCGATGAATGACGAGGCCTTTGTTCAGGAGAAGTGCGCGAGCTACGGCATTCCGATTATATGCGAGCGGGCAGATGTTGCGGCAAAGGCAAAAGAGCTCGGCCAGTCGGTTGAGCTTGCGGCGAGAAACATAAGGTATGACTTTTTGCGCCGTGCAAAGAAGGAGTTTGGTGCGGCGAAGATTGCTACCGCTCATAACGCAAATGACAACCTCGAAACGGTTTTGTTTAACATCTCACGCGGCGGCGGAATTGACGGCATTTGCGGAATACCCCCAGTGCGTGACGATATAATTCGCCCGATTATTGAAGTGTCGCGCGAAGAGATTGAAAGCTATATTTCAAAAAATAATATCGGCTTTTGTGAAGATAAGACAAACGCTGATACTGTTTATTCGAGAAATAAAATACGGCATCAAGCAGTTCCGGTCCTCGTTGAGATAAACCCAAGAGCAGTCCAAAATGCTGCGCGATCCTCAAAAATATTGAGGGCTGAAGCACAGTTTCTTGAAGAAGCTGCCCGCAACGCGGCAGAAGAAATTGCACTTAGCTCAATATCATGCAGAAGGCAAGACCTGTTTTGTATCCACAATGCGCTCTTTGCGCGTGTGTGTGAGATTTTCGCAAAGCGAGCACTCGGTGTTTCGGAGTATACGCTTGAGTTTTGCCATATATCCGATATACGGCAGCTGTGCGAAGGTAGGTTTCCGTCAAAGTCAATAGATCTACCCGAGGGGCTTTGTGTCCGCTGCGAATATGAGAATGTTGTGTTTGAGAAAAAAACAGAGACAATAGAGCTTTTGCCAATAAAGCTCGCTGAAGGCGACTTTAATTACGGCGAACACACTGTCTCTGTGAAAAAAGAGGAAAAAGTCGGAAAAATTAATAATTCCGTAAATACTTTTATCATCGCGTGTGATAGAATACAAGGTGATTTGGTAATAAGAAGCAGACAAGAGGGCGATGAGATAAAAACAGTAAAGCGCCCGAACAAGAGCCTTAAGAAGATATTTATAGAAAAACGCATACCTAAAAACTTCAGAAACGAAATCCCCGTAATTGCAGATGATGAAAAGGTTTTTGCAGTTTTCGGTTTAGGGCAGGACGAAAGGTATCTTCCAAAAGACGATAGTGAAGTTTTTATTATAGGAATAGATTAGGGTGTGGGGATTTTGAAAAACGATATAGCAAAGGTTTTATTTACAAAAGAAGAAATTGCCGAAAAGGTAAAAACTTTGGCAAATCAGCTCAAGTGTGCATATGAAGGCAAAAATCCGCTTATATTATGTATATTGAAAGGCTCGCTCATATTTACCGCAGACCTTGTACGCGAGCTTGATTTTCCGTGTGAGATTGATTTTATGCAGGTCTCAAGCTACGGCAAAGGTGCAGAGAGTACTGGAAAGCTCTGCATAAAAAAAGACATGGATACCGATATTTGCGGGCGTGACGTCATAATTGTCGAGGACATTCTTGACACTGGCATTACGCTTTCAAACCTTCTCCCCGAGCTTAAGAGCAGAGGAGCGAGGTCGGTTGCGCTGTGTGTGTTTCTGAATAAGGACGAGCGCCGCCGCGTAGAAATTGAGGCTGACTTTATAGGTTACAACATAGAGAACGAGTTTGTTGTAGGCTATGGTCTTGACTATGCCGAGAAATACCGAAATCTTCCGTATATAGGCGTGCTGAAGCGCGAAGTATACGAAAAATAAATTAGAATAAGGATGTGACATCGCTTGAAGAAAAACAGCACCCGCGACATACTGCTATTTTTACTTATAATAGCAATATTGGTATCTGTCGCTTCATTCCTTTTTGAAGGTGGGAATGTTGAAAAAATAACATATGCTGACGTTATTCGTCAGTTTGAAGCAGAGAACGTAGAACAATATGTTATAGACGGCGGTCTGCTTACCATGAAGCTCAAACGCCCGCTTGCATCAGGGAAGGAGATAATCAATTTTGACCTTTCAGACCCGCAGATACGGGCAGATTTCAGAATTGATGTTGGTGAGCTTCTGCGTGAGCAGCGCACACTCGGTATAATTACTGACGATGACCGCCTGCCCGACGAGGGCACCCCATGGTGGATGATGCTTCTGCCGTATGTGCTTGTGTTTGTAGTTATTGGTCTTATGTGGTATTTCATGTACAATAAGGCCGACGGCGGCGCGAGCAAAACAATGCGCTTTGGCAAAGCTCGCACAAAGGATGGCCGTGATGAGAAGAAAAAGGTTACCTTTGCCGACGTAGCAGGTGCCGAGGAGGAAAAGCTCGAGCTTGCTGAAATTGTCGATTTCTTAAAGGACCCGAAGAAGTTTACGGAAATCGGCGCAAGAATCCCTAAGGGCGTACTTCTTGTTGGCCCTCCGGGAACAGGTAAAACATATATTGCTAAAGCGGTTGCAGGTGAGGCGGGTGTTCCGTTCCTTTCTATATCAGGCTCAGACTTTGTTGAGCTGTATGTCGGTGTTGGCGCATCGCGTGTGCGTGACTTGTTTGAGCAGGCAAAAAAAGCAGCTCCTGCTATAATATTCATCGACGAAATTGACGCTGTAGGTCGTCACCGCGGCGCAGGTTACGGCGGCGGTCATGACGAGCGTGAGCAGACCCTTAACCAGCTCCTTGTTGAGATGGACGGCTTTGGCAACAACGAGGGCGTTATTATCATTGCGGCGACAAACCGCCCCGATATACTCGATCCTGCTCTCATGCGCCCCGGCCGCTTTGACCGTCAGGTATATGTTGGACTTCCGGATATGCGTGACCGCGAAAAGGTGCTCGAGATTCACGCCCGCTCAAAGAAGCTTGGCAGCGACGTGAGCCTTAAGACTGTTGCAAAGTCAACAAGCGGCTTTACCCCTGCAGATCTTGAAAACCTATTAAATGAAGCGGCTCTCCTTGCGGCCCGCCGCGGGGATAAGAGCATGACGCAGGACGATATAGAAAAGTCAATGCTCAAGATAATCGCAGGCCCGGCAAAGAAAAACCGTGTAAGAAGTGAGCGCGAGAATAAGCTCGTAGCTTACCATGAGGCAGGCCATGCGCTTGCAATGAAGTTCCTGCCGACGCAGGACCCGGTACACCATATTTCAATAATTCCGCGCGGTATGGCAAATGGCTATACAATATCACTCCCGCGTGAGGACGTATACACAAAGTCAAAGACTGCCATGAACGAAGAAATTGTTTCGCTCCTTGGTGGACGTGTTGCAGAAAAGCTTGTGCTTGATGACATTTCAACAGGTGCTTCCAACGATATTCAGCGTGCATCCGGTATTGCCAGAGATATGGTTACGAAGTACGGCATGAGTGACCGCCTCGGCCCGATAAGCTTTGCTTCTGACAACAACGAGGTGTTCCTTGGTCGCGATTTTGCCGAAAAGCGTGCCTACTCCGAAGAGATGGCAGGCGTTATAGACGAAGAGGTTAGATCCATTGTCGAGGGCGCGTATAAGCGCTGTGAGCAGATTCTCACTGACAATATGGATAAGCTCCATGAGATTGCAAAGTTCCTTCTTGAGAAGGAGACCATGGAGGCAGAGGACTTCTACGCATTGTTTGATGAGAAGGTTCCTGAGCGCGAAGACGGCGAAAATGCCATCCCGGACGCAGAGATTCCATCAGATAAAACAGAAAACGAATAAATACGGCGGAGCAACTTAGAACTAAATTGGTTTTGAATTGACATTTCCCGCTAAAAGTGCATCAAAAAATCAGGTAATACGCCAGTATTACCTGATTTTTATTCTTTCTTTTAACGAGAAATTCCTATTTCAAAACTGCAAGGCATCTTAAAACTACCATTTTTTGATACAGAGCAAACAAAAAATACGAGGTTATCCTGACGGATAGAGAGTGTTTTTTGTGCGGCTATGTGCTAAAAATGGTGTTTTAAGACAATTTATCCCTAAGTTGCACCGCCGTAAAAGGCTTGTGTGAATTTCACACAAGCCTTTTAAGTATGTAAAACAAAGATGCACCGTCACAAAAGACGGTGCATTTGTTATTTCTGGAATTCTTCTATGTTTTTTGCTATGTTGTGGCGAATTGGCTTCCACTCAATCTTCTTGAATATCGCAACGATAGAAATCGGGATATATGTGAAAATAAATATCGGGAATGTAAACATATAAAGAATTTTTTTGCCTGTGGTTGAGTTGATTTTGCTCCATTCGGTAATCGTGGTAATCGCACCGAAGAAGAACAGAACAGCGTAGAAGTTAAAGAAAGTCATAAAGAGCGCAATCCCTGCGACCGCGGCAAGCGTTTTCATCGTGGGCAGATGCAGAAGCGAGTATATAAGAAACGCAGAGTTTACTATTGCACCGATAAGAGTAATAGTCATGGCGGGCATAATCGTCATAAGCATGTCGTATGAGGCAAAGCTGCGGTTTTTAAATATAGAGCAAAATAGCTTTCCGCCGTATGCCGCAAACACCTGGAAGAAGCCCTTTGCCCAGCGTATGCGCTGATTCCACGACTCGCGGAATGTGTAAGGCTGTTCGTCGTAGAGCATTGCATTTTCGGCATAACCGATTTTCTCATTTTTGATGACGTTATCTATTGAGAACTCAATGTCTTCGGTCAGTAGATAGTACTGCCAGCCACGGTTTGCTTCGATAATCTCGCGTGAGACGAGAAACCCCGTACCCGAAACGGCACAGCTCGAGTTGAGCAGCATTCGTGAACGGTTTATATATTTTGCCTCGCGCAAAAACCAGAGTGATGAGCCTGCCGAAATCCAGTTTGTATCATAGTTTTTAGAGTTGCGGTAGCTGGTAACTATGCGATAGCCCGAATCAAAGACTTTGTTCATCTCAGTGATGTAGTTCTCGTCAAGAAGGTTATCTGCATCAAATACGATGAAACCGTCATAATCCGAAAAGCGCCCGGCCTCGACAAGTTTTTTAAAACCAAAGTTGAGTGCATAGCCCTTGCCTATGAGGTTTTGGTTGTTTCGGGAGAACACGGTTGCCCCTGCGGCTTCTGCAACTTCGGCGGTATCGTCGGTGCAGTTATCTGCGATTACATATATATCGCAAAGTTCTGACGGATACTTTTGCTTTTTGATGCTCTCAATAAGCTGAGCGATAACCACCCGTTCGTTTCGCGCTGCGATTATTGCGGCATATTTGTGATTATTCTTTGCAATAAATGTTTTTTTCTTGCCAAGAAGCGAGATAAAAACATATATGAGCTGATATGAGTAAAGCACGGTAAAGAAAATAAAAAGTAAAAGATTAATGCTATCTAAAAAAGAGCGCAAAAAACGTCCCTCCTTCAAGTCCTGATAAAGGCTATTACATTATAGTACCAAGTATAGGAAAAAGCAAGCAAAATTTGTTTAAAATCTTTTTGAACATATGACGGTGACGAAGCTAATAGAATTAATATAGAAAGGAGAGCGAAAATATGCAGAAAGAAAGTATACGCGTGCGTGCAGCACAGCTTCTTGATATACCTGCCGATACACGAGGAGGGCTTCTTCACATAGAGATGACGGGCAACCGCGAAGTGTTTATAGAAAACCATAAGGGGATACTTGAGCTTACCGACAATGAGGTGCAGCTGAATGCAGGCAAGGGTACTGTAAAAATTCTGGGTCAGCGGCTTTGCGTTCTTGCAATGAATGGTGAAGAAATACGCCTGTCAGGGCAAATCGACAGCGTAAGCTTCGGCGTATGAGGAGGGCATAGAGTTGCAGAATGCAGTTAATTTTTTTCTCGGCAATGTTCTTGTTGAGGTCAGAGGTTCATATCCTGAGCGGTTTTTTAACCTCTGCGCGAGAAACGGAATAGAGTTTTGGGATATGTCGGTTGTTGAAATTGGCGTGTTTCGCATAAGGATGACGGTTGCAAACTTTAAACGATTGCCGCGTGTCGCGAAAAAGGCTATGTGCCGCGTACATATAATCGAAAAATCAGGGCTCCCTTTTTTTACAAACCAATTTCGAAAGCGTGCAGCACTCGTTACGGGATGTGCAATATTCTGTGTTGTAGCGTGGGTGTTTACGAGCTTTGTGTGGGTAATTGATATAGATGGGTTTGCCGACCTTGACACGGCAAAGCTCAAAACAGCGCTTAAAGAATCCGGGTTGGGTGTAGGTACATATGCGCCTTCAGTCAATCTCTCTGATTTAAAAAACAACATACTTATAGATATGCCCGAGCTTTCGTATATATCGGTTAATTTCAGCGGCTCTCACGCACTTGTTACCGCGCGTAAGAGAACACTGCCTCCTGACATACTGCCTGAGGATGTTGCGTGTGATATAATAGCAGATAAGGATGGGATAATATATGATATAACCGTAAAATCGGGGACACCTGAGGTTGTGCGGGGTGAGACTGTTACAAAGGGGCAGATACTTGCAAGCGGGTATATGACAGGCAGAGCAGGTGCTACCGTAATGACTCATGCGGATGCAGAAATCACCGCCAGAACATGGTACAGAAAGATGGCAAGAATGCAGAAAGAGTACAGTGAAAAGGTATATACAGGCAAAGAAAAAAACACATACACAATATTATTATTCGGCAACAGAATAAAATTATATATAAACAGTGGAATTTCATATGCAAAGTGTGATAAAATAATAAAAAAGACAGACCTTACGCTATTCGGGCGCATGAAACTCCCTCTGTCGCTTGAGCGTGCGACGTATCGCGAGTATGAAATACAACCCGCCAGGATGTCTGATGAAGAGGCATATAACTATCTGAGCGAGGGTCTGCACAGAGCCGTTAATATAAGCGACGGTGCCGAGATAGTAAACTCAGACTTCAAAACATCCTCGGATGAAAAGTTTGCATATGCATCAATAACTGCGGAATGTATTGAAAAAATCGGAGAAAAAAGAGAAATGTTGAGAGATGGGTGATTTATTACAACATGGTAGAACGCACGATAAATATTGAAAGACTTGAGCAGATGACAGATATATTCGGCTCGTTTGACGAAAATATAGGGATACTTGAGCGTGAGCTCGGGGTTACGGTGTTAAACCGAAATACTGAGCTGAAGGTTGTAGGCGATGTCGAGCGTGCAGACCGTGCCGTGAGGGTTATCGAGAGCCTTCTTGTGTTATCCTCACGCGGAGAAGGCATAAACGAGCAGAACATACGATATGTTATAGGCCTTGTTGAAGAAAATAAAGAGGGGCAGATTGCAGAGCTTTCACGCGATGTTATATGCATAACAACTAAGGGGAAGCCCATAAAACCCAAAACAATAGGCCAGCGTGATTATATTAATGCCATTCAGAACAACACTGTAACGCTTGGTATAGGTCCTGCCGGTACGGGCAAGACATATCTTGCCGTTGCGGCGGCGGTAAACGCCTTCCGCGAGAAAAAGATAAACCGCATTATCCTCACCCGCCCTGCAATCGAGGCAGGGGAGAAACTCGGCTTTCTTCCGGGCGATTTACAGAGTAAGGTTGACCCGTACCTACGCCCGCTGTATGACGGGTTGTACGACATGATAGGGCCTGAGTCGTTCCAGCGGTATATGGAGCGCGGCACTATAGAGGTTGCGCCTCTTGCATATATGCGAGGCAGAACGCTTGACGACTCATTTATAATTCTCGATGAGGCGCAGAACACAACGCCTGAACAGATGAAGATGTTTCTTACTCGTCTTGGGTTTAACTCAAAGGCGGTTATAACCGGTGATATAACTCAGATAGACCTTCCCGACGGCAAGATGTCGGGGCTACGAGATGCAATGCGCGTGCTTCAGGGTATAGAAGATGTGGCGATGTGTATGCTTACATCAAAGGACGTTGTACGTCATGTTCTTGTCCAGCGTATAATCAATGCGTATGACAAACGCGATCGCGAGAGAGAAAAGAAATTACAACAGATAAGGCAGGGTAGTAAAAATGGTAGAGCATAGAATAACAGTTGTTTGCGAAACCCCCGATGAAAAGCTTGAGGGATTGATTGAGCGCGTTGTAAAGGGCGCGCTTGAGGCAGAGAATGTAGAGCAGGGGTGCGATGTATGCGTAGTAGTAACAGATGATGAAAACATACATCAGCTCAATTTAGAGCATAGGGGTATAGACCGCCCGACAGATGTTCTCTCGTTTCCGATGCTTGAGCTCACTCCCGGGCAGAAAATAGAAGTATCTCCGCTTGAGATAGATGCTTCAACCGGTACTGTTATGCTCGGAGATATTGTCATATCGGCAGACCGTGCGAGAGAGCAGGCTCAGGAGTACGGCCACAGCGAAGAGCGTGAGTTTGCCTTTCTTACAGCTCACGGCACTCTTCATCTGCTCGGATATGACCATGAGAAGAGCGAGGAGGACGAAAAACTCCACTTTTCCCGTCAGGAGGAAATCCTTAACGGAATGGGTATCGGGAGGTAAAGGCGATGCGCGTAAAACGTGAGATGAGAAGTCTTGCAAAGAGCTTTCGCAATGCATTCCGTGGGGTAAGGTCTGTTGCAAAGTATGAGCGCAACTTCAGAATACATATGTGCATGACGTTCTATGTTCTTGTGTTTTCAATCATAGGAGAGGTACAAAAGGCTGATGTTTTGCGGTTTATACTGTGCTTTGGGATTGTTATGGCGGCAGAGCTTGTAAACACGGCGCTTGAGCTTTTGTGCGACGCGGTTTCGGGCAGGTTTGATGAGCGCATACGCGAGATAAAAGACATTGCGGCAGGGGCTGTGCTTGTCACCGCAATTTCTGCGGCGGCTGTGGGGCTTATAACATTTCTCTCCCCTGATGTGTTCGGCAGAGTAATTTCAAGGCTTATTTCTATGCCGTATGTAACGGCTCTCGGTATTATCTCATTGCCGCTTGCAGTCAGATTTGTTATGGGGCGAAGAAAATGATGAAGAAGGGCGATTTTTATACCGTAGAGATTACGGGGTATACTTCCGAAGGCGCGGGCATTGCCAGAATAGACGGCATGGCGGTTTTTGTTCCTCTTGCGCTTCGCGGAGAAGTATGCGAAATAATGATATTAAAGGTTGAAAAAAGCTTTGCATACGCAAAGCTTATTCGTGTTATAGAGGCATCCCCCGAAAGAGTAGAGAGTGAGTGCGAGTACTATCCGAAGTGCGGAGGGTGCACAATGTGGCATATGTCATACGCCGAGGAGCTTCGGCTAAAAGAAGAACGTGTGCGCTCTGCGATAGAGAGAATTGCAGGGCTTGATACACCTGTGCTTCCCATTATCGGAGCAGACAGTACAACGCGCTATCGCAACAAGGCACAATTCCCGGTAAGCGGTAATTCCGAGAGCGGGTTTTACCGCCCGCGAAGTCACGATATAGTAGAATCCAAGGTCTGCCTCATTCAGAGTGAAATTGCAGACCGCGTGCGCGCGGTTGTCCATGCTTGGCAGAAAGAGTGTGCAATAGAGTCGTATGATGAAAAGAGCGGCAAAGGGGTTCTGCGCCATATATATGTGCGAAACGGCAAAGGCGGCGCACTGCTCTGCCTTGTTGTGACAAGGAGGCCCGATGAGATTTCAAAACTTCGTGAGAAGCTATCTGCAGAAGCACCTGAGGTCTGCGGCGCGGTACTGAATATAAATAAGAAGAAAACAAACGTAATTCTCGGCGATAAATATATGACGCTGTGGGGTGAAGAAACCCTTTGTGACGACCTTTCGGGGATTGAGTTTTCAATATCGCCTGCTGCGTTTTATCAGGTAAACCGAGCTCAGACTGGAAAGCTGTATGACACAGCTGTAGGCCTCGCGCTTAAAAGTGGAGCAAAATATGCGCTCGACCTGTATTGCGGAATCGGGACAATAACATTAAAGCTTGCAAAGGCACTTGAGCGTGTTGTGGGTGTAGAGGTCGTTTCGCAGGCGATAGAGGATGCAAAACGCAACGCCGAGAAAAACGGAATAACAAATGCAGAGTTTATATGTGCCGATGCAGGAAAGGCGGCAGAAATGCTTGCCGCACGCGGAGAAAAGCCTGATGCGATAGTAGTTGACCCGCCGCGCAAGGGGCTCTCTCCCGAGGTTATATCGGAGATAAAGCGAATGGCGCCGGAAACGCTTGTGTATGTATCGTGTGACCCTGCAACCCTTGCAAGAGATTTGAAGATAATCTGCGAAGGCGGTGACTACACCGCCGTATCCGTCCAACCTGTGGACATGTTCCCGCGAACAAAACACGTCGAAAACGTGTGTTTGATAGTGAGAAACATATAAGCATAGAGAAAGAGAGATAAAGAGGGATGAAGCTCTATCTTGCGCCTCTTGAGGGGATAACGACCTATACATACAGAAACACCCATGCTGAAATGTTCGGCGGCGCGGATGCGTATTTTGCACCCTTCATAAACCCCAGCGACCAGGAAAAGGTGAGTAGGAAGGGCATGCGGGATATCCTGCCCGAGAAGAACAAGGTGGCGGATTTAAAGGTACAGGTGTTAACAAGCAATGCCGAGTCGTTTTTGAAGTTCTGCGATAAGATAAAGGTTTTGGGATATGATGAGGTGAATATAAATATAGGGTGTCCTGCAACCACTGTTGTTCGCAAGGGCAGGGGTGCGGGTTTTCTGTGTAACCCTGAGGCGATGGATGAATTCTTTTGTGAGATATTTTCAAAAAGTGATATGAAAATATCCGTGAAAACAAGGGTGGGTTTCTCGTCGCACAGTGAGATGGAGCGAATTATGGAGGTTTATAATAAATACCCAATATCACTCCTCACGATACACCCGAGAACGCGCGAAGAATTTTACAACGGAAGCCCTGACATTAACACTTTTACCAAGGCATATGATGTATCAAACAATAAGCTCTGCTATAATGGGGATGTGTTTACAACAGCCGATTTTCAGAGGATGACAGAAAGATTTAAAAATCTTGATAGTGTAATGATTGGCAGAGGAGTGATACAAAACCCCGCGCTTTTTCGTGAAATACGCGGAGGAAAACCTCTTGAGACCGAAGAGCTTATCGCATTTTCAAAAAGGCTTATTGAAAAGTATAGAGTTGTTCTGGGCTCAGATGTGTTTACGTTGCATAAGCTGAAGGAAATATGGGTGTATATACTAAAGAACTTTCCGGATGAGAAGAAAATCGCAAAGGCAGTTAAAAAATCCGGTACGGTGGCGGAGTTTATGTCGGCAATAAGTGCATTGCCAAAGCTTTAGTAAGGGAGACTTTTTATATGAATGCAATAGTAATTTACAAATCAAAATACGGCTCAACAAAGACTTATGCCGAGTGGATTGCCGAGGAGCTTGGATGCTCTGCGGTTGATGCAAAAGGGATAAAGGCAGAGGACCTTGAAAAATACGACACTGTAATTTATGGAGGAGGGCTTTATGCCGAAGTGATAAACGGTGTCAGTCTGATAACAAAGAACATAGACAAACTTGAAGGCAAGAATATAGTGGTTTATTCAACCGGGCTTACGCCTCCCGAGTATCGAGAATATTATGACAAGCTTGTTGTTGAAAAAAACTTCAAGAGCGAAGCAAGCAAAAAAATCAAGGTGTTTAACTTCCTTGGTAAAATGATTATAGATGAGTTATCAATCCCGCATAAGGCTGCGCTTAAAACGCTTAAGAAGATTATGTCTGGAAAAGAGAATCCGACAGATATGGAAAAACTGCTCATCAGGCTGTGTGATACGAGCGCCGATTTTACCGACAGAGAGGCTATATGTGAGCTTGTTGATTATGTTAAAACGAGTATAGCATAAGGCGTGGTTTTATTGACTTTTATTTCTACTTACGATAATATTAAAAAAATAATTTGAGGTGATTGGCTTTGTCAGAGGCATATAAGAAACTAATGTCAGCTCTTGATTATATACGCCAAAAGACTGACTTTGTGCCGCGTGTTGCGCTTGTGCTCGGTTCAGGGCTTGGCGCACTAGCAGACAATATAGATACGGAAGTTGCGGTTTGCTACAGTGAGATTCCGGGTTTTCCTGTATCAACTGTCCAAGGTCATAAGGGCAGATTTGTGTTTGGTTATATTAAAGGCGTTCCTGTTGTTATAATGCAGGGGCGAGTCCACTACTACGAGGGGTATAATATCGGTGACGTCGTTATGCCAATCCGCCTTATGGGGCTTTTGGGGGCAGAAATTCTGTTTTTGACTAATGCCGCAGGAGGTATAAACCGAGGTTTTGAAAAAGGCGTGCTTATGATGATAAGAGACCACATATCAAGCCTTGTTCCCTCGCCGCTTATCGGAGAGAATATAGACGAGCTCGGTGTGCGCTTCCCTGATATGAGTAAAGTGTATGACGAGGGGCTTTGTGAGATAATCCGTGAAAGTGCAAAGAAGCTCTCGGTTGATGTGTGTGAGGGTGTATATATACAGACAACCGGCCCAAACTATGAAACGCCGGCTGAGATTCGCGCTTATGAGATTATGGGTGCGGACGCGGTAGGGATGAGTACAGCGTGCGAGGCGATTGCTGCACGGCATATGGGAATGAAGGTTTGCGGCATAAGCTGCATAACCAATATGGCGGCAGGGCGAAATTCCGCCCCGCTGACCCATGAAGAAGTGAAAGAAACTGCCGACAGAGTCGCAAATGATTTTACAATGCTTGTAAGCACGGTAATATCAAAACTTAAATAAAATCAAGAATTTAATTAAAATTTGCAGATAAATTATTTATGTGTTATAATATATATAGAATAAATTAAAATATAAAGAGGTGTCAGACATGGGATTTTTAACAGGTAAAACCGCCATCATCACCGGAGCGGGACGAGCTGTCCTTTCGGATGGTCGTTGCGGCTCGATTGGCTACGGCATTGCTACAGCATATGCCAAAGAAGGGGCAAACCTTGTAATTACAGGAAGAAACGTGAAGAAGCTTGAAGAGGCGAAAGAAGAGCTTGAAAGACTTTATGGAATCAAGGTGCTTATCCTCCAGGCTGATATTTCATCAGGGGCAGATAATGAAGCAACGGTTAATATGGTTGTAGAGAAAACCATTGAAGAGTTCGGGAGAATTGACGTTCTTATCAACAATGCCCAGGCATCTGCTTCCGGTGTTGCTATTGCCGACCATACCACAGAGCAGTTTGACCTTGCTATGTATTCCGGTCTTTATGCCACATTTTACTATATGAAGGCGTGTTATCCGCATCTTAAAAAGACTGAAGGCTCGGTTATAAACTTCGCCTCAGGTGCAGGCCTTTTCGGCAACTTCGGACAGTGTGCATACGCTGCCGCCAAAGAGGGAATCAGAGGGCTTACCCGAGTCGCAGCTACTGAGTGGGGCAAAGATAACATCAATGTAAATATTGTATGCCCGCTTGCATGGACAGCACAGCTTGAACAGTTCAAAAACGCATACCCCGAGGCATTTGACAAAAACGTTCACATGCCGCCGATGGGGCACTTCGGTGACTCTGAGCTTGAAATAGGCAGAGTTTGCGTCCAGCTTGCTCATCCCGACTTTAAGTTTATGACGGGTGAAACACTCACCCTCGAGGGCGGTCTCGGTCAAAGACCGTAAAAATGATAATAAAAAGCTCAGGTCTCAAGGACCTGAGCTTTTTTACTTCATATACTTTTTTGAGAGGCTTACATACTCTCGTGCATTTTCTCGGATTGACTCAACCTCGTCATCTGTGAGCTCACGCTTAACTACGGCAGGAGAACCCATTATAAGGCTTCGTGGCGGAAATGCTTTATTCTTTGTAACAAGCGCGCCCGCGCCGACTATTGAGCACTCACCAATCTTGGCGCCGTCAAGCACGATTGCGCCCATACCGATAAGCACATCATCGCATATCTCGCAACCATATGCCCGCTTGATACAGCTGATTTGGATGTGTTTAGGAATCCGAGTGCGTTCCGGTTATAGAATATATCACCCACTCCGCAATGTTTTCTGCGTGGTCACCTATTCGCTCGAAGTATTTTGCTATCATAAGAAGGTCGAGAAGAGCCTCTGTGTCTTCGTGCTCGATTGTGAAGGCAGAAATAAGCTCATTTTTGACATCGCAAAAAAGATTGTCTACAACGTCATCGTGTGCGATTACTGATTTAGCAAGCATTATATCTTTTTTGACAAACGATTCGACACTGTCGGTAACCATTTTAATGGTTGCGCGCGCCATGTCGGCGATATGGGTTTCTGTTCTTATGCCGACATCGTTTACATATTGTACAATTTCAACAATGTCTGATGCCTGGTCACCTATTCGCTCCATATCTGAAATCATTTTAAGTGCAGAAGAAACAGTGCGAAGGTCCCGCGCTACCGGTTGTTGATGCAAAAGAATCTTCAGGCAAAGAGCTTCTATATCACGCTCTTTCTGGTCTATCTGCCGTTCGGCCTCAAAAACGTTTTCTTTTATGTTACTATCGTTTTCTATAAGGTATTTTGAACATCCTGCAATGGCTTCTTCACACAATGCGCCCATTGTTACAAGCTCGCGGTTTAGCTCTGCAAGTTGTATATCAAAGCGATTTCTCATTTTTATCCGAACCTTCCTGTAATATAATCCTCAGTGCGCTTGTCGTGCGGTGAAGAAAACATCTTATCTGTATCATTAAACTCGATAAGCTCACCGAGAAGAAAAAATGCTGTATAGTCTGCAATTCTTGCCGCTTGCTGCATGTTATGAGTGACAGTGACGATTGTATATTTCTTTGAAAGCTCTAAAATCAAATCTTCGATTTTAGAGGTAGAAATGGGGTCGAGTGCCGATGTGGGCTCGTCCATAAGAAGTATCTCGGGCGCGACAGCGAGCGCGCGGGCTATGCATAGACGCTGCTGCTGGCCCCCTGAGAGTGAGAGAGCGCTTTTTTTGAGCCTGTCTTTACACTCATCCCAGATTGCGGCATGAGTAAGTGACTTTTCTACTATTTCATCGAGCACGGCTCGGCAACGCACGCCGTGTATTCTCGGGCCATAAGCGATGTTATCATAAATGCTCATCGGGAATGGGTTTGGCTTCTGGAATACCATTCCAACGCGCTTGCGTAGGATATTTACGTCAACATCTTTATAAATATCTACCCCGTCGATAAGTACCGTTCCCTCTGTTTTTACAATATCAATAAGGTCGTTCATGCGGTTTAAGGTCTTTAAAAATGTTGATTTTCCACATCCTGACGGGCCTATAAATGCTGTGACCTTATTTCGTGGTATTTCTATATTGATATTCTTAAGCGCATGATTTGTGCCATACCATAGGTTTAAATCATATGTTTTAATAATTGACATACCAAATCACTCTTTTCCTCTTTTTAAAAGCTTTGCTGCAAGCTTTGCGGAAAGATTTATTATAAGTGTAAGAACAAGAAGTATCACTGCTATTGCAAATGCTGTTTCAAAATCACCACGCTCTTTTGCATACATATAGAGCGCAACGGTTAGTGTGGAGCCTGAGCTTTTGGGCATGATGCTGTCAAATATTCCTAGAATTTCGTTTGCCATACCAGCTGTAAACAGGAGCGCCGCGCTCTCTCCTACTATTCTTCCGACTGAGAGTATGCAACCTGTAACTATTCCGTCGATTGCAGAAGGAAGTACAACCGTGCGTATCATATACCACTTACCTGCGCCAAGCGCAAGAGAGCCCTCGCGCAACCCAGGAGTCACCGATTTAAGGCTCTCCTGCGTTGTACGCATAACCGTAGGAAGTGTCATTATTACGAGCGTCAGCGCACCTGCTATAAGACTTGTGCCGAGAGAAAAAAACTGAACGAAAATAAGCATGCCGACCAGACCGTATATAATCGACGGAATGCCAGCCAGCGTTTCCGTTGCAAGCTCTATAATACCAACAGTCTTCTTGTTCTTTGCATACTCATTGAGATATACTGCCGCACCCACTCCTATCGGAAGCATAATAATTAGTGTTATAAGTATGATATACAGCGTGTTTAGAATATTGGGCAAGATTCCCACAGTGCCGCGGATGAGGCTTGGTTTCGTTGTTATAAAGGCAAGTGTTATGTGAGATAAGCCACGATAAATTATATATCCGATAATACCGATAAGGAGAAGAAGTATAATTCCCGAGCACGAATACACAAGTGTATTGAGCAGAATACACTTCATACGACGTTTTCGTGATAATTTTTCCCGCAAAGGTTTTCACCTCTTATCTCTCTTTACAACAAAATTGAGTATTAGGTTTATAATCATTATAAATACGAAAAGCACAAGAGCTACAGAAAACAGGGCCTCACGGTGGAGCCCTGATGAGTATGACATTTCACCTGCAACAGCAGTTGTGAGAAAACGCACACTTTTAAATAATCCCGGCATATTAGCAACGTTTCCCGATACCATCATAACGGCCATCGCCTCTCCTATGGCACGCCCTGTTCCAAGCACGGCAGATGTGAGAATTCCGCTGTTTGCAGCAGGAAGCATGACCTTAAAAATTGTCTCTGTTTTTGTTGCTCCGAGAGCAAGCGAGCCTTCTTCATATTCGTGGGGGACAGAGCGTATTGCAGCTTCCGAAACAGAGATTACCGAGGGTAAAATCATAACTGAGAGAATGATAATTGCAGTAAACAGATTGGCGCCGTCGGGAAGCCCAAAGGACTTCCTTACGAACGGAACGACAATAATCATACCCACAAGACCGTAGACAACAGACGGTATTCCCGCAAGAAGGTCAACGGCACTCCTCATCACTGCACTTGCTTTTTTATTTGACATTTTTGCGATAAATACGGCACACATAAGCCCTATAGGTATGCCGATTATTATTGCGCCGAGCGTTCCGTATACCGAAGTAAGGATAAAGGGCAAAACCCCAAATGCGGGAGAAGATGATACGGGTGACCACTCCTTGCCTGTTAAGAAGTTAAAAAGCCCGATTTCGCGAATTGCCGGTATGCCCGATAATATAAGAAACCCTGTTATTATGAGAACAAGGGCAACGGCGAGAAAACCACACAAAGTAAATACAGCACCTATTATGTGCTCAAAGACGTTTGCTGTTTTTTTTAGCTTATTCATCATTTTGCCCCTATCTCTTTACGGGGATTGCCCCGGCATTTAAAATAAGCTTATCTGCTTGCTCACTTGTTGCAAAGTCAAAGAAGCTTTGCGCTACCTCGCTGAGCGGAGTGTCTTTTCTTGTTACCAATATGAAGTCGCGTTGAATCTTATAGTCGCCTCTTTGTATTGTTTCGGCTGTCGGGAATACTCCATCTACAGAAAGTATCTTGACAATGTCCTTTATAGATGCGAGAGAAGCATATCCCACTGCGTTAGGGTTAGTTGCCACGGTCTGAACAATGTCGCCTGTTGAGGTGAGCTCCTGTGAGTATTTGCACATACCGGTTGTACCGGTTATTGACTCAAAACCCTCCCGCGTGCCTGACGCGGCCTCACGCCCGATAAGAACAATCGGAGCATCGTTGCCGCCGACATCTTTCCAGTTTGTAATCTCTCCTGTATAGATTTTTGAGATTGTTTGAACGCTTAAATCCGAAATCGCGTTTTGAGGATTTACGATGATAGCAATCCCGTCTATTGCACAAACTGTTCCGCTAAGCGTTTTTGATTCTTCATTGTTGAGGTTGCGGCTGCTTAGCCCTATGTCGCATCTGTTTTCTGTAACTGACTGAATACCTGCACCCGAGCCTGTCGGGTTATAGGTTACTCTTATGTCGGGATTCTTTTCCATATAGCTTTCGCTCAAAAAAGCGATGACCTTTTCTACTGAGGTTGAGCCGTCGATTGCAACGGTTTTTCCGTCGTTCACACCGCAACCTGTAAATGTGCCAATAATCAGAAATGTTGCCGTGAGAAAACTTGAAATTTTTTTCATTTTACAACACACCCTTAAATGTATTTTGCCTGACTTGCCAAAAAGTATAACTGTGTATGTGTTATTTCCAAAAGGCAAAGAATAGAAATTGTAGTATTAAACTAGGTGTTTAAAAAATTTGGCAGTAATTAAAATTGTATACTTGTATAATTATTGGATTGATAGTATAATAAACATATGCTTTATTTAAAAATACAGTGTAAATTTTCTTAGAAATATAAAAGAAGGTGTGTTTTTTGAAGGTATTGGTAACAGGCGGTTGCGGCTTTATCGGCTCGCATATTGTTGACGGTCTTTGTGCCGCAGGGCATACTGTTGCGGTTTGTGATAACCTCTCAACCGGCAACATCGCAAACTTAAATCCCGAAGCGAAATTTTATGAGGTAGACATAAGAAGTGAAGAGTTCCGCAATGCGGTTTGCGAATTTGCTCCAGATGTAATTTATCATGAGGCAGCTCAGATTGACATACAGAAGTCTATCCTCGAGGTCAGCTTTGATGCCGAGACCAACGTTGTTGGTACGGTTAAGGTGCTTGAGGCAGTGCGCGATTTCGGGGTAAAGAAGATAATTTATGCATCATCTGCTGCAGTTTACGGCGACCCGGAATATCTCCCGGTAGACGAAAAACACCCGAAGGCTCCTATGTCTTTTTACGGAATATCTAAATTTACACCTGAGTATTACATAAAAACATTTTCGGATATGTATGGGTTTAAGTTTACAATTCTTCGATATGCAAACGTGTTTGGTGTACGTCAGGACCCGAAGGGCGAAGGCGGCGTTGTGTCGATATTTACAGACAAGCTTCTCCGCGGCGAGACCCCGATTATTTTTGGCGACGGCGAACAGACTAGAGACTTTGTTTATGTAGGCGACATTGCAGGGGCTAATATTGCCGCGCTTAAGGCAGGTGATGGCGAGATAATAAATGTTTCTACCTGCAAGAAGACTACCGTAAACGAACTTGTAGATATTATGTCGGATGGCAAGGTACGCGCAGAGTACAGAGAAGCGCGCAAAGGAGATATTCTCCACAGCTATCTTGATAACACCAAGCTTCGCACTATACTCGGCTATGAGCCGCGTTATACGCTCACAGAAGGCGTAAAGCTGACAATGGATTATTACCGCGAAAAGCTTGGAAAATAAAGTATTAAAAAAACAGCCCATCTTTTCAAAGATGGGCTGTTTTTTAATATTTAGCCGTTTGCGCGCGGGCTTCTTATAAGAATATAAGTTGATGCATCGCAGTATGGGTGAGAAGCTATATACTTTGAGGGTATGGGGTTTTCCTCGCTGGGAGAAAACTGTGACATGATAACATCGACATCGCCACTATCAAGTGCGCCCGTGAGGTCATTTTCAGGGTATTCCTTAATAATGAGCTCGGCGCCCATATAGGCTGCAATTTCATGTGCAACGTCTACATTTATTCCGATAAGGCTGCCGTCTGAGTCGCGGTAATTGTAGGGGAAAGAATCATCACTGCAAATACCGATTGTGATTTTATGGTTGTTATATCTCACATAATCTGTCGGGCGTGTGTACGGGTCGTCTGTGGTGTCTGAATAAGGAGAGTGAGCAGTGGCAATTTTGTCGGCTGTACCATTGTTTTTAATGAATGTCAGTGCGGCATCAACTACGATTGAAGATTTAAAAGAAGGCAGTGAAAGCGCGCGGAGCTCTTTTTCTATAAATGTAACATACAGCTTTTGAAAAACGTCTGACTTCTCAAGCTCGTTTTTAGCATATACTGCCGGCAAAACCATGCCGTAAATCTTTTTGTTGCGAAGAGCGCGGAGACCTTTACTTACGGAGGAGAAGTCAATCACTACAGGAGATTCGATATTGGCTGTAATGGTTTTTTCGGAAACAAGGCTTTCGACTGTACCGAGCTTGTATCCGGTAAACTGACTTGCGATAAGAAAACCGACTTGTGGCGGTTCCTTATAATCGGTCGTGCCGCATCCGACAAGAAGGATTACAAGCATTGCTGCGGCGAGAAGAGAACATACGTTTTTTTTCATAATTAAACACACCTCTAATGTTAATAAATAGTATTATACGTTATTTTTGTGCAGATTACAAGCAGAATCATCAAATAAAACAAAGACCTTGCTAAGCGAAAATTGAAGTGATTTACAAATTTCATATATTATTTGACATCTTGGAGCCCTCGGGTGTATAATGCTATATGTGTAAAAATGACCGTAAATATATTTATAAATTTTGCGTATCACATCGGAGGTTTAAAAAATGCAGTATATGGGATTAAACGAACTTCGTGAAAAGTTCTTGAGCTTTTTTGAAAGCAAGGGCCACCTTCGCCTTAAGAGCTTTCCGCTTCTTCCGCAGGGGGACAATTCGCTCCTGCTTATAAACTCCGGTATGGCTCCTATGAAGCCATATTTTTCGGGCGAGGCAACCCCGCCCAGAACACGCGTGACAACATGCCAGAAGTGCATACGCACACCTGACATCGAGCGCGTAGGCAAGACATCTCGCCACGGTACGTTCTTTGAGATGCTCGGCAACTTCTCGTTCGGCGACTACTTTAAGCCCGATGCAACAAAGTGGGCATGGGAGTTTGTCACCGAGGTCCTTGAAATTCCGAAGGACAAGCTCTATGTTTCTGTGTATCTTGACGATGACGAAACCTACAATATGTGGGTTAACGAGCATGGTGTAGATCCGTCTCACATGGTACGCCTTGGCAAGGAGGACAACTTCTGGGAAATCGGGGCAGGTCCATGCGGCCCGTGCTCTGAGATATATTTCGACCGCGGCCCCGAAAACGGATGCGGCTCGCCTGACTGTAAGGTAGGCTGTGACTGTGACAGATACGTTGAGTTCTGGAACCTCGTTTTCACACAGTTCAATAATGACGGAAACAACAACTATACCGAGCTTAAGCAGAAAAATATCGACACCGGTATGGGTCTTGAGCGTCTTGCCTGCATTATGCAGGGTGTTAACTCGCTCTTTGATGTTGATACAGTAAAAAACGTAACGGCTCATATTTCTCGTATTGCAAAGGTAAACTACGGCGACGATGACAAAACAGATATATCTCTCCGTATTATCACAGACCACATCCGCTCAACAACAATGATGGTCTGCGACGGCGTTATGCCCTCTAATGAGGGTAGGGGCTACGTTCTCCGCCGTTTGCTTCGCCGCGCCGCACGTCATGGAAGACTTCTCGGTATAAAGGGGACCTTCCTCCACGATGTCTGTGATACCGTAATCAAAGAAAGCGGCGGTGCATACCCTGAGCTTATCGATAAGGCTGAGTACATTAAAAAGGTAATTAAAAACGAGGAAGAGGGATTTAACCGCACAATCGACGCCGGTCTCTCAATCCTTGAGGATATGATGAAGAAGCTTGAAGTCGCCGGTGGCAAAGTTCTTTCCGGCGACGATGCATTCAAGCTTGCAGATACATTTGGTTTCCCGATTGACCTCACAATAGAAATTTTAGAAGAAAAGGGAATGTCGGTTGACCGTGACCGCTTTGATGCCTGCCTCAACGAGCAGAGAGAGCGTGCACGCGCAGCAACGGCTTCCCTCGGCGATTTTGCATGGGAGAAGCTCGACCTCGGCCTTGATAAGAGCGTGAAGACCGAATTTCTCGGGTATACAGACCTTAAGGCAGAGGGTAAGGTTTTGGCTCTTGTATCAAACGGCGCTGTAGTAGAGTCTGCAAACGCAGGCGATACAGTAGAGATAGTTCTTGACCGCACTCCGTTCTATGCGGAGAGCGGCGGACAGCTTGCTGACGAAGGAAAGATAACGGCTTCGGCAGGCAGTGTATGCATAAACAACGTAAAGAAGACCAAGGACGGCAAGTTCCTTCATATTGGTGAGGTGTGCGAGGGCACAATCGCAAAGGGAGATGCAGTAACTTCTGAGGTTTGCAAGACGCGCCGTGAGGCGATAATGCGCGCTCACTCGGCGACACACCTTCTCCAGAAAGCATTGAGAAACACTCTCGGCACCCATGTTGAGCAGGCGGGCTCACTCGTTGGCCCTGACAGCGTAAGGTTTGACTTTACCCACTTCTCACAGATGACCGCAGAAGAAATCGAAAAGGTAGAGCGCGAGGTTAACGCAAATATCCTTGCGGGGCTTGAAATCATAGTGCGCGAAATGCCCATTGAAGAGGCAAAGAAGCTTGGCGCAATGGCACTGTTCGGTGAGAAGTACGGCGATACCGTTCGCGTTGTAACAATGGGTGACTACTCTCTTGAGCTTTGCGGAGGTACACATCTTGACAACACCGCAAAGGCAGGGATATTCAAGATTGCAAGTGAGTCGAGCGTTGCGGCGGGTGTACGCCGAATAGAGGCAATATGCGGCATGAATGTGCTTGCAAAGATTGCAGAGCTTGAGACCACTATTTCTGATGTTGCAGAAGCCCTTAAGGCTGCCCCGAAGGAAGTCGTAATAAAAGCAGAGCACATGACAGAAGAAGTCAAGGCTCTGAAAAACGAGCTTTCCGCAATGAACTCAAAGATGGCACGCCTTGATGCGGCTGAATACATCAAAGAAGCTGAAGACATTTCGGGTATCAAGTTTATATCAAAGGTTATAAAGAACGCAAAGGCGGATGACCTTCGCGCAATCAGCGACGAGATAAGAGGCATTGATGCAACCGTTGCGGCCGTTCTCGCAAGCGTAAATGGTGAAAAGATAGTGTTTGCGGCGACCTGCGGCAAGGATGTTGTTGCTCGAGGCCTAAAGGCAGGCGACCTTGTTCGCGAAACTGCAAAGACTGCCGGCGGAAACGGTGGCGGCAAGCCTGATTTCGCTATGGCCGGCGGCAATGATGTATCAAAGCTCGATGCGGCACTATCTGCAGCACGCGAGTTTGTTGCAAGCAAGGCATAGGGGGGTACAACTCATGTCAGATTGTCTCTTTTGTAAAATAATTGCCGGTGAAATTCCGTCCACTAAGGTTTATGAGGACGAGCTTGTGCTTGCCTTTCGTGATATAGCTCCGCAGGCTCCGAGCCATATTCTTGTCATTCCCAAAGTGCACATTGCTTCGGTTGCAGAGATAGACGAAAAGAATTCTGCAGTTGTTTCACACATATTTGAAGTGATTGCGCGCATAGCTCGTGAGGAAGGTCTTACAGGCGGATATCGCGTGGTATCAAACTGCGGCGATGACGCGGGGCAGACCGTTCATCACCTTCACTTTCACATCCTCGGCGGCAAAAAGCTTAATGTAGAAATGGCATAACAACAAATCGCACCCGAAACCTTTCGGGTGCGATATTTATTTTTTAAAAATACTTGACAAATGTTTCCGATGCGTGTATTATATATATGGTTAGCGGGTGCTAACTTTAGTGGTCGCAGATAGGTTAAGGTGATACTTTATGACTTTAAGAGATGCCTTGGAGGGCAAAGAATACATAATTGAGCGAATTGAAACGGACGATGAAGAACTCAACTCCTTTCTCTTTTCGCTCGGGTGCTATAGCGGCGAGCCGATTACGGTAATCTCTCACCGCAAGGGCGGGTGCACTGTCTCTATTAAAGATGGCAGATATAATATAGACACACAGCTCGCAGAGGCTATAGTTGTTGACGGTTAAAACGGTCAAACCCGGCCGACAAAAGTCGGCTTTTAATTTTGAAGTACAGTTAGCAGAGGGTAACCAAAGACTTTGAAACTAAACCTTAACATATAAAATACATAAACAAGGAGGAATTATAAATGAGAATTGCGTTGACGGGCAATCCCAACAGCGGTAAAACAACTATGTACAACGCGCTTACGGGCAGTAATGAAAAGGTCGGTAACTGGGCGGGTGTTACCGTTGAAAAGAAGCAACACACCATTAAGAAAAACTTTTATGATGGTAAGGAAGAGCTTGTGGCGGTTGACCTTCCGGGTGCATACTCGATGTCTCCGTTCACTTCAGAGGAGAGCATCACAAGTGCATACGTCAAGGGCGAGAATCCTGACGTTATTATAAATATAGTAGATGCAACAAACTTAAGCAGAAGCCTTTTCTTCACAACTCAGCTTCTTGAGCTTGGTATTCCTGTTGTTGTTGCTCTTAACAAGTCAGACATCAACAGGAAGAAGGAGACAAAGATTGATGCAGACGCACTCTCCGAGAAGCTCGGCTGTCCTGTTGTTGAAACGGTTTCAATCGTGGCTGATGGCCTGCGCCAGGTTATAAAAACTGCCGTTGAGTGTGTAGGTAAAAGCCAGAGTGCGCCGTATTTTCAGGGCAATGTGAATTTGACTGATAAGAAAGCCGTTGAAGCTGCGGACAGAAGGCGTTTTGAGTTTGTAAACAAGATAGTTGCAGGCGTTGAGAGCCGCAAGGTTTATACAAACAAAAAGAACTTTCAGGATGGCATCGACGCAGTTCTTACTAACAAGTGGCTCGGTATCCCGATTTTTGCTGTTGTTATGTGGCTTGTCTTCCAGATTTCACAGGTATGGGTTGGTACACCGATTGCAGATTGGCTTGTAGGTTGGCTTGAAACCTTCCAGGGCTTTGTAGGCGAGCTTCTTGCAGATGCAAACCCATTGCTCTCCGCCCTTCTTGTAGACGGAGTTATCGGCGGGGTAATCGCCGTTATTGGTTTTTTGCCGCTCGTTATGGTTATGTACTTCCTCATTGCGATTCTTGAGGACTGCGGATATATGGCACGAGTTTCGGTAGTGCTTGACCCGATATTTAAAAGGGTAGGACTTTCAGGTAAGTCTGTCATCCCGTTTGTTATCACAATAGGTTGTGCAGTTCCGGGCATTATGGCGAGCCGTACAATCCGCAACGAGCGCGAGAGACGCGCAACCGCTATGCTTGCTCCGTTTATGCCTTGTGGCGCAAAGATTCCGGTAATTGCACTCTTTGCAGGTGCTTTCTTTGAAGACGCAGGCTGGGTAAGCACAACAATGTATCTTTCCGGTATAGTTCTTATCTTCCTCTCGGCACTTCTTATAAACAAGATTACAGGTTATAAGGCGCGTAAGTCATTCTTTATCATTGAGCTTCCCGAGTATAAGATTCCGAGCTTTTGGGGCGCATTCAAGTCAATGTGCAGCCGCGGCTGGGCATACATAGTAAAAGCCGCAACGATTATTCTCCTCTGCAACACTGCGGTTCAGATTATGCAGACGTTTGACTGGAGCTTTGCTGTAGCAGAAAGCGCAGATACATCTATCCTTGCATCTATTGCACGTCCGTTTGCTTATCTTCTTATCCCTGTTGTGGGCGTTCTTTCATGGCAGCTTGCAGCAGCAGCAGTTACAGGCTTTATCGCAAAAGAGAACGTTGTCGGTACGCTCGCTGTATGCTTTGTCGGTCTTGAAAACCTCATCGACATGGATGAGCTTGCTCTTGTTGGCGCGGGTGCAGATGCAGCAGGCATAATCGCGATTACAAAGGTCGCGGCTCTTGCATACCTCATGTTTAACCTCTACACTCCGCCGTGCTTTGCGGCAATAGGAGCTATGAATGCTGAGATGAAGAGCGCCAAGTGGCTCTGGGGCGGAATCGGCCTCCAGCTCGGGGTCGGCTTTACGGTAGGCTACCTTGTATATCAGATAGGCACACTCATCGTTGAGGGTACATTCGGCGCAGGTTTTGTTCCGGGTCTTATAGCGGTAATAGCATTTGCGGCTATTGTGTCTTACCTCATCAAAAAAGCTAACAGAAGCATTAAGACAGAATATGCTCTTTCAAAGTAAGGAGTTGATTTGAAATGACTGATATCATTATCATCGCCGCACTCGTTATAATTATCGGTGCCGCGGCAGGGTATGTGATAAAGGCTAAAAAAAGCGGCAAGAAATGTATCGGCTGCCCGCACGGCGGTTCGTGCTCTTCTTGTACTGCCTGCGATAAGGAGGAAGAATAATGGTAAAGATAACCATGCGCGTTGAGGGCATGATGTGCGCCCATTGTGAAGCACACATGAACGGGGCAATAGAAAAAGCTTTTGATGTAAAAAAGGTCACATCCTCACACTCGGAGAAGAAGACCGAGATTATCGCAAAAGCACCAATCTCTGAGAACGAAATCCTTGAAGCCGTAAAAGAAACCGGATATGCTGTTTCTGATATAAAATGCGAAGAATATAAAAAGAAGTTTTCTTTGTTTGGGAGATAAAAAAAGGAAGAGGTACAGTTTGTTGTGGACTGTACCTCTTTTTGTATGTTATTTATGATATGGAACCACTCTGTCTGTCAGTCCGATTATATAATCCGCGGAAATGTTATACAGCTTACACAGAATTGCCAAATCGTCTATTTTAAGCTCCGCCCGCCCGATTTCAATGTGATTGTAGCCCTGCTGAGACTTGTTTAACAGTTTGCCTACATAAGCCTGTGTATAATCATTGTCTTCTCTCAAATTTTTTAACCTTGTTCTGTAATCCATAACTTCTCGCCCCTCTCTATTTTATACAAAAAAGAGAATAGCATACTCAATGTTTGAGTATTGACTTTTACTCAGACTTTGAGTAAAATATTGTTTGCAGTATTATGAAAAAAATCACAGGAGGAAAAAGAAATATGAAAAAACGGCTTTTAAGCTTGGTGTTGGTGTTGTGTATGCTAATAAGTGCGATGCCTTCGTTTGTGATTACAGCAGATGCGGCTGAAATCATAAGAACAAGAACATACGAGAATATGTCGTGGACGCTTTATAGTGAAGGAACACTTGTCATTAGTGGAAGCGGAGAAATGATTGACATCGTTGAGATTGGAGATACTGGATGGCTTGGCTACAACGAATATGAAGTAATAAGAACAGTTATAATTGAATACGGTATAACAACTATTGAACATGGTGCGTTTAGTGGATGTACCAGCCTAGAAAGTATAACAATCCCTAACAGCGTAACAACTATTGGAGGTGGTGCGTTTGGTGGATGTACCAGCCTAGAAAGTATAACAATCCCTGGCAGCGTAACAACTATTGAAGGTGATCCGTTTCGGGGATGTAGCAACCTTACAAGTATCACGGTGTCTCGAAATAATCTATGTTATTCATCCATAGATGGAGTTTTATTTAATAGCGACAGATCTGAGATTAGTTGCTTTCCCGCCGGTAAGTGCGAGGATACATATAATATTCCCGACAGCGTGACAAGTATTGGGATGGGTGCATTTGCAGAGTGCACAAGTCTTAAGAATATAACAATCCCCGACAGCGTGACAAGTATTGGGATGAGTGCGTTTGCAGAGTGCACAAGTCTTAAGAATATAACAATCCCCAATAGCGTGACCGATATTGGTGCGAGTGCATTTTTTGGATGCACAAGTCTTAAGGATGTAACAATCCCAAATAGCGTGACAACTATAGACTCGTGGACGTTTGCAGAGTGCTATAATATGCAAAATATAACAATTTTCGACAGTGTGATCAGTATTGGGGAAGGTGCTTTTGATTACAGTGGAGTAGATGATGTATATTTCATAGCATTAAGTAATACATGGGATAAAATTGAGGGTAACACAGAACTGAAAAATGCAGAGATACATTTTTGCAGCAAACTTTTTTACGAATATCCAGAATATTTAAACAACTATGCATTTTTTGACGTTATAAGATCCTGCTCGGAGACCATAGGATATACTATTGACAATATACCAATTGGGAAGTTTAAATTCGGTAAATATCTACATGTCCAGGCAAATATGGGAAAGATTGTATGGGATTCCATAGCAGAGGCTTTTTGTATGTCAAATGGACAGGACTATACCGACAGTTTAGAGCGGTTTCAGGACGAACAGCTTTTAGAGCTTCTAAGGGAGATTGAAAGCTCGTCGAGCGTAATAAAAGGTATTGTATCAGATGTGGGTGACGCATTTAGAGATAATATGAAATATATGTCCGGCGCGGCAGATATTTACAATTTTGCATACACAACGTCAACAGCACAGTTTGCATCTGATTTATCCCAGGCAACGGGCGGCATATACTCAACTGAAGATATAGAAGATATTGTATCGTTTTTTACCAAGGAGTGGGGAGATGCCGCCGATTTGCTCGATAAATTTGGAAAGGTGCTTGAACCAGCAGAAGTAATCACTACGGTAATTATGACAGATATGGTAAGCGGCAAATTGGTTGATTTACTAATAAAGAAAGTCCCAAAAGGAACAGATTTATATGATTCACTTATGCGTATGAACAACAGGCGCGACGTATTGGGGAAAGCACAGTATGTTGCAGAAACATATCTTGCTGAGAAAGTACTTGAAAAACTGTTTGAAAATACGCCAAAACTTGTGGCAACAGCTATAAACTACATATCAAATGCTACTGTTACGCCTACTCAGCTTAGTCTTGCTTACAACATAGCAAATTTTATTGTGAACAGCTCGGTTTGGGTGGTGCAGAAGCTTCCGGGAGCACTTGTCATCGACGATTATAATGCGACGGTTATAAATTGGGATAATGTTGCGTCATTTAGAAACATATTGGACGATGACATACAAAGGTTTTTTATTAATAGTAAATTAAATTCCTCTACGTTTGAAATTGATGAATTTATGGACGAGATTGATGACTATGAAATTATTTATTGCGGACTAATGGGGTCTATGCGCTCAGCGTTAGAAAACGCGAGAAAGCTAACGACAAATAAAAGTACGCAAGCAAAAATAGATGAACACATAAAGCAGATTGACGCATGGAACTTTGAGTATTATATACAATCATGCGTGGATAATGTTTCTAATACTTGGGGTAATTATTATACATATACAAAAGAAAACAATGGCGTAAAAATTACAGGTATTTCAGATGTGATGGTTGCGAGCACGGATGCTGATTACAATATGCTTGTAATTCCGGATACAATAGACGGTCTTCCTGTTACAGCTATTGCAGACAGCGCGTTTGCCGGATATGCAACCTTTAACGCGGTTATAATCCCTGATAGTGTTACAGCTATAGGAATAGGTGCATTTGAAGGGTGTTCGCAGTTGAGTGCGGCAATCATCGGTGAAGGTGTTACAAAGGTAAGTGAAAACTCGTTTAAGGACTGTTCATCACTTATAAGTGTGGATTTTTCAGAGAATACAAAAACAATAGGGGGAAGTGCCTTTGAAAACTGTTCATCACTAAGTGAAGTAATTATTCCGGAAAGCGTTGAAGCAGTTGAGGCAAATGCCTTCTCGGGTAATTCAGCACTTACTGAAGTTACTGTTCTTGGAGAAAATTCTCAGTTGAGTGAAACAACATTTGCAAATTCCACGGCGGTAACAGTTAAAGCATATGAAAACAGTGCCGCAAAGACATTTGCAGAAAATCAGAATCTTTCGTTTGAAGCGCTTGCACCCGTAGTTACAAAAATTGAGATAACAAAACTGCCCGACAAGCTTAGGTTCAAAAAGGGTGAGGCGATAGATGCTTCGGGAATGGAGCTTCAGGTTACATATAACGACGGCTCAGTAAAAACGGCAACTGACGGATGGATATTGTCGTGTGATATTTCGACATCCGGAAAGCAAGCAGTAACTGTTTTTTATGGAGAGGGTACAAGTGAATATGAGGTGATTATAGAAGCTACATGGACTACGGACACTGATGCAGGTTATTACAGCGAAAACGGCAAAAAGCTTGGGCTTATGCGCTATCTGTTCCATGCAGATATTAACGGTGAAGTTACGGAGTCCGGAATTAAGTTCATCAAATCAGAAACCGATGATACGCAGGTCGGTAATATTATAAAGGGGATTCCGTCAAAAACATTTTACGGTGACCTTATAAACATTCCGGAGAACACAGCGGGAATGTACTTCGCCAAGGGGTTTGTTGTGGTAGACGGTGTCGTGTACTGGTCTACGCCGCTTGGGTGTATGCCTGATTTCAAAAAAGAATTTAAGAGATAGGAGAGAAATGAAATGAAAAAGAATTATATATCACCAAAGGTTGAAATTATATCAATAGCTGTTAATGATGTTATAACAACAAGTGGAGGCCCTATGCACACGATACTTGTAGACGGCGACCTTGTAACTGCATCAAATCAGGGGAGTCAGGATTTTTCAATTTACGGCTAATATAACAAAAATACCGCAGGCTTATGCCTGCGGTGTTGTTTTATAAGGTTTTACATATTTGCTTCGATGTAATTTACAACGTCGCCTACTGTTTTAAAGAGATGTGCGTCGTTGTCCTGTATTGTAATATCAAACTCTTCCTCAACTGTCATCATAAGCTCAACCATGTCGAGCGAATCTGCGCCGAGGTCATCGATAATGCTTGTTTCTTCAGTGATTGTTGCCGGGTCAATATCAAGCTGTGCCTCGAGAATGTTTCTTAAAGTGTCGATTACCATGTTAGTACCTCCGTAGTTAATTTGCAAATGGCTTCTATATCCGTATAATAGCATTATTACAAGGTTTTTGCAATAGGGAATTTTCTAAATTAGATAAGTTTTTCTTTTACGCAATTTGTAAACTCATCAACCTCATTATCGGTTGAAAAACGAGATAAGCTTATTCGTACAGCAGAGCCGATGAGCTTGTCGGGGACTTTTATCGCGCGTAGAACATGGCTTTTCTTGCCTCTGCTGCACGCAGAGCCCGCCGAAACATATATCTCGCGCTCCTCTAATATTCGCATGACAACCTCGCTCGGGTATTTCGTAAATGCAGCTGTAAGAATGTGCGGCGCGCTCTCCTTTGCAGAAAAGACGTGCACATTCGGGAGTGCCTCAAGCTCCGCTTTTAGTCTCTCTAAAAGCCTCCTCATGTTTTCTGCGTTCCGGGTATAAGTGTTGCTAACACTTTCTACCGCCTTTGCGAATGCCGTTATCTGAGCTGTTGCCTCGGTGCCCGAGCGCATACCCTGCTCCTGACCGCCGCCGACAATCTGAGGGGTCAGCCCAACTCCGCGCTTTATATATATTGCGCCGATGCCCTTGGGGGCATGGACCTTGTGCCCGCTTATTGAGATTATGTCAGCACCGTATCTGGCGGTGTTTATCGGTATTTTCAGAAACGCCTGTACCGCATCCGTGTGGATGAGCGTTTCGCGGTTTTTTGCGCGTACGGCACGCGATATGGCGGGGATGTCCATAACTGAGCCAATCTCGTTGTTTACGCTCATAACCGATACTAAAAATGTGTCCTCACGAACGGCCGAGGCGATGTCCTCTGCGTGTACCGAGCCGTCTGAACGCGGGGATACATAAGTGACCTCAAAGCCCTGCGCTTCGAGTCGCTTTGCCGCATTGAGAACAGATGGGTGTTCAAAGGCTGTTGTCACCATGTGGCGGCGCTTGCCGCTTCTTGCTGCGGCGCCGAATATCGCAAGGTTGTTGCTCTCCGATCCGCAGGATGTAAACGTAAGCTCTTTTGCATCACATCCGATAACGGCTGCAATCGTTTTCTTTGCATCTGTTACAAGCTTCTCGGCTGAGAAGCCGAGCCCGTGTAGGGATGAGGGGTTGCCGAAGCCCTCACACATAGCAAAAACTGCCGCGTCTGCCGCCTCGGGAATAACCTTTGTTGTAGATGCGTTGTCAAGATATATCATGGGTAATCTCTCCGAATTTCAAACTATTTTCTTATTATAAATTATTTTTCGGCAGAAATCCAGTATTTTTGTTTTACAAGATGGATAAAGTGTGCTATAATACATCTCGGAAATAAATAAGGAGGTCTTTTTGCATGTCAGGAAAAGTCATCCTCGGTGCTCAGTGGGGCGATGAGGGAAAGGGTAAGTTTATAGACATCTTCGCGTCGGAGGCAGACCTTGTTGTCCGTTCTCAGGGCGGAAACAACGCAGGTCATACCGTTATCGTAGGTGATAATGTATATAAGCTTCATCTTATTCCGTCAGGTATTTTATATTCGGGAACAATGAATGTTATCGGCGCAGGCGTTGTGCTTGACCCGAAGGTCATTCTTTCAGAGATGGACGAGCTTGCAAAGAAGGGCGCACCGCTTGATAATCTCTTTATCGACGAGCGCACACACGTCATTATGCCGTGGCATATAGAGCAGGACGGCCTTGAAGAGGTCGCGCGCGGCGCAGGCAACATCGGAACTACAAAGAAGGGTATCGGCCCGTGCTACATGGATAAGGCACAGCGTATCGGTATCCGTATGCACGACTTTATTTCAAAAGAAAAATTCACCGCTGCGGTAAAGCGCGTCGGCGAAATTAAGAATAAGCTTTTTGTAAACTACTACGGCGGCAAGGCTCTTGACCTTGATGCAATAGCTGAGGAGTATTGGAGCTATGCCGAACGCCTTGCGCCCATGGTACGCGATACAAGCGTTATGGTATTTGATGCGCTCAAGGCAGGCAAGAAGGTTCTCTTTGAGGGCGCACAGGGTACGCTCCTCGATATTGATATGGGTACATACCCGTATGTTACATCGTCACACCCGGTTGCCGGCGGCGTTTGTGTAGGCGCAGGTATCGGCCCGACACTTGTTGACGAGGTCGTAGGTATATTCAAGGGCTATACAACCCGCGTCGGACAGGGGCCGTTCCCGACAGAGCTTGACGATGAGGTTGGCGAGTATATCCGCCAGGCAGGCGCAGAGTTTGGCGTAACAACCGGTCGCGCACGCAGAACAGGCTGGTTTGATGCGGTTATGGCACGCTATGCTGTTCGCGTAAATGGGCTTACTTCTATCGTTATAAATAAGATTGACCCGCTTCGCGGTCTTCCGAAGATTAAGCTTTGTACAGCGTATGAAATGGACGGAAAGATTATCAACGACTTCCCGGCAGACCTTGATAACCTTGCAAAGTGCAAGCCGATTTATGAGGAGTTTGACGGTTTTGACGAGGACATCTCCGGCGTCAAGAATTATGACGAGTTCCCGCAGAGCATCAAGACTTATATCGATGCGGTTGAGAAGGCGTGCGGATGTAAGGTATCTATTGTCGGCGTAGGCCCCGACAGAGAGCAGATAGTCTATAAAGATTAAGTAAAGAGGGCAAGTTTATGTCAAAGATAAATGTTGTCGGTCTCGGGTATATAGGGCTTCCGACTGCGCTGATGTTTGCATCTCACGGTGTAGAGGTTGTAGGCACTGACTATAATGCAGAGCTTGTAAACACACTCAACGCAGGAAAGACCACCTTTGAGGAGGACGGGCTTTCAGAGCTTTTTGCAAACGCTCTTGCGGGTGGCATAAAGTTTACAACCGAGTATATCCCGACAGACGTATATATTGTATCAGTTCCAACTCCGTACGATAAAGACAGCAAAAAGATTGACCCGAAATATGTTGTCAGCGCTGTAAAGAGCGTTATGGCGGTTTGCCCGAAAGGCGCGACGGTCGTTGTTGAGTCTACTGTCTCACCGGGAACGATTGACCGCTTTGTGCGTCCTGTAATTGAGGAAAACGGTTTTGTTATTGGTGAAGACATCAATCTTGTTCACGCGCCAGAGCGCATAATTCCCGGTAACATGGTATACGAGCTTGAGCACAACTCAAGAACAATCGGCGCCGACTCAAAAGAAATCGGCGAGAAGATAAAGTCACTCTATGAATCATTCTGTAAGGGCGAGATTGTTGTTACTGACATTCGCACGGCAGAGATGACAAAGGTAGTCGAAAACACCTTCCGCGATATAAACATCGCGTTTGCAAACGAGCTCGCAAAAATCTGCCGAAGTGATAACATGGATGTTTACGAGATTATAAGAATAGCAAACAAGCATCCGCGCGTTAATATTCTTCAGCCCGGACCTGGTGTCGGCGGGCATTGCATCTCTGTAGACCCGTGGTTCCTGGTTGGCGACTATCCCGGTCTTGCCAATATAATTCTTGCGGCGCGCAAGATAAACGACTCTATGCCGGAGTTTGTGCTTGGCAGAATTCGCGAGATTATGGACGAAAACGGTATTACCGATGTTTCGCGAGTGGGGCTTTATGGCCTTACCTATAAAGAGGATGTTGACGATGTCCGCGAGAGCCCGGCACTTCAGCTTCTTGAGAGTATGAGAAATCACCTCGGCGGCAAAATTCGCGCATATGACCCGTTTGTTGAGAAATGCATCTGCGAGGGTCAGGTGTTCGATTTTGACGAGTTTTTAAGTGAGGTAGATATAGTTGTTGTAATGACATCTCATACCCATATAAAAGAGAATGCTGCGCGTCTTAAAGACAAAATAGTCTTTGATACCCGCAACATAATCCCAGGTGATAAAGTTTATAAGTTATAAGAAACAGAAAGAGAACACAGATATTTAATCTGTGTTCTCTTTTTTTATATCTGACATGATTTTGTTGAGCTCTGCTCCTAAGACAAGAATTATTCCTGCAAAATACATCCAAAGCATGAGAAGGATTATTGCGCCGATTGAGCCGTAGAATACCGATGATGAAATAATATTATTAACATAGAACGAGAAAAATGCGGTCAGGATAAGAAAACCGGCGAGGGAGAAGAACGTACCGGGCAGAGTCTCGGAAAATTTTATCTTAGCTGATGGCAGTAGTTTATATATTACCGACATCGTAAAAAACAGGATGATAGCCATAGTGATCCAACGCCACACAGAGAGTAGGTCAACAAACGCAAAAGCAAGAGTCATTTCTGAAATGAGCTTTGATATAAAGTCGTTTCCGAATGCAACGAGAACAATACACGCAAGAAGCATCAGTGCAAAGAGGAATATAAAAATCATTGAAAAAAGAATTTGTGCAAAAAAGCCGCGTTTTTGCTCTGTTTCATATGCAAGGTTGAATGCCCGAGCGAGTGATCTTACCGATTTTGATGCAGAGAATATTGCGAGTATAATACCAAAAGACAAAAGGCTAACTCCGCTTTGTGCGTTTATATATTCTATATAGTTGGCAATAAACGAAACTATTTGTTCAGGGAAAAACGGCTCAAGGAAAGCTATCGCAGATTTGCTCGGTATATTAAAGGATGCGATGAGCGCGTTTATAAAAATAATAAAGGGGAAAACCGAGAGAATGAAAAAGTAAGCTATTTGCCCGCCTGTATAGGTTATGCCATGTTCGCGAAATCGCTCATAAAGCATACGAAGTATCCGTAAAGGCTCAGAAAAGCGGCTTTTGAGGTTCTTCATCAAAACAAATTCACCCCCTAAATTGTATTATACACCATATTTCTGCATTTGAAAACAAGGATTTCGGCGAGGTTGTATTTTGGGGTGGAATTTGTTATAATATAAAGCATAAAGAATAAAGGATATTATGCTGTTATGAAAAATACCAAATGGATAACCGGAAGTTATGATGAAAATATAGTCCGCGAGCTGTCTGAGGCGTTAGGCGTGCCGTCGCTTACGGCAAAACTCCTCGCTGTACGAGGGATAACAACGGCAAAAGAGGCAGATTTGTTTACAAAAAAGGATTTGTCAGATTTATATGACCCGTTCCTTTTAAAAGATATGGAAAAGGCGGCTGATCGAATAAATTTGGGGCTTGCAAATGGCGAGAAAATCGCTGTATATGGTGATTATGATGCCGACGGCGTAACCGCTACATATATTTTGTTGCATTACCTAAAATCAAGAGGGGCAGACTGCGTATACCATATACCCGACCGCTTTGGAGACGGGTATGGTGTTTCACGCACTGCGCTTGAAGAGCTTGCCGCGCGTGGGGTTACGCTTGTTGTAACCGTTGATACAGGTATTACTGCTATTGATGAGGCACGCTATGCAAAGGAGCTTGGGCTCGACCTTGTTATAACAGACCACCATAAGTGTGGTGATGAGTTGCCTCCTGCCTGCGCTGTGGTTAACCCTAATCGGAGCGATTGCGATTATCCGTTCACATCTCTTGCAGGTGTAGGGGTTGCCTTTAAGCTTATTTGTGCAATGAGCGGCAGTGAACGCTCGGTTATGGAAAAATACTTACCGTATGTTTGTATCGGGACAGTGGCAGATGTCATGCCCATAGCAGACGAAAACCGAATAATTGTTGCAAATGGGCTCAGGCTTTTAGATGCGCGCCGGGAAATCGGGCTGACCGCACTTCTTGATGAGGCGGGGGCAAAGCGAGACGAGCCGCTGACGGCCGGGGCAATAGGTTTTCTCGTAGGTCCGCGAATGAACGCCGCGGGGAGAATGGGAAGTGCCGAACTCTCGCTTGAGCTTTTGTTTGCAGATGAAGAAACCGCAAAAGAGCTCGCACATGAGCTTGACGGGAAAAACCGTGAACGTCAGAAGTGCGAAGGCGACATAATGAAAGAAGCCCTTGCGGTTATGGAGGCGCACCCAGAGTACAAAGAGGGCAGCGCAATAGTAATTGGCGGAGAAAATTGGCACCACGGAGTTCTCGGAATAGTTGCGTCGCGCATATGCAACCTTTTCGGTAAACCCACAATCCTAATTTCTGTAGAGGACGGTGAATGCCGTGGCTCGGGCAGAAGTTTTGCAGGCGTAAGCCTCCACGCCGCGCTTGGCAGATGCTCTGACTTACTTGAAAAGTTCGGTGGGCATGACCTTGCGGCGGGTATAGTTATAAAACGGGAGAATATTGAAGTGTTCCGCCGCCGTCTTAACGAAGAGCTTGAAAGCGATATGAGCGGATATGTGCCTATACTTGATATAGATTTTGAAGTACACCCCGATGAGCTGACTCTTGACCAGCTTTATGCACTGCGCGTTATGGAGCCTTACGGCAAAGAAAACGAAGCCCCTAAGCTACGAATGAACAAATGTAAAATTTCACGAATAATACCGATAGGCAATAACCGACATGTAAAGATGTATATAGAGCATGCGGGACGTTTTCAATGCGTATATTTCGGTAAGCGTGTTGAGGATTTACCGTTTGCCGAAGGTGACTGGGCGGATATAGCATTTACGCCGGAGATAAACAACTTCTTGGGTGAGAGTGTCCAGCTTCATATAAAAGATGCCCGCCCTTGCCAGAAGGATATAGAAGAGTTTGATTTAGCATTCTCATGCCTTGACTGTGCACTTAAAGGAAATAAAGTCGACAATATTGAGGTGAGCTACGATGAGCTCGGCAAGATATGGCGGATGATAACCGGAGCCGACTTCTCTGTATCGACACCGTTGCTTGAGATAAAACGACGTGCCTTGAGAATTGGGCGAGAGATAACGCTTGCAAAACTCATAATAGCATTTCAGATTTTTTCAGAAGTCGGGCTTATGAGCTACGAGTATGAAAATTATAGGGTACACATAAAAATAGCAGAGCATAATAATAAAGTGGATTTGAATGATTCAAAAACATATAGACTATTCAAAAGTTGTGGGAGTAGATGATGGTATATGATGCCTGAAGCAAAATATCATGAGCTGATAAGCAAAATAAAGGGGCATATCCCCCATATTGATGAGCAGCGCATCCATGATGCGTATGACATCGCAACAGAAGCACATGAGGGCCAGAAACGCCGTGATGGCAGCGACTATGTTACGCACCCGATAGCTGTTGCTGAAATTGTAGCAGATATGGAGCTTGACACAGACTCCGTAGTCGCGGCGCTTTTGCATGACTGTATTGAGGATACGGAGTGCGGATATGACAAGATAAAGTCAAAATTCGGCAAGGAAGTTGCAGACATTGTCGAAGGTGTATCAAAGCTTACGAGGATGCCTTATACAAGCAAGGAAGAGGCGCAGATTGAGAATTTGCGCAAAATGTTCCTTGCAATGGGAAAGGACATCCGCGTTATCCTAATAAAGATTGCCGACAGGCTGCACAATATGCGTACGATTGAGTTTCATAAGCCTGAAAAACAGCGTGAGAAGGCACTTGAAACCATGGAAGTATATGCTCCGCTTGCACACCGCCTCGGTATGCAGAAAATCAAGTGGGAGCTTGAAGACCGCTCGCTGCGCTGCCTCGACCCGGTAGGATATGCTGAAATAACCGAGGAGCTTGAAAAGCGCAGCGAAGAACGTGACGAGTTTTTAAGCCAAATTAAAGAACGCCTTGTAAGTCGGTTGCATGAAGCAGAGATAGACGGTAAAGTACAAAGCCGAGTTAAACATATTTACAGCATTTATCGTAAGATGTACACACAGCACAAGACGATTGACGAGGTGTATGACCTCTACGCGATGCGTGTGATTGTTGAAACCGTTGCTGATTGCTACAATGTGCTCGGTTTTATTCACGATATGTACCATCCGGTCCCCGGGAGGTTTAAGGATTATATAAGTACGCCAAAGCCCAATATGTATCAATCGCTTCATACCACGGTTATAGGGCGTGAGGGTATTCCGTTTGAGGTGCAGATACGCACGCGCGACATGCACCAGACTGCGGAGTACGGCATTGCCGCGCACTGGAAGTATAAATCGGGTGTAAATAAGAGCACTCTTGAGTCAAAGCTTGCATGGGTGCGCCAGCTTCTTGAAAATCAGGAGGTTGAGGATGAAGACTTTATATCATCACTTAAGACTGATATGTTCAGTGATGAAGTATTTGTGTTTACTCCAAACGGCGACGTTGTAAGCCTTCCCGCGGGCTCTACACCGATTGACTTTGCATATTCTATCCATTCCGCGGTTGGTAACCGCATGGTTGGCGCCAAGGTTAACGGAAGAATGGTACAGCTTGACTATAAGCTCCAGAACGGAGAAATTGTCGAGATTCTTACCTCAAATTCAGGCAAGGGGCCAAACCGTGATTGGATAAAGATAGTAAAAACCGGTGAGGCTCGCAATAAGATTAAGCAGTGGTTTAAAAAAGAATGCAGAGAAGAAAACATTGCAAGGGGTAAGGCTGAGCTTGAACGTGAGCTCAAGCGCGAGGGGGTTGTTCTTACCGAGGAAAAGGCAGACGAGATACTCACCACCATTGCAGGAAGGATGTCCTTTCACCATGTTGATGAGTTGTATGCAAGCATAGGTTACGGCGGAACGAAGCTAAATCGCGTAGTAAACCGTATTAAAACAGAGATTTCAAAGAATGCACCTCCGGCACCGGATGCAGATGATATTGTCCGGGAGAAGATAGCTGCGGCTCCGAAACCGAAGACATCAAACTCGGGTGTAATTGTTCCGGGTGTTGAGAATTGTCTTGTTAAGTTCGCTCGCTGCTGTACGCCTATTCCGGGAGACTCAATTATAGGCTTTATCACTCGCGGGTTCGGCGTATCAGTTCATAGGTCTGACTGCCATAATGTTGTGAGTGCAATGAAGGACTCTGACGATTTGAGCAGATGGATATGTGTATCATGGGCAGATGACGTGAAAGATAAATTCCAGACATCTCTCCAGATTTCAGCGAAAGACCGCGCAGGTCTTGTTATGGATATAGCCACAGTGCTTAACAACATCAAGATTCCTGTGCATCAGCTCGATGCTCGCCGGCTCGGTGATGGATATGCTGTTGTAAATGTAGTCATGAACATTAATGGTAAGGAGCAACTTGAGTATATAATGAATAAGCTTAACGGAGTTGCGGGAGTAATAGACGTTAAGCGTTCACTAAGCTAGAAGAAATACATTTCCGAGGAGGGGAATTTCGTGAGGGCTGTAATTACGCGGGTAAAATCCGCCGAGGTGAAAATTGACGGCGCAACTCATTCGAAAATAAAAAAAGGACTTCTTATTCTGCTGGGCGTGTCAACAACTGACTCGGAGGCAGATGCCGAATACCTTGCAAAGAAAATATCAATGATGCGTATATTTGAAGACTCTGAGGAAAAACTCAATCTGTCATGCTCGCAGGTTAATGGGTCCATGATGGTTGTTTCAAACTTTACACTCTATGCAAATACGCAGAAGGGAAATCGCCCCAGCTTTGTTGATGCAGCACGCCCCGAGCTTGCAAGGCCATTATATGAATACTTTGTTGCACTTCTTCGTGATGCAGGATATAAGACCGAAACAGGGGTGTTCGGGGCATATATGGAGCTTGAGTCGGTAAATGACGGACCTGTTACGGTTGTTATGGATACAAAGGATGTATTCGGAGGAAATGATAGATAATGAATGTAAAAACGCTTGTCGTAGGTTTTATAAGAACAAACTGTTATATCGCTTACAGTGGCAAAGCTGCTGTAGTAATTGACCCTGGTGCCGATGCCGAGAGGATACTCGCGGCGGCAAAAGAGCTTGGGGTTGAGATTAAGTGTGTATTTCTGACCCATGCCCACTTTGACCACACTCTTGCCGCAGATGAGATTATAAAGCAAACGGGGGCAAAGCTTGTTGCACATGCCGCTGAAAAAGAGAGAATGTGTGATGCTGAGCTCTCAGGCCAGACGATGCTTCGCCGCCGCAAATTCATTCCGCTCTATGCCGATATTGAGATAGTCGGCGGTGGCGCGACAGATGTAGGAGATATGCATTTTGAGTTTATTCCCACGCCCGGCCATACCGAGGGAAGTATGTGCATAATTTGTGAGGATGTGATGTTTTCGGGGGATACCCTGTTTGCGGGAACTTGCGGCAGATGCGACCTCGCGGGAGGCAATTATTCTGAAATAATGAAATCGCTCAAAAAGCTATATGAGCTTCCGGGTGACTATAAAGTCCTGCCGGGCCACGAGCGAGCTACAACACTTGAGAATGAACGTAAGACAAATCCGTATATGGCTGAGGCGATGAGAAGTTGAAACTGATACTTTCGGGGCATGATTTCGGGTTTGCCGCACAGCAGATTTACATGTGCCTGTTCCCTAACTCACATGCTGTTATAGCAGATGAAAAACCCACAAGCGGCGATTGGGCAGTTTCAAAACTGGTGTTGCGGGATAAAACCTTTTTTTCAGAAACAGAAATAAACGTGAACGGAAAGGAAAGCCGAGGCGAGGCTGAGTTTTCGTTTTCTCCGTCTGATGACGAAGAGGATAAAAAACGCTGCGCAAAGCGTGCGATAAAGACATCGTTCTACCGCGCGTCGCTTCCGCTTCTCCCAAAGGCTCCCGCGTGGGGTGCACTTACGGGAATTAGACCGTCAAAGGTTGCGGCAACATACATAAAAATGGGAATGACGGAGGACGCGGCAACTTCTGCAATGTGCCGCGACTACTTTGTCGAACCTGAGCGCGCCCGCCTTGCGGTAAGGTGCGCGTCCCGAGCAGAGCATATGGCAGAGAATACGGGGCGGCAGGATATGTCGCTCTATGTTGGCATACCGTTTTGCGTGTCACGTTGCCGATATTGTTCGTTTGTAAGCCACTCAATAGAAAAGGCGAGAGGGCTTGTCACACCATATCTCAAGATGCTTGCAGGTGAGCTTTCAAAGCTCGGCCATGCGGCAAAGGAAGCGGGATTAAACCTACGCTCGGTCTATATAGGCGGAGGCACACCCACAGCCCTTGAATGTGACGAGCTTGCTTTTGTCATGGGGCAGATACAAAAAAACTTTGATGTAAAAAACGCTGAGGAATATACGGTAGAGGGAGGCAGACCCGATACACTCACGCCTGATAAAATTCAAACCATATGTGATATGGGTGCGACGCGCATAAGCGTGAACCCACAGACGATGAATGATGAAATTCTGAAACAGATGGACAGGCGTCATACGGCGGCGGATGTTGTGCGTGCGATAGAAGATGTACGCAGAGTTGGTGGGCTTATGATAAACACTGACTTGATTGCGGGGCTTCCGGGCGATGATTTTGAAAGTTTTAAAAATTCGGTAGATAGAATGACAGAGCTCTCTCCCGAGAATATAACTGTGCACACTCTTGCATTGAAGAAGGGGTCTGAGCTCCATCGTGAAAAATATATGCTTCCCGATGGTGCGGTAACGGAGAAAATGGTTGAGTATGCAATGCATACGCTTAATGATGCAGGTTTTGTGCCGTACTACCTTTACCGCCAGAAATATATGTCCGGAAACCTTGAGAACGTGGGGTACTCAAAATCCGGCTGCGAGAGTGCGTATAATAATTACATTATGGATGAGCTTCACACAATACTTTCTGCCGGAGCGGGAGGGGTAACAAAACTCATCGACCGCGAAAAAGGCAGAATCGAAAGAATATTCAACCCTAAATATCCATATGAATACAATAATGCAGAGGAAAAGATTGATTTGACCGCAAAGAAGCTTGTTGACTTTTTCAAGGGGTAGGAGGAGATGTGCATGGCGCTTGACGTAAAAGAGATTAACTTTGAAATAAAAACGGACCCACGCGGTTTTGTTGCAGAGTGCGAGGCTGCATATGAAAAGGCTGTTATGTCAGCCGCAAAGAAGATATCAGAAAAGGTTCAGGAGAGCTGTGTTGTTCTTCTTTCGGGCCCTTCCGGCTCAGGTAAGACCACAACGGCGCTCAAGCTTGAGCGCGCCCTTGAAGACCGGGGTGTGGGTACGCGTTCTGTGTCGCTTGACGATTATTTCAGAACAGTTGATCACAACACTGCGCCGAAAACCGAAGATGGGGAGATAGACTATGAATCTCCGCTGTGTCTTGATATGCCGCTACTCAATAAACACATTGCGGATATAACTGCAGGAAGAGAGGTTCTCGTCCCTAAGTTTGACTTTAAAAACCAACGCCGTTCTAAAACGGTCAGCCCGCTTTGTCTAAAGAAGAACGAGGTTGTCATTTTTGAGGGAATACATGCACTCAATGATGATATAACTTCAGCCGCAGGCTCACACGGCATAAAGCTCTATATCTCGGCCCGAAGCAATTTTATGAGAGACGGCAGTGTGTTTTATAAAGGGACATGGACTCGTATCACTCGCAGAATCGTGCGTGATAACCTCTTCCGCGGTGCAGATGCGGATTTTACGCTTGCCATATGGGACGGCATACGCCGTGGTGAAAAAATGTACATCTCGCCGTTTAAGGACAGAGCAGATATTATAATTAACTCAACTCATGAATATGAAGTAGCAGTACTGAAAAAGCACCTCAAAAAAGCTGTGTTGCGTGTCCCTGAAGGAATAGCAAGATATGACGAGGTGTGCCAGATGATGGAGAATGTAAACGGATTTGACGACCTCTCTGATGACTTTGTCCCGAAGGACTCGCTTCTTCGTGAGTTTATCGGCGGCGGTAGCTTTAAGTATTGATTTTGAAGTGCAATGGTAGTATACTGGTATAAAAGCTGAGTTATTTTTAAGGAGGTTTTTTATATGAATGATAAGATAAGAGGTATATGGGATAAAATTTGCGCAGGGGCAACTGCTGCGGGTGTATTTGCCACAAAAACCGCAGAAAGCGCGGGCGAAAAGGCAAAAGATGTATATAACGTATCGAAGATAAATCTTAAGATTTTTGACCTTACAACCGATATAGAGGTTCTCTACAAAGAAGTCGGCCGCTTGATTTATGCGGCGCACAGTAATGAGGAGACATCAACAGAAGAGCTTGATGCAAGGCTTCTTGCGATTGATGAGAAAAAAGGTCAGATTGAGGAGCTTCGCGCCCAGCTTGAGAGTGAAGCTTCGGCTAAGAAATGCGACGAATGCGGCAAAGTAAACGAGCCTGGCAGCATTTTCTGCTCAAATTGCGGCACAAGGCTTGATGATTAACGCTATTGGCGGCGTGTTACTGCACGCCGCCAATATGAATTTACAGAGGGAAGATTTTATGAATATACTTTTTGAAAATGCGCGGGTTATCACGATGGACGATAGCGCCCCGTATCTTGAAAATGCATATGTTGCAATAGCAGGTAGAAAGATAGAATATGTGGGTACAAGAGAGCCTGAAGGCAATTTCGTGCGCAGGATTGACGCACGAGGAAAGCTTCTTATGCCCGGGCTTATCAATACTCATACGCATGTGCCCATGACACTGTTTCGCGGGCTGTCTGACGACTGCGAGCTCGATGTATGGCTTCGCGAGCATATTTGGCCTGCAGAGGACAAGCTGTGCGCCGATTCGGTACGCGCCGGGACAGAGCTTGCTGTTGCCGAGATGCTCGCCTCGGGAACAACTTCCTTTTCTGACAGCTACTTTTTTGTTGACGCGATAGCAGATGTGGCAGAGAACTCAGGAATACGCGCAAACCTTTCGCGCTCAATCGTAGGTGATGGTAAAAATTTCTCAGAAATGCCGTCTGTGGCAGAAACAAAGTCGCTCATTGACAGAGTGCATATGTATGACAACGGTAGGCTTCAGGCAGATATTTCCATTCATGCCGAATACACTTCTGAAACCGAGTGCCGCATCAGAACGGCAGAGATTGCCAAAGAGAATAATCTTATTTTGCAGATACACACATCAGAGACTCGCGCTGAGCATGAAAAGTGTATTGGAAAATACGGCAAAACCCCGACAGAGCAGTTTTTCGCCGAAGGTCTTTTTGAGGGCACATCTCCGCTTCTTGCACACTGCTGTTATATGACAGAGAACGATATGGATATCTTAAATAGCGTCGGTGGCTCGGTTGCACATTGCCCGGTAAGTAACTTAAAGCTTGCATCAGGCGTTGCGCCCGTACTCGAAATGTTCAGGCACGGTCTGAATGTAACCCTTGCAACGGACGGAGTTGCAAGTAACAACAACACAGACATGTTTGAGGAGATAAAGCTGTTTGCAATTCTCCATAAAGGAATAAATAACGACCCCACGGCGATTGACGCATACACAGCTCTGCGCGCCGCAACAGTAAACGGGGCAAAGGCACAGGGCAGAGGCGATTGCGGCGTAATTAAAGCAGGTTTTGAGGCTGATATAATAATGCTTGATTTTGACCGCCCACACCTTGTTCCGTGCCATAATGCAATATCCAATACGGTATATGCGGCAAACGGCGCAGATGTCGTGATGACTATGGTGGCAGGCAAAATTCTCTATGAGAACGGTGAGTTTAAAACAATAGATATAGAGCGTGCCAAACGAAGTGTAAGAGCATAAATGCCGAGCTTATTACATAAATTCACATATCAGAGGTTTAGGATGTGAGTTTGTGTGATGAAAGAAAAAAGACAGAGCTTTGTTCACGGTGCCGCGATTCTTGCGATTGCGGGCATTGTTGTAAAGGTAATCGGCGCGTGCTATAAAATACCGCTCGGGGGTCTGCTTGGACCTGTCGGTATGGCGGATTTTTCTATAGCGTATAATATTTACGCGCTTTTGTTTGTGCTCTCTACCGCAGGCGTTCCCGCGGCTGTGTCGAAGATGATTTCGGAAGCATACGCCTCAGGTGATGGCGGAGAGATGTATAAAATATACAAAGTTTCATACCTTACGTTTGCGCTTGTGGGGTTTTTAGGTTTTGCTTTTATGTTTGTTGGTGCAGAGCAGCTTGCGCGCTTTATGGGCAGCGCTGATGCCGCCACATCAATAAGGGCAATTTCTCCGGCTGTTCTGTTTGTGTCTATGTCGGCAATAAACCGAGGCTACTTTCAAGGCCGCTCAAATATGTATCCCACGGCAATATCTGAGGTTATTGAAGCTCTCGGAAAGCTCGTTATAGGTCTTGCGGCGGCGTGGTATCTGAAAAAAATAGGCATGGACGAAGATGTGGTATCAGCAGGTGCTGTGCTCGGAGTTACGGCAGGAGCGTTTTTGTCTGCCCTACATTTTGCGTTTTGCCGTGACGATTTGAGAGCATTAAGAGCCCGTTCCAGAAAAAGCCGACGCCGTATACTTAAAGAGCTTATGCTTCTTGCGATACCGATAACAATGGGTGCGGCAGTTATAAGCCTGACAAATGTAATTGACAGCGCTCTGGTTATGAACCTTCTGCAAGAAAACGGTTTTTCAGAATATCGGGCAAAATGGCTTTACGGCGCGTACACATATGCCTCAACTGTATTTAATTTACCGTCTGCGGTAATTACAACACTCGCAGTATCGCTTATCCCGGCACTGTCTGCAGCCTTCGCACGGCATGAGTATATTCGTGCAGATAAAACCATAAACTCGGGGCTTCGTATTACTGCTATGATAGCTGTTCCCGCAGCGTGCGGTTTGGGTGCGATTTCGTACGGAGTGCTTGATTTGCTGTACGGAGCAAGCGTTGATGCAGAGTGTATAAAAGCGTCTTCTAAAATGCTTATATGCCTTGCTGTGGCAATTCCGCCGCTCGCGCTTGTCACTGTTACAAGCGCAGTTCATCAGTCGCTGGGGCGTGCGCATATACCTGTAATTTCAATGCTTATAGGCGCCACGGTAAAGATTGTGTCTAATCTCGTGCTTGTTGCGAAACCTGATGTAAACATATATGGTGCGCCGGTGAGCACGGTGCTGTGTTATATAACAATCGCAGTTTTGAATATCGCGGCGTTTAAAAAATACCCGTTTGTTGAGGTTAGCATAACAAAGATTTTTGGAAAACCCGCCTTGATGGGTGGAGCTACTTTCGTTGCTGCCCGTTCATTCGAAAATTTGATAAAGAGCACTTTTGCACCTCACATTTCCACAATTTTGTCCGTTTTTGTCGGTGTTTTTGTATGTGTAACGTGTGCTTTTTTTGTCGGAGCAGTGGGCGAAGATGAGAAAAAACTCATTTTAGGGAATAAAAAGATATTTAAATTTTTAAATAATGATTGAAAAATTTAGGTATTTTAAAAAAATACTTGCAGGAGAGCGATAAATATGATAAATTTTTTAAGGAAAGAAAAATACGGTTTTGAGGACCTTGTTGAGATAACGAGAATCCTTCGCTCGGATGAGGGCTGCCCGTGGGACCGCGAGCAGACGCATAAGAGCATCCGTATGAACTTCGTCGAGGAAACTTTTGAGGCATGCGAGGCGATTGACAACGGCGACCCCGTTCTGCTCAGAGAAGAGCTCGGCGATGTTCTTGCGCAAGTCGTTTTCCATGCAGAGCTTGAAAGCGAGGCCGGCAGGTTTGATATAAATGACGTTGCTGACGGTGTATGCAAAAAGTTCATTGAGCGTCATCCCCATGTATTCGGAGATGTATCTGCCGATACTGCCGATGAGGTTCTTAAAAATTGGGATGATATAAAACGACGCGAGAAGAACCAGAAAACCCACTTTTCTGCGATGGATTCAGTTGCAAGAAGTCTGCCGTCGCTTATGCGCGCAGAGAAGCTTCAGAGCAAGGCGAAAAAGGCGGGTCTTCCGCAGAAGAATATACAGGAGCTTTCCGATAGAATTTCAAGAGAGCTTTCTCTCGGCGAAGATATGAGTATAGGCGAAATCCTGATGGATGTTGTGCGTATCTCGCGCATTTTGGGCATAAACCCTGAGCAGGAGCTAGATGCCAGAAATGAGAGGTTTCTCTCTGAGTTTAAAAAGCTTGAAGGAAGCGATGGCGAGCTACCAAAGCTTCTCGCTCAATACGCGGACAAGCTTTAATTTATGTAATTTTGGTATGACTAAAACGGTGGGGATATATGTTCACGCCTTTTAGATAAAAACAAAACAGGAGGCAAAACAGATGAACAAGACAGAATTGGTAAGTGCAGTCGCTGAAAAGGCAGGTCTCTCCAAGAAGGATGCTGAGAAGGTTATCAACGCAACAGTTGAGTCTATCACAGCAGCTCTCAAGGCTGGCGATAAGGTTCAGCTCGTAGGATTCGGTGCATTTGAGGTTAAGTCCCGTGCAGCACGTCAGGGCCGCAACCCGCGCACAAAAGAGACTATTACCATTCCGGCATCTAAGAGCCCGGTATTCAAGGCTGGCAAGGCTCTTAAGGACGCTGTCGCGAAGTAATTTAATTTTCGCAACAATGTTATTATCGGGGCGAGGGCTCGCTTTCGCCCCGGATAGCATACCAACACATAACGAAGGTTATTTATGAGAATTGACAAATATCTCAAGGTTTCAAGACTTATAAAAAGAAGAACGGTCGCAAGCGAAGCTTGCGCAGGCGGCAGAGTCTCGGTAAACGGAAAACCGGTAAAGGCATCATACGATGTTAAGGTATCCGACATTATTGAGATTTCTTTTGGTACACGCAGTCTTAAAATACGTGTGCTCGCCGTTTCAGAACATATGAGTAAGGACGAGGCGCACACTATGTATGAAGAAGTGCGCTGATTTTTTATATCTTAGAGATAAAACTTATTAAGATAACTTCATTTTGAGAATAAAGCTGCAGTTGCGCTAATATACTTTAGTGAAAAAGTATCGGAGGTGCGACTCGTGCAGTTTGACGATAGAAACATCCCGCGCGATATTCCGCAGAATATTATAATTGAAAATCGCTCGAAAATGAGCATATCAGGCGTATCAGACGTTGAGAATTTTGACGAGAACACTGTTGTGTTGTATACAAACCGAGGGCTTCTCACCGTACGCGGTGCAGGGCTTCACATAGAGCGCCTAAGCCTTGAAACGGGTGAGCTCGCGGTCGAGGGAACCATTGACGGAATAGAATACAGCGAAGAAACCGTAAACGGCGGTTTCTGGTCTCGCTTGTTCAGATAACGGAGAGAAGCTGTGGTAAATTCGGTTTCTGTACAGACTCTGGAGTTTCTCTATTCTGCGCTTCTCGGTATCGGGCTCGGTGTGACGTTTGATATAATGAGGGTGATTCGCTCCTACATACCAAAAAGCAGGGCGATGACCGCTCTTCTTGATACGTTGTTTTGGTGCGTTGCTTCCGTTGCGCTTCTTGGATTTATTCTGACTGTGTCAGATGGCATGATGCGCTGGTATGTGCTTGTAGGCACGTTTTGCGGAGGCTTTGTATACATTGCCGCAGTAAGCGAAATTGTATTCAAGGTGCTAATGTCTTTAATTTGCGTATTGAGAAAAATTCTTTCAATGATTACCCGCCCCTTATATCTGTTTCTCAGGTGGGTGTGGCGCTGGTTTAAGAAGACCGGGCGAAGAACTGAACGGAATATGCGGGAGAATATAAAAAAGAAACGTATGGAAAAGAGAAAGGCTGGTAAAAATGGCAGCAAAAAAGCGAAAAAAGCGCAAAGGCCTGTTTCCTAAGCTTATACTTTTTGTGTTTGTTGTCTACGCCGCAGGAATACTCATCTCAAATCAGGTGAAGATTAACAAGATGGAAAACGACACAAAAGAGTTAGATGAGCTTATAGCTACCGAATCAATGAAAAAAGCACAGCTTGAACAGGTGCTTAGTGCTGAGATAGATGACGATTATGTAACAAAAGAAGCTCAAAGTCAGGGCTACGCCGCGCCTAATGAGCGCGTTTTCGTAGATGTCTCGGGAAGCTAAAAGGCTTTTCAAAAATACAAAGGAGGACGCAAAAAAGAGTATGGGACTCGAGGTAGGGACTATTTGCAACGGAAAGGTCACATCAATTACAAAATACGGTGCATTTGTTGCTCTCGGAGAAGGAAAGAGCGGCATGGTACATATTTCTGAAATATCGCACTCATATGTAAATGATATAAACGACCACCTGCAAAGCGGTCAAGAGGTCAAGGTAAAGATTATAGGGGTAGACGAGAATGGCAGAATAAGCCTGTCTATCCGTAAGGCTGAGCCGAGGCAGGAACGTCCGCAACAACACTTTGCTACAAAGCCATCTGCACCGCGTGAGGCGGCAGAGTTGTCGTTTGAGGATAAGCTCAAGCAGTTTATGCAGGATAGCGACAGCAAAATATCCGGGCTTAAGCAGTACTCCGACAGAAGAGTAAGCAATCGCCGAGCAAGACGCTGACTAAAAACAAAAAACCGAAGCATACATTGTATGCTTCGGTTTTTGCATTTTTTTGGAAAAGCCCAAATATAATTTATTGTAGGAAGCTTATGCTTGGAGGAGACAGATGAAGAGAAGGTGTAGAAAAAACAACGGGTTTATAAAGCTTGCCGCAGTGTTTATATTATCGGCGTGTGCAATAAAGCTCATATCAATGAGCGGTCTTGAAGAAAGTGTAAAAAAACACATATCGCAAATTTCGTCAGACGAGAGTTTTGTACGTTTTGCATTATCTGAGCAGACCCAACTTGTAGAGAGCGATGAGGGTGAGAAAATGCTGAGGGCATTTGTCTCCGAAACTGCTCTTGTGCCGGCAGGAACCGTTGCAGCAGAGCAGGCTGAGGATAATGCCGAGAACTACGGAAAAGAACAACTGACGATTTGGGAGTATACTCCGGGCGGCGAAAAAAAGGAAAACACATACCCGATAGAGAATATAACCATAAGCCCCAAATCTGATAAGGGCTATGTGCATCTGGGTAATGTATGGGTAAAAAACGACAGCACAAAGGGGATAGATCTTAATTGGCTGCTTTCGGCTAAACTGCCTTTCAACCTTACGGGAAACGGGCCGCATGTGCTGATAGTGCATACACATGGAAGTGAGAGCTACCTGCCGCAGGGGCGTGATACATATACGCTTACCGATGTTGAACGCACAGAAGACAAGAGATATAATGTCATACGTGTAGGCGACGAGCTTGAGGCGGCACTCAAGGCAGAGGGCATATCGGTAATACACGACAGGAATATCTATGACAGCCCCTCGTATAACGGCTCTTACACTCGCACACTTGATGCTATAGGTAACGCCCTGAAGAAAAACCCTTCGATAAAGGTTGTTATAGACGTACACCGCGATGCAATGAGTACAGATGAGGGCGTAAAATACAGAACAGTCGCAAATGTAAACGGAGAGCGCGTAGCCCAGCTTATGCTCGTTATGTCTACCGGCGAGAGCGGGCTGCCGCACCCGAATTGGGCAGAGAACTTAAAACTTGCCGTAAAGCTCCAGAACGCGATGGCGAGCAAGTACCCCAACATTATGCGCCCGATGAATTTAAGAAAAGAGCGCTTTAATATGCACGCAACAACCGGCTCAATGCTCGTTGAGGTAGGAACAAGCGCAAATTCCCTTGCCGAAGCGATAGCCTCGGTAAAGCTCCTGGGGAAAGAGCTCGCCGCAATACTAAAAACGGCTAAATAAAAAAGTGATGGCAAAAACCATCACTTTTTTATTTTCCCACACAGAAGCGGCTGAATATTTCGGTGATAATTGCGTCTTGTGCAGACCGCCCCGTTATCTCGCCGAGAATGTTTATTGCATCTTCAATGTCGCTTACGGCAAGGTCTGCATAGATTCCGCTGCAGAACCCGTCCGCTGCTGCCCGTATACGCTCCTCTGCGCGTTTGAGCGTTGAGGCGTGGCGCGGATTTGTGACCGTTCTGCCGTCGCAGGGGATGTCTGCAACCTCAAATATTTCGCATATCTTATCAAGGAGTATATCGGTGCCAAGGTTGTTTTTTGCCGAAATTTCAACTGTCGGTAAAGGCTCAAAAATTGTTTTATCAACAATACAACCAAGGTCGTTCTTATTTATAACGCAGATGCTTCTGCGTCCTTTTGCAAGCTCCAATGCCTGCATATCAAAATCATCGAGAGGCGAACTTCCGTCAAACACGGCGATTACCAGGTCTGCGTCTTTTGCCGCCGCCTCACTACGCTCTATACCGAGACGTTCCGGCTCAGTATCGGCATCACGCAAGCCTGCCGTGTCTATGAGATGAAGTGCAAGAGAGTTTACTCTGAGCGATTCTTCAACCGTGTCTCGCGTCGTTCCTTCAATGTCGGTTACTATGCTGCGCTCTGTTCCGAGCATTGCGTTTAAAAGAGATGACTTTCCGACGTTAGGCCTGCCGATAAGAGCGACACGGACGCCGTCGCGGAGTAATCTGCCCTTGTTGTATGTGCCGGCGATTTTACCTGCACGGTCAGCTGCCTTGTAAAGCCTGTCAGCAAGCTCGTTACGCTCGCTCTGGGGAATGTCGTCATCAGGGTAGTCAACAAACGCATAAAACTCTGCAGCAACAGCAGTTAAATCTTCTGTCAGAGAAGAAATTTCCGCGCCGAGATGCCCGTTCATTTGTTCGGCAGCGTTTTTTGCTGCAAGCTCTGTTTCTGAGTCAATAAGGTCAATTACCGCCTCTGCCTGAGTTAAGTCCATCTTGCCGTTCGAGAATGCACGTTGAGTAAACTCGCCCGGTTTTGCAGGACGAGCCCCTGCATGATATAGAGAGTTCAGCACAGTGCGCAAAACAGCGAGTGAACCGTGGCAGAAAAGCTCAACCGAGTCTTCGCCAGTAAAGCTTGCGGGGCCTTTGAAGTATACGCCCATTCCGAAGTCGCAGATGTTACCGTCATTCGAGAGCATGCTGCCTGTAACAATACTTCTTGGTTTGTTTAGGTTACCTGAAAAAACTTTATTTGAAATTTTAAGCGCATCATCGCCTGAGACTCTTATAATGCCTATTGCGCTTTTCATTGGCGCGGTAGCAATAGCGGCAATTGTATCTGCCATAGTATCACCTCTTTGCAAAAACGTCCTCTTTCGGTATGTGAAAGAGGACATTCGGGATATTCTTTTCTGGAGCGGGTAAAGGGAATCGAACCCTCCTCTCAAGCTTGGGAAGCTTGCATTCTACCGATGAACTATACCCGCGAATAAAATGGAGCTGAAAATGGGATTCGAACCCATGACCTCATCATTACGAGTGATGTGCTCTACCTACTGAGCTATTTCAGCTTACCACAACAGTCTATATTATAATATAAAAACCAATTTCCGTCAACGGTAAATATAAAAAAATTTAATGGATGTGTTTAATACACAATAGTGCGTTTCGACGAGTTTTTTTGAATAAAAAATATAAAAATTTGTAGTGTTTCCTACCTTGATAAAACAATGAATATATGCTATGATATAAAAGAACTCACATGGAGTTTTTTTATAAGAAACAAACGAAAAGGGGATAAGTATATGGCAAGTTCTTTCAGTGCAGCACCGGATGATAAGATACCTTATGCTCCGATAGGCATAATTTCACTTGAGAGTAGCCGTGAGCTTGGCAATCTTGTTGATGCGCATCTTTGTCAGCAGAGACGTTATAATGTTGAAAACGGCAATGTTCCGCTTCACTTTCCGGCATACCTCAGAGATTCATATCTCATAGACCACGCAACGCCGAGATTTGCTTCGGGCGAGGGCAAGGCAGTTCTCAGAGAGTCTGTACGCGGTTACGACATATATATTGTTGCGGATATAAGCAACTACAGCTGTACATATAAAATGTATAACATGGAGTGCCATATGAGCCCCGATGACATATTCCAGGACATCAAGCGAGTTATCGCGGCAATCGGCGGTAAGACAAGGCGTATAAATGTTATTATGCCGCTTCTCTACGAGAGCCGCCAGCACCGCAAGACGGCTCGTGAGTCGCTTGACTGTGCGCTCGCACTTCAGGAGCTTGAGCACCTCGGTGTTGAGAACATCATCACGTTTGATGCTCACGACCCGCGTGTTCAGAACGCTATTCCTCTCAGTGGCTTTGAAAACATCAGGCCTACATATCAGATTATAAAGGCTCTTATCCGCTCTGTTCCCGACATCAAGATTGACAAGGACAATATGCTTGTTGTCAGCCCTGATGAAGGTGGCATGAGCCGAAGCCTGTATTTTGCAAGCATGCTTGGCCTTAACGTTGGTATGTTCTACAAACGCCGCGACTATACCCGTATAGTAAACGGCCGCAACCCGATTATAAGCCACGAGTTCCTTGGCGAATCGGTTGAGGGCAAGGATGTATTCATTCTTGACGACATGATTTCGTCAGGCGAGTCGGTAATCGAGATTGCATACGAGCTCAAGAAAAAGAAGGCAAAGAGAATCTTTGTCGGTGTAACCTTCGGTCTTTTCACAGAGGGTGCAAAATCCTTCAATAAGGCATACGAAGACGGCGCAATAACAAAGGTATTCTCCACAAACCTAAACTACCGTACCGAGGAGATTCTTAAGGCTCCGTGGTATGAAAACGTCGATATGTCAAAGTTCCTTGCTCTTATCATGGACACAATGAACCACGACATATCCATAACATCTCTCTTAAGCCCTGTCGATAAGATAAAGAAAATTCTCGACGAGCACAGAAAAGAAGTTCAGTAAACCTTAGCCTTTCGGGAAGACATACCCGGGGCAGAAAATATAAATTTATTATAAAAAAGGAGCGAATACACCATGGCAAAAGTAGTAACATTCGGAGAAATTATGCTCAGACTCAAGTCACCGGGCCTTGAGAGATTTTTCCAGTCACCCGCATTTGAGGCAACTTTCGGAGGCGGCGAAGCAAACGTAGCAGTATCTCTTGCAAATTATGGCATGGAGTCATCGTTTGTAACAGCTCTCCCGAACAACGCAATCGGTGATGCTTGCGTTGCTGATGTACGTTCTTTCGGCGTTGAAACAAAGGATATCATCCGCACTAACGGCAGAATGGGTATCTACTACCTTGAGACAGGTGCAAACCAGCGCCCGTCAAAGGTTGTTTACGACCGTGAATATTCAGCTATCGCTCTTGCAAAGCCGGGCGATTTTGACTGGGAGAAGATTTTTGACGGTGCTACATGGTTCCACATCACAGGTATTACACCGGCTATCTCTGAGTCTGCTGCAGAGCTTGCTCTTGAGTCTGTAAAGGCTGCAAACAGACTTGGCGTTACTGTTTCTTGCGACTTTAACTTCCGCAAGAATCTCTGGAAGTACGGCAAAACTGCTCCCGAGGTTATGTGCGAGCTTGTTAAGTATGTTGATGTCGGTATAGCAAACGAGGAAGACTGCCAGAAGTCACTTGGCATCACTGTTGATGTTAAGGTTGAGGATGGCGTTCTTGATACAGCTAAGTATGAGGCTCTTGCTCGCAAGGTTCTCGACCAGTACCCGAACATGAAGACTCTCGCTATCACTCTCCGTGAGAGCAAGAGTGCAGACACAAACGGCTGGTCTGCATGCCTCTGCGACAGAGATAACTTCTACCTCAGCCGCAAGTACCTCATCACTGATATCGTTGACCGCGTAGGCGGCGGTGACTCATTCTCCGGCGGCCTTATCTACGGTCTCAACAACTATGAGAACAAGGAAGATGCCCTCAACTTTGCTGTTGCAGCATCCTGCCTCAAGCACTCCATCATTGGTGACTACAACCGTGCAACACTTTCTGAAGTTAAGGCTCTTATGGGCGGCGACGGTTCCGGCCGTGTTCAGAGATAGTCGTTTTATAGAAAAGGAGTAAAAAACATGGCATACATTAATTTAAATGTTGACAGCCTCCGCAAGTACTGCGAAGACATTTTCTGCAAGCGCGGTTATTCTGCAGAGGAGAGCAAGGCAATCACTGATGTTCTTCTCACTGCTGACCTTTACGGCATTGAGTCACACGGTGTACAGCGCCTTATCAGATATCACCTCGCTATTGAGGAAGGCTCCATCGTCCCTGATGTAAAGCCCGAAATCATCCACGAGACACCTGTTTCGGCTGTTATCGATGCTCCGCGTTCGATGGGCCAGGTCGTTGCCAAGAAGGCAATGGAAATGGCTATCGACAAGGCTAAGAAGACAGGTTTTGGTGTAGTTTGCGTAAGGGGTTCAAACCACTACGGTATTGCAGGCTACTACACAAAGATGGCTGCTGATAACGATATGATTGGTATCAGCATGACAAACACAGAGGCTATTGCTATACCGACTTACGGCAAGAAGGCAATGCTCGGCACAAGCCCGATAGCAGTTTCTATGCCGGCAGACCCGGTTGACTTCTGGTTTGATGCAGCTACTACTGTTATCACACGCGGTAAGCTTGAAGTTTACAGAAAGAAAGAGATTCCCCTCCCGCAGGGCTGGGTAGCTGACGAAAACGGTGCTGACTGTGACGATGCAAATCGCGTTCTTAAGAACATCATCGGCAAGCTCGGCGGCGGTATCTTCCCGCTCGGCGGCTTCTCTGAGGAGACCGGTTCACACAAGGGCTACGGCCTCGGCATCATTGTCGAGCTGTTTACGTCTATTGTAACAGGCGGTACAACTTCTCCGCACGTAAGAAACAGCGGTAACGCTGATACCTCTTTCTGCCTTATGGCTATTGATTACGGCATCTTCGGCGATAAGAAGGAGATTAAAGACCGTATGTCTACCCTTCTTCAGGAGCTCCGCGAGAGCCCGAAGGCTGACGGACACGACAGAATCTTCACCCACGGTGAGAAGGAAGTTGAGTCCAAGGCACAGAAGCTTCGCGATGGTGTTCCGGTCAACGAAAAGACACTGCAGGAACTCAAGGATATCGGTGCTTCTCAGGGCCTCAACTTCGACGACTATTTTACGCTCTAATCAAAACGATGCAGCAGCGCGCCGATTTCGGCACGCTGCTGTTTGCATAATATCAGTATTTCGGAGGAGATTATGAAAGTTATAATACTCGACAGATGTACCGTAACCAATGAGGATATATCATTTGAATCGCTTGAGCGGCTCGGTGATGTCACATTTTTTGATGTTATTCCGAGAAAAGAGCTTGCCGAGAAAATCGGAGACGCAGACGCGGTAATATGCAACAAGGCCATTATTGACCGCGATGTTATGGAGAAATGCCCAAATCTTAAGTATATAGGTCTGTTTGCGACAGGATATAACAATATAGACCTTGAGTGTGCGAGCGAGCGCGGTATATGCGTTGCAAATGCTCCGGGATATTCGACAGAGGCGGTTGCCCAGCACACGTTTGCGCTTATTCTGGCGCTTGCCGGCAGCCTGTGTGATTATACAGATTCGACGAGAAACGGCGGTTGGATAAAGTCAAAAAACTTTTCATACTTTCCGTTCCCGATTGCCGAGCTTCAGGGTAAAACACTAGGAGTTTTCGGTTATGGGAGCATTGGACGTGAGGTTGCAAAAATCGGGCGTGCATTCAATATGAACATTCTTGTTTCAACCCGCACACCGGCTAAGTGTACAGATGCAGAGTGCGTGCCGCTCTGTGAATTGCTGAAGCGGGCGGACTATATTACGCTGCATGCACCGCTTACAAAGGAAACAGAACGTATGATAAACCGCGAGACTCTCGCTATGATGAAAAAGTCGGCATATCTGATAAACACGTCGCGCGGTGGCGCGATTGACGAGGATGCACTTGCCGAAGCACTTAACGAGGGCAAAATAGCAGGTGCGGGGCTTGATGTGCTCACACTTGAGCCGATGAGTGAGTCAAACCCGTTAAGACTTGCCAAAAACTGCCTTATTACGCCTCATGTCGCGTGGGCGCCGAAAGAAACCCGTGCCCGTCTTGTAGAGCTTGTAGCCAAGAACCTTGAGGCTTTTATGGCAGGTAATCCGATTAACAAAGTCAATTAAAATTGTCAGTATAATGAAAAAGCGAGTATCCAAATTGGATACTCGCTTTTTTTATTTCTTATAATGTACATGAAGGAGCTCATGTGCACGGTCTTTGATTATGTCATCATAAATAGCGGAAACAACAGGGTTTTCGTCCGAACAACGGACACTTAAAAGCCTGTCTGCTTCATAAAGACCTTTTACGCGCTCCTTGCGGTCTTCCTGCATGACATACGGCTGACCTGCACCGTTGATGCACCCACCCGGGCATGCCATGACTTCAATGAAGTCAAAATGCTCGCCTGATTTCATACGTTTGATAACGCTTTCTGCGTTTGCAAGGCCGCTTACAACTGCAATATGGAGAGTTTTGTCGCCGTATTCAAGGTCAAACTCCTTGACTCCGTCCATTCCGCGCTGACCTGAGTTTGCAACGGAAAGAAGTGCAGCACGGGTTTTGGTCGCCGCAACACGGCGAAGGACAGCTTCTGTAACACCGCCGGTAACACCGAAAATGACACCGGCACCTGATATCGTGCCAAACGGCATGTCTACTGCTTCTGAGTCGAGTGCATCAAACAAGATACCGGATTCTTTTATCATTCTGATAAGACCGTTTGTTGTGATGACCGCATCGACATTCGGAACATCATCGACCATGAATTCATCACGGGTCGCCTCGGACTTTTTAGCCGTACACGGCATAATAGCAACATGATACATGTTGACGCCTTCACGCTTTGCCTGGTCCTTGAGAAGAGCCGCGAGCATCTGCATAGGTGATTTACAGGTGGAAACGTTATCTAAAAGCTCGGGGTGTTTATTCTCACAGTATTTGATCCAGCCGGGGCAGCAAGAGGTGATAAGCGGAAGCTTGCCGCCGGAAAGACGTTCAAGAAGCTCGTTTGATTCTTCGATAACTGTGAGGTCTGCACCGATAGAGGTATCGTAAACCTCGTCAAAGCCCATAAGACGAAGTGCGGCAACAATCTTGCCCATTACGTTGTCCCCATCTCTTACACCAAGCTCACGGCCGAGTGCAACGCGTACAGCAGGCGCAATCTGAACGGTTGTTTTTATATTCGGGTCGTCAATCGCTTTCCAGGCACGGAGTATGTCGTTTTTCACGACGAGAGCACCCGTCGGGCAGATGGATACGCACTGACCGCAGCCTACACACGGAGACTCGCTCAGTGGCTTTCCGAATGCAGTACTGATTGACATTTTTGAGCCGCGGAAGGCAAAGTCAATCGCACCTACGTTCTGAACCTCGTGGCATACTCTTACGCAGTCTCCACAGAGGATGCACTTTGAAGGGTCGATGCTTATCGAATCGGAGGATTCGTCCTTCGGGCGTGCATTCCCTGATGTGTTCGGGAAGCGGACACCGTCGATATTATATCTCATTGCAAGGTCCTGAAGCTTACAGCGGAGATTGTTCTTGCAAGTTGTGCAATCATTACAGTGGTTTGCGATGATAAGCTCAAGAATATTGCGGCGATAGCGGCGGAGCCTTTCCGTGTTCGTCTTGATTTTCATTCCGGGCTTCGGTGGGGTCGAGCAAGCTGCATCGAGACCTCCCCACTCGTTTTCGACCATACACATACGGCATGCACCGTAGATGGAAAGATCGGAATGGTAGCAGAAGGTCGGAAGCTTTATGCCTGCTTTTCTGATAACTTCGAGAAGGTTTGCTTCTCCTTCTATCGGTACCGGGATACCGTCAACAGTAATAAAATCTTTATTTGCCATCGGTTTAAGCCTCCTTTATAGCCTTGAACGGGCAAGCGTCAAGACAACTGCCACAGCGAATGCACTTTGAAAGGTCGATTGTAAACGGTTCTTTTATCTTGCCCGAAATTGCATCGACCGGACACTGACGTGCACATTTTGAACAGCCCTTGCAGAGCTCGGGATCTATGTAGATTTTTTTAAGCTTCTGGCAGGCACCTGCAGGACAGCGTTTTTCATATATATGAGCCTCGTATTCTTCTCTGAAGTTTTTTATCGTGCTGATAATCGGGTTGGGCGCAGACTTTCCGAGACCGCAGAGAGCAGTGTTGACAATAGTGTCAGAGAGCTCTTCCAAAAGCTCAATGTCTCCGTCACGACCCTCACCTGCGACAATACGTTCGAGAATTTCAAGCATACGCTTTGTTCCTTCTCTGCAGGGTACGCACTTTCCGCATGATTCGTTTTGTGTGAAGTTCATAAAGAAGCGTGCAACCTCAACCATACAAGTTTTGTCATCCATAACAACAAGACCACCGGAGCCTATCATAGCACCGACTTTTTTAAGTGTGTCAAAGTCAAGCGGGAGGTCAAGATGTTCTTTTGTAAGGCAGGCGCCGGAAGGACCGCCAATCTGAACAGCTTTGAATTCGCCGCCGTCACGCATGCCGCCACCGATATCAAAGATGATTTCACGCAAAGTTGTTCCCATCGGAACCTCAATAAGACCTGTGTTTGCGATATTGCCGGTGATGGCAAAAGCCTTTGTGCCGGGGCTTGTTTCAGAACCGATGCCCAGATACCAGTCTGCACCGTTTTTAATAATCTCCGCAACGTTTGCAAAGGTTTCTACGTTGTTGAGAACAGTGGGCTTGTCAAAGAGACCGTGCTCTGTTGTGCGCGGAGGCTTGACACGGGGGAAACCGCGCTTGCCTTCGATGGATGCTGTGAGCGCACTGCCTTCTCCGCAGACAAACGCGCCTGCGCCGCGGCTTATATGTAACTTGAAGCAGAAGCTTGTTCCGAGGATGTTTTCGCCGAGAATACCGAGCTCTTCTGCTTGCTTTATCGCATTGCGGAGTCTGTCAACAGCGAGTGGATACTCTGCGCGAACATAGATATATCCCTCGCTTGCGCCCGTTGCAATGCCTGCAATTATCATACCCTCAATCATTCTGTGGGGGTCGCCCTCCATGATACTTCTGTCCATAAATGCGCCCGGGTCACCTTCATCACCGTTACATACTACATAGCGAATCTTTTCTTCCTGTCTGGCCACCTGCTTCCACTTATAACCGGTCTGGAAGCCTCCGCCTCCTCGACCACGCAGATTGGATTCCAATACTACATCGATTACTTCTGTGGGAGTCATCTCAAATAAAGCCTTTGCAAATGCCTGATATCCGTCATTTGCCAAAGACTCCCCAATATGTTCTGCGTCAATGCGTCCACAATTTTCCAATACCAGACGGGTCTGCTTTTTGTAGAAAGGAATGTCCTCCTGCTTAGGATATTCCACACCATTCTGCTTATAAATCAGACGATCCACGATTTCACCATTCTTAATGGTTTTTTCAAAAATTTCTTCGCAGTCATCCAATTTCACTTTTGTGTATAAAACACCCAAAGGCTCTATTCTCATCAAAGGTCCCATTTCACAGAAACCATGACAACCGCTCTTCTTCACTTCCATGGGACCGTCGCCATGAGCGATTTCCGGTCCGAAATGTACTTCTACATCCGGATTCTCACCAATAAGAGCCTTGATTTTCTCATAAATCTCTCCGGAACCACTGGCAAGACAGCCTGTACCGGCACAAATCAACACTCTGCACTTACTGTTATCAATACGCTCCTTATTACCATCACGGAGCTGGTCTAACATTTCTTTATTTTCGATTTTTTCCATATGTCCCGACCTTCCTTCGACTAAATTTCTATTTTGCCTTCGCGCAAATCACGAATCAATTCTGAAGCTGCATCCGGTGTCATGGACGGAAATACTTTATCATTCACAGTAAGTACCGGTGCCAAACCACAAGCTCCCAGACAGGATACGGTTTCTAAGGTAAAAAGCATATCATCTGTGGTCACTTTGCCCTTTGATAACCCCAATTCCGTATATAAACGTTCCAAAATCGTCGTAGACTTTCTCACGTGACATGCTGTTCCATCACACACTTTAATTACATATTTCCCCTTTGGTTCAAACGAGAAATTTTCATAAAAAGTAGCAACACTGTATGCCTTACTTTCTGTGATACCTATCTGCTTTGCAACATAAACCAAAAGCTCTGCCGGTAAATAACGGTATTCACTCTGTATATCCTGTATAATAGGAATCAAAGAGGCCGGTTTTGCACCATATTCTGCTATAATCTCATCTGTTTTTTCATAATAGCTTTTATCTAGCATGGTATTCTCCTTTATCATTTGTTGTCACCTTCGGTGCCGCTTGTTTTCATTTTGCACCTATTATATTATATTCCATTTTTAGACTCTAGTCAATGTCACCAATTTCTTATCCCATAAAAAAAAGGCTTTCACAAGCAAGCTTGTATCGCCTCTTTTTCTCCTGTCCGACCTGGACTCCAGGCTTTTCATCCATAATTTTACTGACTTAATTATCAAATAAACTAAGTTGCTTATACTCTTTTTCATACGGAAATTCATTTATGTAAGCAAACACTTCCTCCGGTGTGCACAGTATATTATGAGCCTTACAGGTATCCTGCAATCTGCGATACAATGCTCTTCCATTTGGACTTCCCAACTCATAGGCACTTCCATAGGTGCTTTGATAGCGCGCCTTTAATCCCGGAAAATGTTCATCCAGTTTCTGATAGAAATACTGCCTATTACCGTTTCGAAGTGTCATTCCAATCCCAAAACAAATGATGCCCTTTACATTTGCCCTAATGCAATAGTCTAAAAGTCCATCCAGATTTTCCTTAGTATCATTGATAAAGGGCAAAATCGGGTCCATCCAGACAACTGTGGGAATTCCTTCCTCTTTCATGGCCATAAGCATTTCGAATCGCTTTTTGGTAGTACAGACATTAGGTTCTAATATTTTGCATAATTCCTCATCATATGTAGTGAAGGTAGTTTGTACCACTACCTTCGTCTTTTGATTCATCCTGCTAAGCAAAGCTAAATCCCTTAAGATGCGGTCTGATTTCGTCATAACCGCAGCCCCAAACCCATACCGCTCAATCACTTCCAGGCACGCCTTCATAAGTTCCAGCTTTTCCTCGCAATGCATGTACGGGTCCGACATACTTCCTGTTCCAATCATACATTTCTTACGTTTGGACTGTAATGCTTTTTCCAAAAGTTCCACACAATTCTGCTTCACCTCGATATCCTCAAAGGCATGATTCATCTGATAGCAATCACTCCTGCTGTCACAATAAATACACC